>CANKLV010000001.1 GCA_947483415.1 Chitinophagaceae bacterium
ACTTACAGAAGAAGGTTTCCAACTGGGTAGAAAATTATTTTACGACGGCAATCTCAGTAAAGACGGTCAAGTAAGTTGTGGCAGTTGTCATCAACCATTTGCCGCTTTTTCTAATTACGACCACGATTTTAGTCATGGTGTAAATAATACATTCAGTTCTAGAAATGCCCCATCATTAGCCAATGTTGCCTGGATGAATGAATTGCATTGGGATGGCGCCATTAATCATCTTGAAGTGCAACCACTAGCACCAATAACTGACCCAAATGAAATGGGCGAGAATTTAGATTCGGTATTATTAAAACTTCAAAAAGATACGAGTTATATCAGGATGTTTAAAGCAGCTTTTGGCGACCCAATGATCAACAGTCAACGCATGTTGAAAGCAATAGCGCAGTTTGTGGGAAGCATGGTTTCATCCAACAGTAAATACGATAAAGTAATGCGTGGAGAAGCAACATTCAAAGGATACGAATTAAACGGTTACAACACCTTTAAAACCCATTGCGCATCTTGCCATAAAGAACCCTTGTTTACAGATAATAGTTTTAGAAACAACGGAATGCCATTAAATAAGAAAAAAGATATGGGCAGGTTTTCGGTTACAGGTATAAAAGAAGATTCATTGAAATTTAAAGTACCCACATTACGCAATGTGCAAGTTAGTTTTCCGTATATGCATGATGGTCATTTTTTCTCTTTGTATAAAGTAATGGATCACTATATCAATGGCATTGACACCACACAAAAATTATTAGATCCAGCGTTTAGAAAAAAAATAAACATGTCGAATAAAGAAAAATCAGAGCTGATATATTTCTTGTACACCTTAACTGATAGCAGCTTTATAAAAAACCCACGATTTGCACCTGAGATTATTCCAGAAATAAAAAATCCACATCACTAAAAACAAGAACTTAAAAATTATACAAGTAAATTACAAATAAAATAAAAAGACTTGAACGGAATAAAAAAATTAGCTGGGCAAACATTATGGTATGGACTACCCACAATAGCCAGTAGGTTTTTGGGATATCTGATGAATATGGCTTTGCCGTTTTTTATTGATTTACCAGAGAAGACAGCAGATTTGGTGCAAGTTTATACTTTGATTCCTTTTTTAAATGTGTTGTATGCTTATGGTATGGAAACGGCTTATTTTAGATTTTCTCAAACACACGATAAAACCAAATTATACAGTACGCTTTCGATTTCTTTGTTTTTTAGCACCATTTTTTTTAGCGCAATTTTATACACGCAACAGCATTTAATTGCGGGTTTAGTGGATTTAAACAAACACCCCGAATATATTTTATGGATGATTGGCATTATTGCAGTTGACAATTTAAACACTTTACCCTTTGCCAAACTTCGTCAGGAAAATCGCCCAAAAAAATATGCATTTGCGCGAGTAGCTGGAATTTTTACGAATGTTTTTATCGTGATTTTTTTCATGGGGATTGTGCCATCAATCATTAAAAATAACCCCAACTCGTTTTTAGTTGATTTTTATAATCCCAATTTAGGCATAGGTTATTATTTGTTTGGGAACTTAATTGGAAGCATCGTTACGTTAATCATTTTATTCAAAGAAATCATCACGATAAAATTAAAATTTAGTTTTGGTTTGTGGCGAGAAGTGATGAAATACAGTGCACCATTGATTATTGTTGGTTTGGGCGGTATGATTAATGATGTATTGAGTAGATTGATTTACCGACATGTCGTGGATTTGCCTTCTGTTCAAGCCGATCATGAGTTGGGTATATTTGCCAATGTTTTTCGATTGGCACTTTTAATTACAATCATGATTCAGGCTTTTAGAATGGCAGCCGAACCTTTTTTCTTCAATCAAAGTAAAAGTGAAAACGCACAAAAAACCTATGCGCGTGTGATGAAGTTTTTTGTAATTGCTTGTTGCTTTATGTTTTTGTTTATTGGCTTGTTTTTGGATGTGTTTAAATGGGTATTTCTAACATTTGCCAATCCCAATTGGACCGAAGGACTTGAGGTTGTTCCCTTACTGGCACTTGGAAATATTTTCTTAGGTATTTATTATAATCTTAGTGTTTGGTATAAACTAACCGATAAAAATAGCTATGGTGCAATCATTACAATAATTGGCGCAGCAATCACCATCGGGTTAAATATTTTACTGATTCCTATATTGCATTACACAGGTGCCGCATTGGCTACTATTTGTTGCTATTTTTTCATGATGATTTGCAGTTATAAGCTTGGACAGAAATATTATCCAGTGCCTTATGCTGTAAAAAAACTAACGTCTTATATAGTATTGGTTGTTTTGATTTATGGGGCTCATCTTGGTCTAAACATGCTAATGAAAAACGTGCTTTGGTTTTCCATTTCAACAGGGGTAGTGTTTATGTTGTTATTTGCAAGGTTTGTAGGAAAAATTGAAGCAAAAGAATTATCTCGATTTCCCATTATCGGAAAATGGTATGGTAAAAGAGGTTTCGATTTGTAGAAGGCATAAAAAAAGGGCCAAGATAAAAATCTAGCCCCGCTTTAAAATCCAATATCCTATGAAAAACCGATGTAAAAGTATATGGATAAATTCAGAATGTCTTTCAATTACAACGTCAATTTATATTCGTGAATAAAAAGAGCTTTTCCGTGTTTATTGATTACATATTTCGCCTGTATTGTCCGCCTACCTGATACAACGCCTGAGTGATTTGTCCCAAACTACAGTATTTTACCGTTTCCATTAATGCATCAAATAAGTTTCCATTTTGTATGGCCACTTGTTGCAATGTTTTAAGCATTTCTGCAGATTTATTTTGATGTCTATGTTTAAATGCTTCTAAGGTTGCTATTTGGAATTCTTTTTCGATAGTGGTAGATCGAATAACTTCGGTTGGCAAAATGGTAGGCGAACCTTTTTTACTTAAAAAAGTATTTACCCCAACGATAGGGTATTCGCCGGTATGTTTTAATGTTTCATAATGCAAGCTTTCTTCCTGAATTTTATTACGTTGATACATTCTTTCCATCGCTCCCAACACGCCACCTCTTTCTGTAATTCTGTTAAACTCAGTCATTACAGCATGTTCAACAAGTTCTGTCATTTCTTCAATAAGAAAAGAACCTTGATTTGGATTTTCATTTTTTGCTGTTCCCAATTCTCTGTTGATGATTAATTGAATCGCCATCGCTCTTCTTACACTTTCTTCTGTTGGCGTTGTAATGGCTTCATCGTAAGCGTTGGTATGTAGAGAATTACAATTGTCGTAAATGGCATATAAAGCTTGTAATGTAGTACGGATGTCGTTGAAATCGATTTCCTGTGCGTGCAAACTTCGTCCACTGGTTTGAATATGGTATTTCAATTTTTGGCTACGGCTATTGGCGTTGTATTTATTTTTCATGGCTTTAGCCCAAATGCGACGGGCAACACGTCCGATAACGCTATATTCGGGATCCATTCCATTGCTAAAAAAGAAAGACAAATTCGGAGCGAAGTCGTCGATGTTCATACCTCTACTCAAATAATATTCAACATATGTAAATCCGTTTGCCAAAGTAAATGCCAATTGAGTTATCGGATTTGCACCAGCTTCGGCAATATGATATCCACTAATACTAACGCTGTAAAAGTTTTCAACCTGATGTTGAATGAAATACTGCTGAACATCTCCCATTAACTTCAATGCAAACTCTGTAGAAAATATACAAGTATTCTGTGCTTGATCCTCTTTTAAAATATCTGCTTGAACGGTGCCTCTTACGGTTGAAAGTGCTTTTGCTTTCAACTTTTCATATACTTCTTTTGGTAAAACATCTTCTCCGCTCAATCCCAGCAAACGTATGCCTAAACCATTATTCCCAGTTGGCAATGCTCCAGCCATTTCTCCTTTTATCGGCGTTACTTCATTTCCATCAGTGCCAATATATTTCGGCAAATTATTTAATTTAAATTTAGCTTCGATAATTTTATTCACCTCTTCTTTTAAATTATTTTCAATAATGTATTTTTCACATTGTTGGTCGATTGCAGCGTTCATGAAAAATGCGAGCAAAATCGGCGCAGGTCCATTAATGGTCATACTTACCGATGTTTTTGGGTCGCACAAATCAAAGCCGCTGTATAATTTTTTTGCATCATCAATCGTTGCAATACTTACACCACTATTTCCAATTTTGCCATAAATATCTGGTCTTAATGTAGGATCCTCGCCATATAAAGTAACGCTATCAAATGCAGTACTTAAACGCTTTGCCGGTTGACCAACACTTACATAGTGAAACCTTCTATTTGTCCGCTCAGGTCCACCTTCGCCAGCAAACATTCTGGTTGGATCTTCGCCATCTCTTTTTAATGGAAACACACCAGCGGTGTATGGAAATTCTCCAGGAACATTTTCTTGAAGTTGCCATTGCAAAATATCGCCCCAATCTTTATAAGTTGGCAAATAAACTTTAGATATTTTAGATCCAGATAAGCTTTCATAAATTAAAGGCTGCTTAATAATTTTATCCCTTACCTGAAATTCATAATTGGGTTTTTTATATCGTTCGCAAACTGAATGCCAATTCGTAATTAGCTTTTTATTTTCAACCGTAATTTTAGATTCAATTTCATGCAGAGCTTTTTCTAAAGCCACTTTTGTTTCATGATTGATTTCTGACTTTAGTGTTTGTAGTGTTCCAGAAATTTGATACCATTTACTCGCAAGTTCACTCTGTGCTTTGGTTTGAGTGTCATACGCATAAATGGTTTCTGCAATTTCTGAAAGATATCTAACCCTACTTGCAGGAATTACAGTAGAAGGAATATTGGATTCAATTTTTAATATTCCTGAATTTGAAGCACTAAAATCGATTCCTGTTTTTTCGGTTATTTTTTGCATCAACAACTTAAACAATTCATTTACACCTGCATCATTAAATTGTGCCGCAATAGAACCAACAATTGGAAGCTCTTCATCTTTAGCACTCCAAAGTCCGTGGTTACGTTTGAATTGTTTGCGCACATCATGAAGCGCATCTAAAGCACCGGCTTTGTCAAATTTATTTACACACACCACATCGGCATAATCAAGCATGTTTATTTTTTCCAATTGAGAAGGCGCCCCATATTCTGGCGTCATCACATACATGCTTACTTTACAATAGTCCAAAATAGAAGCATCGCTTTGTCCAACACCTGCTGATTCCAAAATAATAAAATCGTATCCAGCTTCTTTGCAGATGTCAATTGCATCTTGAACATATTTGCTCAATGCTTTATCGCTTTCTCTTGTAGCCAAACTGCGCATGTACACTCTTGGAGAAGAGATTGAATTCATACGAATACGATCGCCCAATAAAGCACCACCAGTTTTTTTCTTTGATGGATCTACCGAAATAACGGCAATCGTTTTGTCTGTATAATTCTGCAAAAAACGTCTTACGATTTCATCTGTAACCGAAGATTTTCCTGCGCCACCTGTTCCGGTAATACCCAAAACAGGCGTAGTGGATTTTTTAATTATGTTTTGATTTACTCCAGCAAAACAATCATTTTCAGCTTGAGTTATTTTTCTTGCCACATAACGAACATCAATTAACTCGCCCAATGTCATTGGGTTTTCATATTTAGCCTCATGTGTTACGCCAAAATCACATTGATTCAATAAATCTTCAATCATGCCTTCTAAGCCCATTGTTCTACCATCATCCGGAGAATAAATTCGGGTGATGCCATATTGGTGTAATTCTTCTATTTCATCTGGTAAAATGGTACCACCTCCACCGCCAAATATTTTTATATGCCCACATCCATTTTCTTCCAATAAATCTTTTATGTATTTAAAAAACTCAACGTGCCCACCTTGATAGCTCGTAATGGCTATTCCTTGAACATCCTCTTCAATGGCACATTCTACAATTTCAGCTACACTTCTGTTATGTCCGAGGTGAATAATTTCGGCACCTTTACTTTGAAGAATACGCCTCATTATATTTATGGCAGCATCATGACCATCAAATAAAGAAGCCGCTGTAACAATGCGAATTTTATGTTTGGTAGAAAAGCTCATTGCGGTTTTAGGTTTTAATTTTTATAAACAACTTTTTTAGATAATATTAAATTATCGGGTTGTAATCGCCTCTAAATTATAACGGGGACAAAATTACAGATAAAAAGGTGCAAAAAAATTAATTAAACGCAATTATGAAGTCATGCGAAAAGTAAGTGCAGCAAATTCTTGAATAGATAAAGCTTCAGCTCTTTTATTAAAAATCTCATCTTGTAAAACTTCTGCAGAAAACTGCGCTTTTAAAGCGTTTCTCAACGTTTTTCTGCGTTGATTAAAAGCAGCTTTCACCAAAACCTTATACGAACGCTCAGATTTTACGTCAAGCGGCGTTTTTCTTCTGGTTAATCTAATTACACCACTCATCACTTTTGGTGGAGGATTAAAACATTCGGGTGCTACATCAAACAAATATTCTACATCATAATACGCTTGAATTAAAGCACTCAGTACACCGTAAACTTTTGAGCCAGGTGCTGATGCGGCACGTTGGGCCACTTCTTTTTGAAACATGCCAATAACAACGGGAACTTGATCTTTCCAGTCAATTACTTTAAATAAAATTTGGGTAGAAATATTATACGGGAAGTTTCCAATAACGGTAAATGGTTCGTCAAATGGAATTGCCGTTTGCAAAAAATCATCAGCAATTATTTTATCAGATAAAACAGGGTATTTGTTTTTTAAATAAGCTATTTTCTCATCATCCAATTCAACCGCTTTGAAATCGATGTTCTCTAATTTAATTAAATACTGCGTTAAAGCACCCGCTCCCGGACCAACCTCCAACAAATTTGTAAAAGGATGCATAGCTAAGGTTGCCATTATCTTTTCTAGTGTAGGCGCGTCTTTCAGAAAATGCTGTCCCAGCGATTTTTTTATAGTGTACATCAGAACAAAGATAAGGGGATAATGCTAGATGCTTAGATGGCATTAAGTCCAACAAACAATAAACAACAAACAATAAACAACAAACCTTTTTTCGTATTTTTACCGCTCAATTTATAAAACGCATGAGTGTAATAGCAGATCAAAAGCCAATTATTGGATTCAGTTGTGGTGATATCAACGGAATTGGAATCGAATTAATCATTAAAGTATTGAACGACAATCGGATACTTGACATTTGCACACCGGTTATTTTTGGAAATAACAAGGCCATTAATTTTTATAGAAAATCATTGCCTGATGTAAATATCAACTTCTCGATTATCAAAGATTCTACAAAAATAAATCCTAAGCAGGTTAATGTATTTCATGTTTGGGAAGAAGATGTTGCCATTACACCAGGTGAAATGAACGATACCGGCGGAAAGTATGCTATTTTAAGCCTTTCCGCTGCTGCCGAAGCATTGAAAGCTGGAAAAATTGACGGCTTGGTTACAGCGCCTATTCACAAAAAAAATATTCAGTCTGATGCATTCAACCACACCGGACATACCCCATATTTACAAAAACTGTTTGGCGTTCAAGATCTAGTGATGTTGATGGTTGCAGAAAATATGAAGATAGGTTTACTCACAGAACATTTGCCCGTAAAAGACGTAGCTCAGGTGATTACAAAAGAAAAAATACTTAGCAAGCTTAATCTTATCAATCAATCTTTAAGAAGAGATTTCAATATCGTAAAACCTAAAATTGCGATTTTGGGTTTAAATCCACATGCTGGTGATGAAGGATTAATTGGAAAAGAAGAAATTGAAATTATAAAACCAGCTATTCAATTGGCTAAAACAAAAGATATATTTTGCTTTGGTCCTTATAGCGCAGATGCATTCTTCGCAAGAGGCCAATATGAAAAATTTGATGCCGTACTTGCATTATATCACGATCAAGGATTGATTCCTTTTAAATCACTTTCATTAGGTGAAGGCGTAAACTTTACAGCAGGCTTAACAGGAGTTAGAACCTCTCCAGATCATGGAACCGCTTTTGATATTGCTGGAAAAGGCATTGCAGATGAAACATCAATGCGTCAAGCGCTTTTCAGTTGTATCGATATTATTAATAATAGAAAAGAATACGATACCCAACGGACTAATCCTCTAAGGAAATTGAGTAAGAATGTGTTGGCAAATGCAGTTGATGAGAAAATTTTAGAAGATTAAATGTTTCGTTTTTAATTAAAAAAAACATCCGCAATTCCTTTGTTGATGATGTAACTGTTAATGGTTATTTCTGCCTGTCCTTTTTTGTTTTTCAAATCGGTAGATGCTTTTTTTGTTTCTGCTCCATCATCAAAATCAAACGTAATTCCTTTAGGTAATTTGTAATCTTTTGTATTAAAAGAGAAAAGAATTTTGTCCGGCAAACCGTATTTTAAATAATTTTTGTACACCATTTCAAGCTCATAAGTTCCGTTTTCTCTGGTAGTGGTTTTGCTTTTTAAAATAACCAAATTGACTGGATCAATATAAAGTGTAGAAAGTACAATGTCGTTGTTATCTTCGTTGGGCAGCAGGCGAGCGATTCTTACTAATGTGTTTCCCATTTTTTCTGTACCTGCATCTATAATGGTATAGTTGTTTACTGCAAATAAATTATTCATGTTCAAACTCATAGCGCCTTTTGGAACAAATGAAACGCCTTTTTCACTTTTCAATTTAAGTTTGTTTGGTCGCTTAAAATACATTTTTACATTGGCAATCGGGATTTTAAGAAACGCAACATTTGTTTTCATTTTTCCAGATGCTTCATAATCTGAAACCAATTCGATTTTCTTTTTTACTTGAGATACAATTTGATTGATATCTTGAGCAGTAGCACAAATAGGGATAATTATTGTGAGGATAAAAGTTGTAATCAATGTTTTAATCATGGGTAATTTTTTTAGGATAAAATATCTTTTTTTCTAAAAACGGCAATTGCAATGCCAAGAAACAAAGCAATATGAGCGAATAATATGGTTAAGCTTTTTCTAATCGCACCCCAATTTTCAATGCTGCCTTTTATGGGTTGTCCATCATCATTAATGCCAATGTAAAAAAATCCTTTCCATCCCACCAAATAAGAAGTGAATAAATACGGCTTTACATTTTTATCAATAATCGGCACATTTAAATTAGAAACGATGGTAAAAAAAATAACGATACAAACTGTGGCAACAATAGGTCCGATAGAGTTTTCTGCAAAAACAGAAAGTAAAATGGAAAGGGCTGCAATCACAGTAAGCGCAATGGCGGCATAACCAAAAGCCGCAAAATATCTCCACAAAATATCGTCTTTGGTAATTTGTAAAATCTGTGATTCTTCGCCCTTTGCCCTGAAGATGAGCATGTCATCCACACCGAAAATAGCCATACTCAAAAAAAGTGCAATCATCGCCATCCAAATTAATAACACAACCGTAAAAATAAATGAGGCAAAAAATTTAACCAACAACAAATGTGTACGACTTATGGGCTTGGTCAATAACAACCTTAATGTGCCCATGTTGGCTTCTCCCGAAATGGCATCACCGGCAATTAACGCTACTAATATTGGAACCTGAACCAGCAATGTGTTTAATATGATATAACACATGAAATATCCATTGATGGCTTTTGATTTGTCTAGCTCAAAATTATCCTGAATGTTTTGCATCATTAAATTCATATAGCTTTCTCCATCTGCTTTAAATGCAAATTGAAAAATCATCACAATAGCTGCAATAGCAGCAAATGCTATATAAGTTCGCGGACGCTTTGAGATTTTAAATAATTCTATTTGAAGCAGATTCCACATATTATGCAGTTTTAGTTAAATTCAAAAAATAATCTTCTAGTGAATGCCTTGGTGTAACTGCAATAATTTGAACATTTGTATCCACCATAAATTTTATTAAAGAGGAGATTTCAATTTTATTTATGGTCAAATGAAGTTTATCGTTGTTGTCTACAACCATTGTTGCAAACGCCGAATTTTTTAAAACAGACTTTGCAAATTCATTATCTGTTGTTTCAATTTCTACTAATGTCTTTGATGGATCGAGCAAATCTTTTACAAAACCTTCTACAATTTTTTTCCCTTTGTGAATTACAATCATTCTGTTTGCAATCAATTCTATTTCACTTAGAAGATGAGAAGAAACCACAACTGTTTTTCCCATTTCGGTACTTAGTTTTAAAATTAAATGTCTAATATCTGCAATGCCTTGAGGGTCTAAACCATTCGTGGGCTCGTCCAAAATAATTAAATCAGGATTGTGCACTAAAGCAATGCCAATTCCTAATCTTTGTTTCATTCCCTGGCTATATGTTTTCACCTTACTCTTACTCCGGTCTGCAAGCCCAACCATATCTAGTTGGTCCATCAATAATTTATGTGTAACATTTACGTTGCTCATTTTGGCAAACAATTTTAGATTTTCGTAAGCAGTTAAGTATTTATATAAATCAGGACGTTCAATTACAGCGCCAATTTTCGACAATATTTCGTGTCTGTTTTTATTAAGTGGTTTGCCGAAGATATTTATATCACCCGAAGTTGGCTCAATCAAAGTAAGCATCATTCGTATCGTGGTAGATTTCCCAGCGCCGTTTTGTCCTAAAAAACCATACACATCGCCACTATTTACAGAGAACGACAAATCATCAACAGCATTAATGTCTTTGTATTTTTTTGAGAGATGATTTATTTCAAGAATTTTATTCATAAAAATTTATAACACTATAAAATTAATAAAGTTTATCTACTCCTAGTTTTCTATGCAGAAGATTGATTAAAAAACTTAGAGACGATTTTGCTTTGTGTCAGTATTGGCTGGTATTATAAAAGAAAATGAGTTGGTGAATTGATTCATGTTTGTAATGAAATCTTCAAAAGCAATGATTCCTTTTGGTGTAATTCTACAAATCGTTTGCGGATAATTGCCTTTGAATTTCTTTTCGATTTCCAAGAAATCAGCTTTTTTCAACTTTTGTATCTGTGTACTTAAATTTCCAGCAGTTAATTTTAAAGTGTCTTTAATTTGAACAAATTCAAGTTCATTTGATTTATACAATAATCCAATAATGGAAAGTCGAGATTGAGAAAGTAATAATGGGTCTAGATTTTTATTCATGGTTTTTAAAATAAAAGTTTCATCAATTTTTATTTATAATAATTGGTTTCTAATTTTTAAACAGGTATTAAATCATCGCTTATTTTTTATGCATAAAAAAATTACATATGTCAAATCCGTAGCATTGATGTTATAATTCTAACAATTGCCCTTTTAAATGGGTTTATTTTTTTAAAAAAATGAAATATTGCTTTGTTTTTTGAATAAATGTGTTAAATCCTCCTAATAGTGTAAATTTTATTTTTATTCAAGATATAAATTAGTTTGTAATTTAAACTAAATTAATTTTTTTATTAAAATGTTAAAGAAATATTTATGAAATCGGGTTATTTTTTTTATTTAACGATTAATCAAATGAAAATCAAATAGTTATCAATATATTATTTAATAATATCAAATTTAATGCTGCATAAACTTATTCACATTTTTAAAAAAAGATTTTTTTTTGTAGGGGCAATTTGTAATTTAGCAATAGAATTTAATGGGTTAGTAAGTTCTAGGGTTAGCAGAGATGCTGACCCTTTTACTTTTATAGATTTTCTTTTTCTTTTTTTTATATTTCTCTAATAAATAAAATTCAGTTTTTTTTCTTTAGCATTTTTGCATTTACATTTACTTCATGAGTAAAACTAAATCATCTTTTTTTTGTCAGCAATGTGGTCATGAAAGTGCAAAGTGGTTGGGCAAATGTCCATCATGTACACAATGGAATACTTTTGTTGAAGAAGTTATCGTTAAGGGAACAGAAAAAAATAATAAAGACGAATGGAAAGAATACAATGGTATTTCAAAATTGAAAACGATTGCTATTAATGATGTTATAAGTGCTGAAGAAAAAAGAATCATCACTTCTGATGCAGAATTAAATCGTGTACTTGGTGGTGGCATTGTTTTGGGAAGCATTGTTCTCGTTGCCGGCGAACCTGGAATTGGTAAATCAACGTTGTTTTTGCAAATTGGTTTGCAAATAAAAAATATAACCACGTTATATATCAGTGGTGAGGAAAGTGAGCAGCAAATTAAAATGCGCGCAGACCGTGTTGGGATTTCTAATGATCAATTTTATTTGTTGACAGAAACTGATACACAAAGTATTTTTAAAGAGATAAAAAAATTAAAGCCTCAATTAATCATTGTTGATTCCATTCAAACATTACAATCTCCGTTTGTAGAATCATCACCGGGAAGCATTAGTCAGATTAGAGAATGTGCAGCTGAATTTCAGCGTTTTGCCAAAGAAACCAATACGCCTGTTTTTTTAATTGGCCACATCACAAAAGATGGAAACATTGCTGGTCCAAAAATATTGGAACACATGGTTGATACCGTTCTTCAATTTGAAGGTGATCGTCATTATGCCTATCGAATTCTTAGAACCTTAAAAAATAGATTTGGTTCTACAGCCGAATTGGGTATTTATGAAATGACAGGTCAAGGTATGCGTGCAGTTAGCAATCCAAGTGAAATTTTAATCACCAACAAAGAAGATCAATTGAGTGGTATTGCCATTGCCGCCACCATTGAAGGCATGCGTCCATTATTGATAGAAGCCCAAGCGCTTGTAACCCAAAGTGTGTATGGAACGCCTCAAAGAACAGTAAGTGGTTTTGATTTGAGAAGACTTCAGTTGTTGTTGGCTGTTTTAGAAAAAAGAGGCGGTTTTCATTTCGGGGTAAAAGATGTTTTTATAAATATAGCTGGTGGCATAAAAGCAGAAGATCCTTCAATCGATTTAGCCATTATTTCTGCATTATTGAGTAGTTATGAAGATGTGGCTTTACCTCAACATATTTGCTTTGCAGGTGAAGTAGGACTTAGCGGAGAAATAAGAGCAGTAAATAGAGTTGAACAAAGAATTGCCGAAGCGGAGAAATTAGGATTTGAGAAAATAGTTGTCAGTAAATACAATGCAAAATCGCTCGATAAACTTAAGTCTAAAATAGAAATCATTGCCCTCGGAAAAGTGGAACAATTATATCAATTGTTGTTTTAATTCTTTTTAATGAAATCCCTATCAAATATTTTAGAAGATGCGTTACAACTTTTTTATCCGCATGTTTGCGCTGGTTGCGGTGATGATTTGCATGGTAAAATTCAACTGATTTGTTTTAATTGTATGCAACAATTGCCACATACAGATTTCGCCAAAATACCAGATAATCAAATCGAGCATATATTTTATGGAAGGGCAAAATTGCAATCCGCTTGTAGCATTTTTTATTTTTCAAAAGGACAAATTATGCAGCAGTTAATTCATCAATTAAAATACAAAGGCAATCAAGAAATTGGAATTTATCTTGGGAAACTAATGGGAGATCAACTTTTAAATAGTGGTCGTTTCAAAAATATTGACGCCATTATTCCATTGCCAATGCATCCGGATAAACAAAAAAAAAGAGGGTATAACCAAGCCGAAATTTTAGCCAATGGCCTCTCTCAAAAAATGAATACTCCCGTGTTGAATAAAATTATTTTACGTTCAAAAAAAACATCTACCCAAACAAAAAAACAACGTTTGGAAAGATGGATAAATGTTGACGGAACGTTTGATGTTCAGAATGAAGAAAGCATAATCGGCAAACATATTTTGTTGATCGACGATGTAATTACAACGGGCGCTACTTTAGAAGTATGCAGTAATACCATTTTATCTATTGAAAACACCAAATTGAGCATTGCTGTTTTAGCACACGCAAGTGATTGAGGATTCTTTACATTCTTTAATCATTAAAACTATATTTGTCCTATAAGGTGGTAAAAAGTAAAAAAGCTTGTCCGCCGTGGCGGATAAAAAGTAAAAAGTAAAAAAACTTCCTATTGTGGTGGATAAAAATTAAAAAACCCTCGATTCAACAATTTGGGCTTTTTTTAATTTTTAATTTTAACTTAATAAATTATAAATGAAACGAAAATTATTTTTTTATTTTCCGATAGCATTTTGCATCATTTTTTTTATGACCTCCTGTAATAAAGAAAATTTCATTACCTCTTCAGACGCAAGTTTATTTTTTACATCCGATAGCATTAAATTCGATACGGTTTTTACATCAGTTGGTTCAATTACTAAATCGTTTAAAATCATAAATCAAAACAACCAGAAGCTGCTTTTGTCTGAAATCAAATTAATGGGCGGAACACAATCTGCTTTTAGGTTAAATATTAATGGCACTGCGGCAACTCAACTAAATAATATTGAAATTGATGCCAACGATAGCATATATATTTTTGTTGCGATAACAATTAATCCTACCCAACAAAACTTGCCCTTTATTTTAAGCGATAGCATCAAAATAAATTATACTGGCAACGAAAAATTTATTCAGTTACAAGCTTATGGACAGAACGCACATTTTTTAACCAATGAAAACATTATTGGAGATGTAAGTTGGCAAAATGATTTACCCTATGTGATTCTTGGCAGTATACACATAAATGAATCTGCGGTATTAACTATTGAATCAGGAACGAAAATATTTGTACATGCAAATGCACCTATATTAGTTGATGGTACACTTATGACACAAGGCGCAAAAAATGATGAAGTGATTTTTACTGGTGATCGATTAGATAATGATTACAGTAATTTGCCAGCAAGTTGGCCGGGAATTATTTTTAGAACATCAAGTAAGAATAATGTGCTACATTTTACGGTAATAAAAAATGCATATCAGGCGATTCTTGCTTTAGATCCATCAATAAATACATTTCCTAAAGTATCTATTCATCAATGCACGATTAATAATGCCTATGATGCGGGTATTTTTAGTAATCATTCCGATTTGCTTGTTGAAAATTCGTTAATCAGCAATTGTGGAACGGGTATTCGAATTATTAATGGGGGGAATTATGAATTTGTAAATTGTACTTCTGTAGGTTATTCAAATGATTTCATGAGCCACAATAAACCTACTTTGAACGTAAGCAACTACATTTATCAAAATGGAAATCCCATTGCTTCAGATTTATCTGCCCAATTTACCAATTGCATTTTTTGGGGCGAAGGTGGTACAAATACTGAGGAGATTTTTGTTGACAAATTTGGTAACACGCTTTTTGATGTATCATTTAATCATACATTATATAAAGCCGATGTAGATCCAATTGACGCAAATTTTATTACATCAATTAAAAATCAAGATCCCCATTTTGATAGTGTAGATGTGTTTAATAATTATTATGATTTTAGAATAAAGAACAATCCCTTTGCACCAGGAATAGATCAAGGTATTAATACCATCTATTTAAATGATCTCGATAATCAAACAAGAATATCTGGATTGACAACAGACATGGGTTGTTATGAAAAACAATAATCTTTTAGCCTTTGAACTTTTTAATTTAATTGTTGTTTAAAAATAAAAAAGTATGTTTAAAATTATTTTGTTCGCCTTGATGTTAACTGCTTGTGGTTCAACTTCAATTAAAAATACCAATATGGAAAAAGCAGAAAATATGAAAATCGAATCACCCAAAAGTATTCATCAATTTGTAGTTACAGCCTTGGACGGCGGAAAAATTGATTTCTCAACCTTAAAAGGGAAGAAAATATTAATCGTAAACACTGCTTCAGAATGTGGGTATACGCCTCAGTATAAAGATTTGGAAACTTTATATAATCAATACAAAGACAGACTGGTTATAGTTGGTTTCCCTTCAAATGATTTTGGCGGACAAGAACCTGGCACTAATGATGAAATCAAATCTTTTTGTACAAAAAATTACAGCGTAAGTTTTCCAATGGCAGCAAAAGTTTCTGTAAAAGGAGAAAGTATCGCTCCAATTTATCAATGGCTCACACAAAAAGAGCAAAATGGTGTTCTTGATGCAGAAATAAAATGGAATTTCAATAAGTTTTTATTGGACGAAAATGGCATCATCATTTCTAAGTTTGAAAGCAACACCACTCCTTTAAGCAAGGATATTACAGACAAGTTGTAAATAATTATTTCTCTATAGAGTCGATATCTTTTCTCTTTACTGAATTATTTTATTTTAAATTGCATTGTGCAGTTTAAAGATATTATAGGTCAAAATCAGGTAAAGCAACGTCTTATTGAGATGTATAATCAAAATAGGCTCAGCCATGCTTTGTTATTTCTTGGAAAAGAAGGCAACGGCACATTGTCTGCTGCAATGGCTTTTTCACAATACATTTGTTGTGAACGGGTAAACGGAACAACTCCACCTCTTCCCCAAAAAGAAGTCTCCTTATTTGGCGATGATTCACCCATTTCAGAAAATGAAAATCAAGAATTTGATATGTCAGATTCTTGTGGCGAATGTCCTTCTTGCTTAAAAGCATCAAAGTTGGTACATCCTGATATTCATTTTTCAATACCAACAATAAGTGGGTTAAGAACCGACAGGCCAACCATTTCAAATGATTTGATTGCTAAATGGCGTTCTTTTATATTAGAAAACCCTTACGGAAACACGCATGATTGGTTGCAGTATATTGAAGCTGAGAACAAACAAGCCAACATTACAGCAGTAGAGTGCGAAGAGATCCATCGGATTTTAAACCTAAAAAGTTTTGAATCGGAGTATAAGTTTCTGATTATGTGGATGACGGAATTGCTGGGAAAAGAAGGCAACAAATTGTTGAAATTAATAGAAGAACCACCTCCAAATACGATTTTTATTTTTGTGGCGGAAAACGAACAGCTGATTTTGCCAACTATTCTTTCTAGAACCCAGTTGATAAAATTTTCGATGTTGCAAACTGAAGAAATTCAAACTGCTTTGGAGTTGAAATACAATATTGATTCAAATAAATCCAAGTTATTTGCCTATTTGTCTAAAGGGAATTTCAGAGAAGCTTTGCATCAAATGCATCAAATTGAAGATGACTGGGAAGTAACTTTACGAGATTGGTTAAACACCATTGTAAAAACTGGTCCATTTGCTCAAATGAAATGGGTGGAGGAGATCGCTAAAATTGGTAGAGAAAAACAAAAGCAGTTTCTTCAATATTTTATTTATTTGCTCGAACAAGCTTTGTCGCTAAGGGTTCGAGGAAATCAAGCGTTAAGTCAGTTAGAGATTACAGAAAAAGTTTCTGCAGAAATGGATTTTGCAAGTCGTTTTAATCGATTGTGTAATATTGCGCAGCAAGAAGCAATCATCCAAGAATTAGATCATTCAATCTACCATATAGAACGAAATGCAAATGCTAAAATTCTGTTTCATGCATTAACCATTAAGTTATATCATATTATTAGCAACAAATCAGTAATTTTGGTCGCATAATTGCAAATTATATTTTGATTTGCAATATTTCAAGCGTTGGTACTAAATTTAATAATTGTAAAATTAAAATATTTATGGGTTGTGGAAGTTGTGGAACCAGTAAAGATGGCGCACCAAGTGGTTGTCAAAGTCATGGCAATTGCTCAAGTGGTGGTTGTAACAGAATGAATGTACATGATTGGCTTGCCAATTTGCCTTTTAGTGATCCTGAAAGCAATTGCAGAGTTGTAGAAATTAGTTTTAATAATGGTAGTCGAAAAGATTATTTTAAGAATACAACCTTACATTATTATGGAAAAGGTGAAATGGTAGCCGTTGAAGGCGTTAATGGTTTTGATGTGGGCATGATAAATCTAACCGGAGAATTGGTTCGCTTACAATTGAAGAAAAATAACATTGATGAGAAAAGTCCTGAAATAAAAAAAGTATTGAGAAGAGCTTCGGAACAGGATATTCAAAAAATGGTAGAAACGAAAGCGAAAGAGGCGAATATGCTGATAAGAAGCAGAGCAATTGCCCGTTATTTAAGGTTAGAGTTAAAAATGGCAGAAGTAGAAATTCAAGCCGATGCTAGAAAAGCCACTTTTTTTTATATAGCCGATGATCGTGTAGATTTTAGAGAATTAATAAAATTATACGCTGCCGAATTTAAAGTTAAAGTAGAAATGAGGCAAATTGGGGCAAGGCAAGAAGCAGGAAAAGTTGGTGGTATTGGAAGTTGTGGTAGAGAATTATGCTGCAGTACTTGGCTTACAGATTTTAAAAGTGTGAATACAAATGCCGCACGCTACCAAAATTTAAGCATTAACCAAACTAAATTAAGTGGGCAATGTGGTCGTTTGAAATGTTGTTTGAATTTCGAGTTGGATACCTATATGGATGCATTGCAATTTTTCCCGAATGATGCCGATATGTTGGAATTGGCAAAAGGACGTGCATTTCTAATTAAAAAAGACATTTTCAAAAATTTGATGTGGTACACAATGTCGGATAGCAACAAACATTATCCATTGACACTTGAAACGGTTAAAAGAATTAAAGCCCAAAACAAACAAGGAATTCGTCCTGAAGAATTGGAGACAGCTGAAATAGTTACTTCAAAACCAAAAGAAGTAGAACCAGAATATGCAGATTTGGTTGGTCAAATTAGCTTGAAAAGTTTGGAAAAAACCACAAGAAAGCGTAGAGATAAAGAGCGTAGTCAACATCAATCTGGTCCTCAAAATCAAGGTATTCCTAAGGGTCAGCAAAACCAACCTAGGTCAAATCAACCCAATACAAGAGGGCCACAAAAAGGCCCGCAAAATGCTGGGAATTCAAACAATAGAAGAAATCAAGAAAGTAGGCCAAATAATAATGGGCCAAGAAATCAACAAGGGCAAGGACCAAAGCAAGATGCTGAAAAATAATTAGATGCTTTTGAAAATATAGTTCATTAAAAATTGATTAGGATAAAGTAGAAAATTTAGAATTAAAAAGATAAAAATAAACCATTGTCAATATCTGTTACCCATCTTTCAAAAAATTTCGGTGCGCAAAAAGCCGTTTACGACATATCATTTTTGATTGGCAAAAATGAAATCGTTGGTTTTTTGGGGCCAAATGGCGCGGGGAAATCCACCACAATGAAAATGATAACTGGGTTTCTAAAACCTGAAATGGGCTCAATTGAAGTATGTGGAATTTCCGTTCAAAATCAGCCTACACAAACACAGAGAAAAATTGGGTACTTACCAGAGTCGAATGCTTTATATGCAGATATGTATGTGAAAGAGTATTTGTCTTTTGTAGGAAGTGTATATCATATAGATAATTTGCAATCAAGTGTAAATGATGTAGTTGAATTGGTAGGGTTAACAAACGAAGTACATAAAAAAATCGGGCAATTAAGTAAAGGCTATAAACAGCGTGTTGGCATAGCAGCAGCTTTGGTTCATAATCCAGAAGTTTTGATTTTAGATGAACCTACTTCCGGCTTAGATCCCAATCAAATCATTGAAATTAGAGACATCATAAAAAGACTAGCTGAAAATAAAACGGTTATTTTTTCTTCTCACATAATGCAAGACGTTGAAGCCATTTGCGAAAGGGTAATCATTATAAACAAAGGGCAAATTGTGGCCGACGACCAATTGATTAATTTGAAAAACAAAACCAATGAAAATCAAATGGTTTCTGTTGAGTTTAAAGAAAAAATTGCATCAAATTTATTTTCTGAAATTAAAGATTGTATAAGCATTAAAGAGATAAGTCAAAATAAATATAATTTTGAAACAAGTAATGCCGTATCGATAAGAAAACAAATCATGGAACTTTGTTTAAACAACAATTTAAATATCGTTTCATTAAATAGCGAAAGCCATAAATTAGAATCTGTTTTCAAATCACTTACATTGTAATTTTATAAAAATCAAACCATTATTCATAAAAAATCAACATTAAAATGAGTTACATTTCATCCATTCATGCGAGACAAATTTTAGACAGTAGAGGAAATCCTACCATTGAAGTAGATATTTTAACGGAGAATGATCATTTGGGACGTGCGGCTGTTCCTAGTGGAGCAAGTACTGGCATTCACGAAGCGGCGGAATTGAGAGATAACAATAAAAAAATATATGGCGGTAAAGGAGTTTTGAAAGCGGTGAAAAATGTTAATACTACAATTGCGGATCATTTATTGGGTTGGGATGTAGCGGATCAAACTGGTATTGACGAGATGATGATTGCATTGGATGCAACAGAAAACAAGAGTAAGTTAGGTGCAAATGCAATGTTGGCGGTAAGTTTGGCGGTAGCAAAAGCTGCAGCCTTAGAAGCGAATTTGCCTTTATACCGGTATATTGGGGGTACAAATGCAAGGGTTTTGCCTATTCCAATGATGAATATTTTGAATGGTGGTGCACATGCTGATAACAAAATCGATTTTCAGGAATTTATGGTAATGCCTGTTGGCGCTACTTCATTTAGCGAAGGTTTACGTTGGGGTGTTGAAATATTCCATGCATTAAAAACGGTGTTGAAGAAAAAAGGATTTAGTACCAATGTAGGTGATGAAGGTGGTTTTGCACCAAATATCCAAAGCAACGAAGAAGCCATCGAAACCGTATTAACAGCAATTCAGGTTGCAGGTTTCAAAACAGGAAGTCAAATTGGAATTGCCATGGATGCTGCTAATAGTGAGTTGTGGAACGCGAAAGAGAAAAAATACATTTTCCATAAAAGCGATGGCAAGAAAATGACCAGCGAGCAATTGGTGGATTATTGGGAAAGCTGGGTAAAGCAATATCCAATTATTTCAATCGAGGATGGAATGGCAGAAGATGATTGGAAAGGATGGAAAATGCTAACGGATAGAGTAGGTAAAAAATGCCAATTGGTTGGAGATGATTTATTTGTAACCAATGTAAAGCGTTTGGAAAGAGGCATCAAAGACAGTACCGCAAATGCTTTGTTGGTAAAGGTGAATCAAATCGGCACATTAACCGAAACCATCAACGCGGTAAGCATGGCGCAAAACAATGGGTACAATACCATTATGAGTCATAGAAGTGGCGAAACAGAAGATAGTACAATTGCTGATTTGGCTGTTGCTTTAAATTGCGGACAAATTAAAACCGGTTCTGCATCAAGAAGCGATCGCATGGCAAAATACAATCAATTGATTAGGATTGAAGAAATGTTGGGACAAGGAGGGATATATCCAAACGGAAAAATAAAATTTGGAAAATAAATTTCTACAATTGAAAAAATTATTAAATTACATAAAGTTCTTTTAGCAATAAAAGTTGTTCCCTGAAATTTAAATTTATTTTTAAAAAATAGCCACAATAAATATTTTATACATGAAGGCGCAAAATTTAGCACTAAAAATTTTAAAGAATAAATATTTTGTTACCCTTACTTTTTTTGTGGTATGGATGGGTTTTTTTGATACAAAAGATTGGGGATTGATTAGAGAAAGACAAATCAAATTGGAAGCATTAGGAAAATCAGAAAAAGAAATGGCTAAATTAATCACTGATACAAGAGCAGAATTAAGCATGTTAAAAACAAGTGCTGAATCAGTTGAGAAGTATGCCCGTGAAAAATATCTGATGAAAAAAGATAACGAGGATATATTTGTAGTAAAAACCCCATAAAAAACGAAAAAATACTTTTATTCTAACACAATAATTAATAAATAAGCTCGTTTAAAGAGTTGGATAAGATATTTAATTAACACAAAGTCACAAAATTGCTTATGCATAGTATTACTTCAGAAGATCTTTTGTTGTATTTATACGGCGAAACGACAAAGCTTCAAACAGAATCCATTGAGTTAGCACTTCAACAAGATTGGAGTTTAATGGAAAAATTAGAGTTATTAACCCAATCAAGGAATGAATTGCAAACAATTAGTTTTTCTCCTAGCTCAACCTCAATCAATAATATTTTAAAATACGCTGAGAAATCTGTAGAAGAAATTTCACCCGCACTATAAACCATAGTTTAATATTATTTTTACACCTGCTTTCAAAAAAAGCAGGTTTTTTTTATGAAAAAAAATGAAAGGTATCAGTTTGTTTTAGAATATTTTGAAAAGAAAATGCCTGTTGCTGAAACAGAGTTAAATTTTGAAAATACATATCAATTGTTGGTTGCCGTTATATTGTCTGCTCAATGTACAGATAAACGGATAAACATGGTTACACCTTCACTATTTAGAAAATTCCCAGATGTAAAAGACTTGAGTCATGCCGATTTTGATACGGTATTTGAACTTATAAGAAGCATTTCCTATCCCAACAATAAAGCCAAACACTTGATTGGAATGGCGGAAATGGTTATTCAAGACTTTAATGGCGTTATCCCAATGACTGTTGAGGAATTAATTAAATTGCCGGGTGTAGGCAGGAAAACGGCCAATGTAATAACCTCTGTTATTGATCATCAACCCAACATGGCTGTTGATACGCATGTGTTTAGGGTAAGTGCTCGAATTGGATTAACGACAAACGCAAAAACTGTTTTGTCTGCAGAAAAACAGCTTATAAAACATATCCCGAAATCTAAAATTCATATTGCGCATCATTGGTTGATTTTGCACGGGCGTTATGTTTGCACTGCTAGAAATCCAAAGTGTAACCTATGTGAAATTTCAAGCGCATGCAATTTTTTTAAGAAACTTAAAAATGATGATTAAAATTTGAATAAAATTCGTTTAATTTGTATGCAAATAGAATCAAAAATTCAACCCAAATAAAAGGATCCAAATGAAAAGGTCATTTTTTCTTATTATAACTATCTTAGCACTTACTTTTTTTAGTAAAAATGCATCTGCACAATACTATTTTTATGATGAAAATTACTACGATCAAGATGTGCTGGTTGAGGTAGGTGCAAGTATTGGTGCAATGAATTGCTTAACCGATTTAGGGGGGAAGTCGGGTATTGGCAAAGGATTCATAAAAGATTTAAATACTGGTAAAAGTTATGTTAACGGAGGCATATATGCAAATGTTAAGTATAAAAATGCAATAGGTTTAAGATTGGAGTTCTGTAGTGGTAAGGTTTCTGCTGATGATAAAGTTTTGTCTACAGTTTCTAGCACAGACATCGCTAGATTTCGTTACAATAGAAATCTAAATTTTCAAAGTAGCATAAAAGAGTATTCTGCAATGTTGGAGATACATCCTATGATGCTTTTTATAGATTGGGAAGCACGTGATCAGGAAGCACCAAGATATTCTCCATATTTACTTGGAGGGATTGGTTCTTTTACATTTAATCCTCAACTAAAAGAAGGAAATAGATTGATTGATTTACAACCACTTGCTACAGAAGGACAGGGTTTAAAAGAATATCCAGACCGTCCAGTATATAAACTTACACAAGTTAATTATCCATTTGGAATTGGTATGAAGTATGAATTATCTCCATTGGTAAATTTGCGTGGTGAATTTGTTTACCGTATGCTAACCACAGATTACCTTGATGATGTTAGCACAAATTATGTAGATCCAACTTTATATGCGTTGAATGGATTTACGGGCACAAGATTAGAAAACGCGCTATTTCTAAATAATCGCGAAACGAATGGTCAAAAAACTGCCCCAGGTGGAAAAAGAGGTAGCCCAATAAACAAAGATGCTTATTTTAGTTTTAATCTTAAATTAGGGGTTAATCTTAGAAAGAGAATCAGATAGGATTTTGCGTTGCTTTAAACAAATTATTCCTCAACATAATAAAACAGCATTTTTAAAAATGCTGTTTTATTTTATTAAATTTCATTTGAGATAAAATGAGTTAATTACCCATTAATAATCTGTTCTATTGCTTCGATTAGTTCCGCTTTATAAATTGGTGTTCCCATGATTTTATTAAAGCCTTTTGCATCTACCAAATACGTGTCTCTAATAATTTTTATCAGTTGTCCATTATTAATTTCAGGAATTAAAATATGGTCAAAGTTTTTTATGATGTCTCCCAAATTTTTTGGGAACGGACGGATATAACGAAGATGAGCATGAGATACAGAAACGCCTTTTGATTGTAATTCGATACAAGCGCTTTTTATTGCGCCAAATGTACTTCCCCAACCAATCACAAGTACTTTACCAGAGCTTGCCCCGCTATCTAATTTTTGTTCAGGAATATATTGAGCAATTAAATCTACTTTTTCTTGTCTTAGCTTTACCATCAACTGATGATTTTCTGCATCGTAACTGATGTTTCCAGTTATATTTTGTTTTTCCAAACCTCCAATTCGATGTTCTAAGTTGGGTGTGCCTGGAATTACCCAAGGACGTGCTAGCTTTTCATTTCGTGCATAAGGGGCGAGTTTGGTTTCATCTTCTGCGAGTTGTGTTTTAAAAGCTACTTTAATATCTTTTAAATCTGATGATTGAGGATATTTCCAAGGCTCAGCACCATTTGCAATATATCCATCACTTAATAAAATTACCGGTGTCATATGCTCAATAGAAATTCGTACCGCTTCAAATGCCGCATCAAAACAATCGCTTGGCGTTGAAGCAGCAATAATAGGCATCGGACATTCGCCATTTCTTCCATAATAGGCCTGCATTAAATCACTTTGTTCTGTTTTTGTTGGCAATCCAGTACTCGGTCCACCTCTTTGAATATTACAAATAATCAAAGGAATTTCAAGCATCACTGCAAGCCCCATCGCTTCAGCTTTTAAGGCCATACCCGGACCAGATGTAGTTGTCAAGCCAATCCATCCACCATAACTGGCACCAATAGCCGAAGTGATAGCAGCAATTTCATCTTCCGCTTGAAATGTTTTTATACCAAAATTTTTATGTCTGCTTAATTCATGTAAAATATCTGATGCTGGTGTTATGGGGTAGCTGCCTAAAAATAGATTTAAGCCACTTTTTTGAGCTGCTGCTATTAACCCATATGACAATGCTTGATTGCCCATGATAGAACGGTAGTTGCCCGTTTCCATTTTAGCTTTTGCTACAGCATATCTTTCGGTAAACGTTTCTGTGGTATCCGCATAATTATAGCCCGCTTGAAGTACTTTAATATTGCTTTCTAGGATATCTGCTTTTTTAGAAAATTTTTCTTTTAAAAAACTGATGGTATTGTCCATGCTTCTGTTGTACATCCAATATAAAAAACCGAGCACAAACATATTTTTTGCCCTGTCTTTTTCCTTGGTGCCCATGGTGAAATCTTTTAAAGCTTCACGGGTTAGCTTGGTTACGTCTATTTTAATTACTTCATAATTTTCCAAGCTGTTGTTTTCGATTGGATTTTCACCATCAGGGTAATTGGCTAAACGTAAATTCTTTGCATCAAAACCGTCAACATTTACTATAATTTTTCCACCTTTTTTTAAAAAAGTCAAATTTACTTTTAAAGCCGCAGCATTCATTGCCACCAGCACATCGCAAAAATCACCTGGCGTATAAATTCTATCAGAACTAAATCGAAGTTGGAAGCCACTTACGCCTGGCAATGTTCCTATTGGTGCGCGAATTTCTGCTGGGAAATCTGGAAAGGTGGCTAGGTCCAAACCCAAAAGGGCACTATTATTTGTGAACTGTGTACCAGTTAATTGCATTCCATCTCCACTATCACCGGCAAATTTTATAACTACTTCTTGAAGTATTTCTTGATTCTCTATCATGTAATTTTCATTGAATAATGGTCAAAGTTACAAAATACAAATAAGAGAAAACGTAGAAAAAAAATATTCTATAACGATTACCCTTTCCTTCGAATGAACTAGGTTTGTGAAAATGAAATAGCCATATTATAAATTTATTATTATTTAAGATAAATTTCAAGCTATTTAATTGTAAAACTGTAAAAAGTATATCAATAAATAAAAGTTATGGAAGATTTACAAGATTTTTTATCGCCTATTAGTTTGAAAGCGTTAATGAATGACGAAACATTCACGGACGGACAATTTGCCAAACATATTCTATTTTACGAGACAAACTTCCCTGATTTAACAGATATAGACATTGTAATTGTTGGAATTGGAGAAATGAGGGGAACAGATTTAAATGCCTCAGAAAGCAATGCACCAAATCAAATCAGAAAACAATTTTATACACTTCATCATTGGCATTCTGAAATTTCAATTGCAGATATTGGAAATGTAAAACAAGGATCTACGATTAATGATAGTTATGCTGCTTTGCAAACTGTGATTGCAGAATTATTTAATATTGGGAAGAAAGTAATTATTTTAGGAGGGTCTCATGATATTACATTAGCCCAATATTATGCGTATAAATCAATAAAAAAAGGGTTAATAGCTACTTGTGTAGATGCTACTATTGATTTAAGAGGCGATAGTTTTTTAAGGCAAGAGAATTTTTTATTGGACATGCTTACCAGCGAACCTAATTTTATTTCACATTATAACCACATCGGATTTCAAAGTTATTTTGTGCATCCAAGATTATTGGAAACAATGGACAAACTTAGGTTTGACTGTTTTCGTGTAGGTGTTGTGAAATCTGACATTGAGCAAATGGAACCTGTAATTCGTCAAACCAATTTATTAAGTTTTGATATAGCGGCTATAAAAAATAGTGCAGCACCATCAAATGTTTTAACAACTAATGGTCTTGATGGAGAAGAAGCTTGTGTATTGTCGCAGTACGCTGGAATGAGCAGCCATTTATCAAGCTTTGGTATTTATGGTTATAATCCCGAAAATGACATACATGATTTAACAGCAAAGCAAATCGCACAGATGATTTGGTATTATTTGGATGGTTTTAATAGCGTTAAATATGAAGCAGCCTTAAGCGACACTAGTAATTTCAATTTGTATCATACTTACTTTTCGGAATTAGAAACATTATTTATGCAGAGTAAAAAAACAAATCGTTGGTGGATGCAAATGCCGGATAAGAATTTCCTTGCATGTAGTTATAAAGATTATTTGAGTGCAAGTACAGATGATATTCCAGAACGTTGGTTAAGAGCACAAGAGCGTACGGTGTAAAAATTGAAAAATCAAAAATGAAAAAAAAATATTTTTTAATCGTATTGGTTTTGGTTGGAATGGCACCTTCTGTCATTGCTCAAATTGAAACAAACACAAATGCGTTGCTTAGTAATCCAATCATTAAAACAGGGCATTTGGGCATAAGTATTTACGAACCTGCGACTGAAAAATACTGGTATAATTATAACGCTGAAAAGTTATTTATTCCAGCTAGCAACACAAAGTTGTTCACTTTGTATGTAGGTATGAAATTTCTGGGCAATCAATTAACGGGTATTTCTTACAATGATACTCGAGATACTTTTTTTGTTTTGCCTTCAGGGGATCCAACATTTTTGCATGAAGATTTTTTGAATCAACCGGTTTTTGAATTGCTTAAAAAAACGCAAAAGCCAATAGTAATCATCAATCAAAACCAACAAATTCAACCCTATGGAAATGGTTGGGTATGGGACGATCAATCTGAAGCATATGCGGCTCAACGTAATGCTTTTCCGATTTATGGAAATTTACTTCAACTGAAATGGACAAAAAAGAATAATATCCAGAAAGATTCTTTTGCTTATGATTTAAACGTATTGAATGGAAACATTTCAGATTTTGAATTTTTAAAGAAAACCAATACTGAAAGTATAGATAATTTAATTATTAAAACGCCGGGAAAAAATAAATTTGAAGTGTCCTTAAATGGAAAGTCAAATCAAATATCACAGGAAGTTCCGTTTGAAACCAACGGTATAGAAACTGGTGTTCATTTTTTACAGCAGAAATTGGGTAAGTTGTTGACTTTGAAGTCGAATAAAATAAAAAAAGAAACATTCAAACCGCTTTATTC
Source organism: Chitinophagaceae bacterium (assembly GCA_947483415.1). Lineage (GTDB taxonomy): Bacteria > Bacteroidota > Bacteroidia > Chitinophagales > Chitinophagaceae > Ferruginibacter. The sequence continues at coordinate 27,651 of CANKLV010000001.1, forward strand.
ACAAAAAACAGATACGTTCTTTAAAATCATGATGCATAGAAGTGATAATTTTTATGCAGAGCAAACACTTTTAATGGCGAGTGAAAAGCATCTTGGTTATTTGTCGGAAATAGACATTATTGATACTTTATTAAAAACAACATTTAAAGATATACCTCAACAACCTCGATGGGTTGATGGAAGTGGGTTAAGCAGATATAATTTGTTTTCACCACAAGATTTTATTTACATACTCAATAAACTTCAAACAGATTATGGGTATGAAAAATTGGAATATATCTTACCAACTGGTGGTAAGGGTACTTTGGCTAATTACTATAAATCAGACAGCGGTTTCATTTTTGCAAAAACAGGTTCAATGAGTAATAATATTACATTATCTGGGTTTATAAAAACCCGCAAGCATAAAATATTACTTTTCGCTATAATGTTGAATAATTATGTAGGTTCGGGCAAATTAGTAAGAAAACAATTTGAAAATTATTTACATGAGCTAATTCTACAGAACTAGTGTTTAATTAGTTTTTTAGAATCAAAACTTTATGATGTTTTTTTTGTTTTAAAAATCAGTGTTTAATTGATTATTTTTGTGTTTTAAGTAAATTAAATAAGATGGAAATATTGCCTGGAAACTTATTGAAAATGATTGACAATCCTGCTGACCTTAAAAAATTAAGCAAGGATCAAATGCAAACGGTTGCCAATGAATTAAGGCAATACATTGTAGATGTGGTGAGTGTATATGGGGGACATTTTGGAGCGAGCTTAGGTGTTGTTGAATTGTCTGTTGCTTTACATTATGTGTTTAATACGCCTTATGATCAATTGGTTTGGGATGTTGGGCATCAAGCGTACGGGCATAAAATACTCACAGGACGAAGAGATAATTTTCCTAGTAATAGAAAATATGACGGGTTGAGTGGTTTTCCAAAAAGGAGTGAGAGTGAATATGATACTTTCGGGGTTGGACATTCTTCTACATCGATTTCTGCAGCTTTGGGAATGGCTATGGCTTCTCATTATAAAGGGGAAAAAGATAGGCAACATATTGCTGTAATTGGCGATGGCGCTTTAACTGCAGGACTCGCTTTTGAAGCAATGAATCATGCTGGTATTGAAAAAAGCAACGTGTTAATTATCTTAAACGACAATAACATGAGTATCGACCCCAATGTGGGCGCTTTAAAAGAATATCTAACCGATATCACTACATCACATACTTACAATGAACTTCGCGATAATGTTTGGAAGGCTTTGGGAAAGTTGCCCATCGGAAAAAATTATAGTAGAGAAATGGCCAGCAAAGTGGAAGCCAGTTTGAAAGGGTTGGTTAGCAAAAGCAGTAATTTATTTGAAGCTTTGCAACTTAGGTATTTTGGTCCTATTGATGGACATAATGTAACTAAGTTAATTGATACATTAAACGATTTAAAAGACATCCCTGGTCCTAAGATCTTACACATAAAAACGGTTAAAGGAAAAGGATATGCTTTAGCGGAGATTGATCAAACCAAATGGCATGCACCAGGATTATTTGATAAAGTAACTGGTGAAATTTTAAAGAAAACATTTGATGCTCCTCAACCGCCAAAATATCAGGATGTGTTTGGACATACGATTATAGAATTGGCAGAAAAGAACCCTAAAATAATGGGTGTTACTCCAGCTATGCCTAGTGGTTCTTCGTTAAAATTCATGATGGATAAAATGCCTGATCGTGCATTTGATGTAGGTATTTGCGAACAACATGCCGTAACATTAAGTGCGGGCATGGCTACTCAGGGTTTGAAGGTGTTTTGTAATATTTATTCTTCATTTATGCAACGTGCGTATGATATGGTGATACATGATGTTGCGATTCAAAAATTACCTGTAATATTTTGTTTGGATAGGGCGGGCTTGGTTGGTGAAGATGGACCTACACACCATGGTTGTTATGACATTGCTTTCATGCGTTGTATTCCAAATATTGTTGTGAGTGCGCCAATGAATGAATCTGAACTCAGGGATTTAATGTACACTGCTCAATTGGAAACCAACCAACTTCCAATTGTAATACGTTATCCAAGAGGAGAGGGTGTTTTAGTGGATTGGAAAACACCAATGAAAGAAATTCCAATAGGAAAAGGTAGAAAATTAAAAGATGGGGATGATATTGCAATTCTAACTTTTGGTCACCCAGGAAATTTCGCTGCATCTGCTATCCGTGACGTAAAATCTGAAGGTTTAAATCCGGCACATTATGATATGCGTTTTGCAAAGCCAATTGATGAGGAAATGCTTCATGAAGTTTTTAGCAAATTCAAAAAAATAATTACGGTTGAAGATGGAACTGTAGTAGGAGGCTTTGGGTCTGCGATTTTGGAGTTTATGAATTCGTTTGGTTATAATGCAGATGTAAAAATCATGGGCATTCCCGATCGTTTGGTAGAGCATGGAACGCCTAAACAATTGTATGATGAAATTGGATTAGATGCAAATGGAATTGCAACAGAAATAAGGAAAATGGCATTTATAGAAAAACATGTTTCTACAATATAGTTGGAATGCTAGTTTTGGTTTTTTAGATGTTTCACATAATTAAAAACACTGTCTTTTGGACACTGAATTACGATTGATCTTTCAAGTTTGTAATTTTTGGAAATAAACAATGCAACAACAAAAACGGTTGCAATAAGAATAATAAAAGAAATCAAAATGATTTTAATGATTATCATGAATTAATGGTTGAGTAAAAAGTAAAAAAGTAAAAAGTGAAAATTGAAAAGTGAATGAGCAAGCCCGCGGCTGCATATAATAATGGCTTATCCTCGTATTTAAAATTTTTATTTTTGACTTAGTATAACAAATGTTTTTTAGCTTTCGTTTTCCAACCCGCTTGGCTTTCATAATCTACAAAGTATATTTTTAAATCTGCTTGACTTTGGTATTTTACGAAATATATTTTTTTATCGGCTTGGCTTTCATAATCTACAAAAAACCATTTGCCTTCGTTTTTATCTGCTTGGCTTGAGTATTTAACTTTATAAACGAGCAAGTCGGCTTGGCTTTCATAGTCCACTACAAAAACTTTTACGTTTGCCTGGCTTTCGTAATCAACGGAATATAATTTTTGCGTTTTACCAAAAGAAAAAATCAATAAAGCGATGCATGTAAATATGATTTGTTTCATGTGTTAATTCTATGTTTTTATTATTGATTAGTTGTTTTAATTTAAAGACGAATCATAAAGATTTTTGTAAATATAGTAATCTAATTGTGTTTGTATAAAAAAAGCCACCGGATTTTATTCCGATGGCTCTTTAATTGCAATTATTCTATTCTTTGCCTTAGCTACAGCCTAAGCTATTGCCACAATTCAAACATTTATAACAAGTACCACTTCTTACGGTGATATGTCCGCAAGTGTTACACGCAGGTGCATCTGATTGCATTGATTTGTTTGCGGCACTTACAGCATCCATAGCTGATCCGCCTTTTGTTGGGGCAATATATGGCTTCATGGAATCAGAGTTTCCTAAAACACGAACTTCGCTTAATTCTGGAGCACGTTGGCCAATTGTTGGCGATGTTTCATCCCATGATTCATTTCCTAAGTTTCCAACTTCTGGTTTGTCTAAAACATGAACCAAATCAGTTCTGCCTAAATATTCGTAAGCCAAAGAACGGAACATGAAGTCGATGATTGAAGTAGTTGTTTTAATATTTGGATGTTCTACCATTCCCGCTGGTTCAAATCTAGTAAATACAAATTTCTCAACATACTCTTCTAATGGAACCCCGTATTGCAATCCAATTGAAATAGCAATTGCAAAGCAGTTCAACATACTACGCATGGTTGCGCCTTCTTTTGCCATATCGATGAAGATTTCCCCTAAAGTACCATCATTGTATTCTCCTGTTCTTAAGAATAAAGCTTGGCCATTAATTTTTGCTTTTTGAGTAAATCCTCTACGTTTTGCTGGTAAAGCTCTACGCTCTACAATCATTGCCAACTGACGCTTTAGTGAAGTATCTGCGCTGCCTTGAACACGCTTATTGATTTCTTCCAACAATTCGTCAATGGTTAATTTACCCATATCAAACATTGTACTTTCTGCTGTTGCTTCTTCGCTTTCGTCTGTTGTTTTTTTCTTCTTATCTGATTTATTGCTTAATGGTTGGCTCAATTTAGAACCATCACGATAACACGCGCATGCTTTCAAACCAAGTTCCCAACTTAAACGATATGCATCTGCAATTTCTTCTATAGTTGCTTCATTTGGAAGGTTGATGGTTTTACTGATGGCACCACTTAAGAATGGTTGTGCGGCGGACATCATACGAATGTGACCATGTGCATGAATGTAGCGAACTCCTGTGTTTCCACATTTATTTGCACAATCAAATACCGGCAAATGTTCATCTTTTAAATGTGGTGCACCTTCTACAGTCATTGTACCGCATACATAAATATTTGCAGCATCAATTTCTTCATCACTAAATCCTAATGCTTCTAACAAACTCCATTCAAAATCATTGTATTGAGCAGGTGTGAATCCAAGTCTTTGTAAGCAATCCTCACCTAAAGTGTACACATTGAATACAAATCCAATTTCAAATGCACTGCCCATTGCTGCATTTAATCTTTCGATTTCTGCGGGTTGGAATCCTTTGCTAGCAAGTGTTTCATTGTTGATGAAAGGCGCTCCTTTTAAAGTAGCATGTCCTTTTGCAAAGTTTACAATTTCTTCAATTTGTGTTTCAGTGTACTTTAAATTGCGTAATGCTTGTGGTACACTTTGATTGATGATTTTGAAATAACCACCACCACTTAATTTTTTGAATTTAACCAATGCAAAATCTGGTTCAACGCCGGTTGTATCGCAATCCATTACCAAACCGATTGTACCTGTTGGTGCAATTACAGTTGTTTGTGCATTTCTGTAACCGTATTTTTCCCCCATTTGTACCGCATCATCCCACGCTTTTGTTGCAGCTTTTAATAAATAATCAGGGCAATATTTAGCATTAATACCATTTGGCTTTATTTCTAATCCTTCGTATGCATCAGTAGCGTCGTATGCTGCTGCGCGATGATTACGCATAACTTTCAACATGTGCTTTTTGTTTTCTCCATACTTGCTAAAAGTACCTAAGAAAGATGCCATCTCTGCTGATGTTTTGTATGAAATTCCAGTCATGATTGCGGTAATAGCTCCTGCAATTCCTCTTGCTTGCTCACTGTCGTAAGGAATACCACTTACCATTAACATACTTCCCAAGTTTGCATAACCCAATCCTAATGTTCTATAATCATAACTCAATTGTGCTACTTCTTTTGAAGGGAATTGAGCCATCAAAACTGAAATTTCTAAAACTACAGTCCATAAACGACAAGTATGTTCGAAACCAGCAACATCAAATGTATTGTTGTCTTCATCAAAGAAACGACGAAGGTTAACACTAGCTAAATTACAGGCTGTGTTGTCTAAGAACATATATTCGCTACAAGGATTTGACGCTCTGATTGGTCCACCTTCTGGACAAGTATGCCATTCATTAATGGTTGTATCGTATTGTGTTCCAGGATCTGCACATTTCCAAGCAGCATAATTGATTTGATCCCAAAGTTCAGTTGCTTTAACTGTTCTCATGGTGCTTCCATCGCTTCTTGCTTTAAGTTCCCAATCGCCATTAGCATCTAAAACTTTAAAGAATGAATTTGGGATGCGTACTGAATTGTTGCTATTTTGACCACTTACTGTTTTGTATGCTTCCCCTTCGTAATCATTTGGATAACCAGCAGCAATAAGGGCTGCAACTTTATCTTCTTCTTTTAATTTCCAGGTTACAAATTCCATAATTTCAGGATGATCAAGATCTAAACAAACCATTTTCGCCGCACGTCTTGTAGTTCCTCCGCTTTTGATTGCACCTGCTGCACGATCGCCTATTTTTAAGAAACTCATCAAGCCACTTGAAGTTCCGCCACCACTTAATTTTTCATTTTCTCCTCTAATGCTACTATAATTTGTACCAACACCACTACCATATTTAAAAATACGGGCTTCTCTTACCCACAAGTCCATTATGCCGCCTTCATTTACTAAATCATCATCAACGCTTAAAATAAAACAAGCATGAGGTTGAGGACGCTCATAAGCAGAAGTTGATTTCTTCAATTCGCCATCTTTTGCATCCACAAAATAATGACCTTGAGGTTTTCCAGTAATACCATACACTTCATGTAGGCCAGTATTAAACCATTGCGGACTATTTGGAACGCATGCTTGATTTAAAATGCTGTATACCAATTCGTCATAAAAAATTAGGGCATCTTTTTTTGAGGCAAAATAATCATTACGCTCTCCCCACACACGCCAGCAATGCGCCATACGATGAGCAACTTGTTTTGATGTAGTTTCTCTTCCTTTACTTCCATCTGGTTGATGAACGCCCGCTTTTCTAAAATATTTTTGCGCTAAAATATCTGTAGCAATTTGGCTCCATTGTTTTGGGACCTCTACATTGTCCATCTGGAAAACAACTTCTCCACTTGGATTTTTAATTACTGATGTACGATAGTCGTATTCAAACATGTCGTAAGGACTAGCTCCTTCTTTGGTGAATTGTCGCTGAAAACTGAGCGCTTTTAATGTTTCTTTTTTTGCTGGCATTGTTATTTAATTTGTTGTTAGTAGGTTATAAAATTTTTCCCAACAGTGGCAAACGAAAATATCTTTTGTAACCCATCTTTCCTCATCTTAAATATTAACATGGTGTGGACAAAAAATGTGGACAATTCATTACTGCCTGTGCGCATTGAATTTCATGAGTTTTGCACGTTTTGTGGAAAGATATTTTTTTTTATTGGCTGAAATGCGTTTAATTATTTTTGTGATTTTAATTATTAGTTTAATCATGTTTAATTTAGCTAAAATATTTTAAAAATTATCTTTCATAATGCGAAGTGTAATTCAACGTGTAGCCTGGGCAAAAGTTAGTGTTGAGGGGAAACTAAAATCAGCAATATCAACAGGTCTGCTTGTACTTGTTGGTATCGAAGATGTGGATACAACAGAGGATGCAATTTGGCTAAGCAATAAAATTGTTAACCTAAGAATTTTCAATGATGAAAATAATATTCCCAATTTGAGTGTAAAAGATATTTCCGGTGAAATTATTTTAGTAAGTCAGTTTACCCTTCATGCGCTTACAAAAAAAGGCAATCGCCCCAGCTATATAAAAGCCAGTAAGCCAGAATATGCGATGCCATTATATCAGAAGTTGATACAATGCTTAGAAACAGACCTCGAAAGGCCAATACAAACCGGTATTTTTGGTGCAGATATGAAAGTTGAATTGTTAAATGATGGTCCAGTAACCATATGGATAGACACACAAATGAAAGCATAATTAATTAAAAAAATGTAGAAATGGAAAATCAAAAAATAATAAAACAACTAAGCATTGAAGACGCTCAAAAAGAAATAGATATTTGGATAAAATCTATTGGCGTAAGATATTTTAATGAGCTTACAAATCTTGGCATTTTAATGGAAGAAGTAGGGGAACTCAGCAGGTTAATGGTTAGGAAATATGGCGAGCAGTCTTTTAAGCAATCAGACCAAGGGAAAGAGATTGAAGATGAGTTGGCCGATGTGTTGTGGGTGCTCATGTGTATAGCCAATCAAACGGGTGTAAACTTAAATGAAGCACTTCAAAAAAACTTCGAGAAAAAAACAAAAAGAGATGCGAATAGGCATGTTGAAAATGAAAAATTAAAAATGAAAAATTAGGTTTTTATAGCCCTTTATACCCAATATTTTTTAACTCATACAAAATAGAAATACCTTGTAAAAAATTCGATTATGAAAAAGCATTTTTTTTATCTGTTAATGATTGTTATTTTTTTGCCTTTATGGATTACAGCGCAAAACAAAAGCAAGCTTGTTAGCGGTCCATGGGCAGGCAATGTAGAATTAAGAACAGCGATGATTTGGTTGGAGGTTTCTGCGGATGTAAAAAAAGTAGCTGTTGAATATTTCGCAGCTTCCAATTTGAATACAAAAAAACTTGTAGCATACAAAGGAGAGCTGGGTAAATCATTTAACCCTATAAAGTTGGAATTAAATGACCTTGAATTTGGAACAACTTATCAATATTCGGTTTTACTTGATGGAAAGAAAATTGATTTGCCATTTGACATCCGTTTCACCACAAAAGACCTTTGGCAATATCGTAAATCTGCACCTGATTTTAGTTTCTTAACAGGTAGTTGTGCTTACTTCAATGAAACAAAATTTGATCGACCCGGTAAGCCTTATGGTGGAGATTCTTCTATATTTGAAACAATGGCAAAAACGCCTGCTGATTTCAATATATGGTTGGGTGATAATTGGTATTACAGAGAGGTTGATTACACATCTGTTTGGGGTTTAAAAAATCGTGCTTCTCATGATAGAGCGGTTCCTATTTTACAAAAATTGATGGCCAGCATGCCTCAATATGCCATTTGGGATGATCATGATTTTGGACCAAATGATGCAGGGAGAAATTATATTTTCAAAAACGAAAGCAGAGCGATTTTTAATGATTATTGGCTTAATCCAACCAGTGGAGAAAACAAAGAAGGAATTTATACAATGATGAATTATGGGGATGTAGATTTCTTCTTGTTGGATGACCGTTTTTTTAGATCCGATGTAAATTTGGCAGATACGATAAATGAAAAGGTAAACGAGGATAAGGCATATTTTGGAAAATTGCAATTGAATTGGTTGAAAAACAGTTTATTATTTAGTAAAGCTACTTTTAAAATTATCGTAACTGGAAACCAAGTTTTAAATCCAATAAATAATTATGAATGTGTACAACATTATCCAAAAGAATATAATGACTTAATTGATTTTTTATCAAACCAAAAAATTAATGGAGTCGTTTTTTTAACTGGTGATAGACATCACAGTGAAGTAATTGAAATGCAACGAGCAAATGATTATCCGTTGTACGACATTACCATTTCACCGCTAACATCAGGCGTTGGAAAGGTTTCAGGAAAGGAATTGGACAATCCATTTCGAGTAGTAAATACTTTAATAGAAGCACAAAATTTTGGAAAGATTTCTTTCTTTGGTAGCAAAGGAAATCGCACTATGAAGGTTGATTTTATTGGAAAAAATGGCGAGCAATTGGGGAATTGGATTGTTGAAGAAAACAAATTAAAAAAGCGAAATTAAAGTCAAAAACAATTAAATAATAAGCATATTTTTTATGACCTCATCCATTTTTGCATACGATAAATTAAAAACGATACAGGCATTACGTTACCATTTCATCAGTCGGAAAGAAATAAAATATTTGATGATAATCGTAAATCTATTTGCTATTATTTCTGCAAGCTTATTCTTTTTTAAAAAAATATTGCTTTTTGCATTTTTGTTTAGCTCGTTACTTTGGTTTGTAATGATGATATTATTTTGGTTTTTATTACCCAGAATGATTTATGCAAAATCAGCATCTTTTAAAGATAAATTTAAAGTGGAAATGAATCAAACATCGTTCTCGTTAATTCATGAAAAAGCGGACAAAAGTTGGCCTTGGAATGCATTCAATACTTGGATGGAAAGCCCACATTTTTTTCATATTTATTTTAATAGTCGTTCATTTTTTTTAATTCCGAAAGAGGCATTTGAGTCAAATGGAATTGAACATGCAAGAAAAATTTTAAGCGAGAATATTAAAAGGCAGTAATCAACTAAAATTGTTTTTTTAACTGAATAAAACTCCATGCTAAAAAAGGCATGAGTATAAAAACAATCATCCAATACCAGTTTCCCAAGACTGCAAATAAAATGATTGAAATAACAAGTAAGTACAAAGGATACAGTAAGAACAATAAGCCTATTACAACAGAATCATAATGATCCAATTTTTCAAAATGTTTCCAACTTATTTTATGAACGGGAATATATAAAGGCGCATGAACTATTTTTCCAATAAATGCAGGAATAAGCAGTATTGATTTTTTTATGGGGTGCTGTTTAATATGGAAAGTACTTTTGATTGTTTCTTTTTCATGTGATTCGATTTTAACTACTAATGATTTCAATTCTGTTTTTAATTGCTCATTAAATAATTTAATGTTCACACCTTCTGCTTCTGTTATGTTGAAAATACTTTTTAAGATAGGAGTTCCAAAATTGAGTTGCACATTTTTTCCAAATGAATGAAACGATTGATAATTAATGCCAGCAGGGATTACAGTTAAATCGATGCCTTCATTCCATGCGCTAAAAGCCAGTCTTGCCGTACCTTTCTTTAATGCCCTCAAGTTCCATTCGTTGATGCATAATCCCTCACTAAATATCAATACAACGCCATTCTTTTTAAATATTTCCCTGCATTTGGCAAACGTGTCATAATTGCTATTTAAATTTTCGGCACCCTCCGTGATTCTAAAAACGGGTAAGATATTTAATGAGATTAATATTTTTGCAATCCTTTTGTTTTTAAACACGTCACCTCTTGCCAAAGAATAAATTGGTTTTTTAAACAACGTAGCTAAAATGATGGCATCCAAAAATGAATTGGGATGATTACAAGCGATTAGTGTTGGGCCATTTCTTTTAAGCACTGCTTTGTTTTGAATAGTAATGTGTCTACAAAAAAAGAGCAAAGCTAATTTAGATGGGTATTTTAAAAGTTTAAATAACAACGTGTATGATTTTAATTTAATTTAATTGAGGATCGATAGGGTAATTAATGAGTTGTTCAAATTCGCCACCCAAAAATTTAAGGGCATCTTTCCAAGTTTCACAAGGTTTTGATTTGAAAATAATGTCGGTATTGACTTCGGATAACAACCAAGTTTTTTCAGTTATTTCTTCAGCCAATTGCATTGGCGACCAGCCGCTGTAGCCAATAAAAAACTTGATTTTTTGCAAGTCAATTTGATTGGTATTTACCAATTCTATTATGGTTTCTATATCTCCGCCCCAAAATAAATCGGTTGATAATTTTATGCAATCTGAAATTTTTGGAAATTGATGCAGAAAATGTATCGTATTTAAACCAACGGGTCCACCTTTAAAAACGGGAATATTTTTAATTGTAATTTTATCTAAAAGTTGATCTAAAAAATAATCAATAGGTTCATTTTGAATCAATCCAAAACTACCATCATCATTATGTTCGCAAATGAAAATAACGGATCTTTTAAAATTCGGATCTTTAAGAAATGGATCTGCAATCAAAAAAATATTTTCATTTAATGGAATCATTCCTCTAAAATATTTAAAATAAATAAAAACTACTCAATTAATTTATGCTTTAAACTAAAAAACCGAAATTCATTAAAATTGTAAAGCAAGGTTAAAAAAAAATTCTAAACATTCTAAACAACTTAAAACCATTTTTTCTACATTAAATTTGTACAAGTAAAAATTCGTAAAAAATATTTAGCGAAGTAAAAAAATCTGATGAAAAAAATTTTCCCCATTATTATCATATTAATTTCTTTGTCTTTAATAGGATTAATTTATTTTCAATTTACATGGTTGACCACTGCAAAAGCAACTGAAGAGAAACAATTAAAAGAGAACATATTTTTTGCTGCAAATGAAGCTGCAGAGCAATTGATGAATGAGAAATCGAATTTTAAATCATTCAATAAAATAACTGAAAAATTAATTCCAAATGAAAAAAAGCGACTTGAAATTTTCAGACCATCTGTAATGCAACGTTACTCAAAAGACGAGATTCAAGCCATCATTAGAAACTCCATGGATAAACATTTTTTAAAAGGAGTTTCGTTTGAGTTTGCAGTTTCTGACAATAGTTTAACTGGAGAACAAGTTCAAAGCGATCAATTTTTCAAGTACTATTTAGATTCTGTAAGCAATACCAATTTTGCCATTCCGCTACAACCCGCGCCAGGAACAGAATTTGAAAACTTAACGGATGAAGAATATTTGGTTATCATCGTACCCAATCAAGAAGATATTATTTTTAGAGAAATCATTTGGTTTATAATCGGTACCATTTTGTTTTCAATCATTATAACAACAGCATTTTTTATAACCATCAGGGCTTTGCTCAATCAGAAAAAACTAATTGAAATTAAATCTGATTTTATCAATAACATGACGCATGAATTCAAAACGCCGATTGCTACTATTTCGTTGGCGGTAGATGCACTAAAAAACGAAAAGGTAATACACGACAAAGAAAAATCTGCCTATTTTAACAACATCATCAAAGAAGAAAATAAAAGAATGAATAAGCAGGTAGAAGCGATTTTACAAGCCGCACTATTAGACAAAAAAGAAATTGATATTCACTCCCAAAAAGCAAATGCGCATGATTTGATTCAACAAGCCATTAACAATATTGAGTTGCCCTTAGCTGAAAAACAGGGTAAACTAATCGTTGCTTTCAACGCCAAAAATGATCTGCTTCTATTGGATGAAGTACATTTTATAAACTTGATAAATAATTTGTTAGATAATGCCATAAAATATTCAAAAGAAACAGATTTGGAAATAAGTATAACCACAGAAAACCATTTCAATCAGTTTAGAATTAGCATTTCAGACAATGGAATTGGTATGAATAAAGAAACTTCTAGTCGCATATTTGAGAAATTTTACCGGGCTCATACGGGAAATATCCATAATGTAAAAGGCTTCGGATTAGGGCTTAGCTATGTAAAAGCAATGGTTGAGGCACAAAAAGGGAGTATAAAAGTTGACAGTTTAATAGATAAAGGAACCACCTTCACCCTTAGTTTTCCTCTTATATAAAATAAAGTTATCCACATCTATCCACATTAACGCACAATGATTATCGCATAAATAGTAGTTTTTACCTTATAATTTGGGTAAAAAACGCTGTAAATATGTGGGTTATATCATTGTGGATAAATGTCTAATATCTTTTTAATGTAAAAAAGTGGGAAAAAGTGTTATTTTGTGTTGAAATTAATTTTTAACAACACAATTTCCTATCATGATTGGTTTTTTAGGTGAATATGAATCAACTGTTGATACAAAAGGACGTTTTCTGCTACCAGCGGGGTTCAAGAAGCAATTGCCCGATTTAGATAAAACAAATTTTGTATTAAACAGAGGTTTTGAAAAATGCCTCACTTTGTATCCAATGCAAAGCTGGGAACCAATCTTTAATGAGATCAACGCGTTGAATGATTTCGATCCCAAAGTTAGAGCTTTTAGACGTATTTTTTTAAATGGCGCAAATCAAATTGAATTGGATTCTGCAGGAAGGATTTTATTGCCTAAAACTTTGATAGAATATGCGGGGTTGGATAAAGATATTGTCTTAATAGCTGCGGTTAACAAAATTGAAATTTGGGATAAAGCTACTTATCAAGCATTTTTTGATTCAATGTCTGCAGATGATTTTAGCAATTTGGCCAATGAGGTAATGAATAAATCGAAAGAAAATCCGAATACTTGATAAATATGCTGTCAAACAAAGATATAAACGGCAATAATCAAGAAGATGAAAACAATGAAGCATATCATATACCTGTTTTGCTTTTGGAAAGTGTAGAAGGTTTGTCGATAAAAGAAAATGGCGTTTATGTGGATTGTACGTTTGGTGGTGGTGGACATAGTAAAGAGATCTTAAAAAAGTTGGGTTCAGATGGTCGGTTATTTGTTTTTGATCAGGATATGGATGCTAAAGCAAATTTGCCAAAAGATGAAAGGGTTGAGTTTGTGCCACAGAATTTCAGACACATTCAACGGTTTTTAAGATTGCTTGGGGTGCAAAAAGTGGATGGGGTTCTGGCGGATTTGGGGGTTTCAAGTCACCAGTTTGATGAGGCGGAAAGGGGATTTTCAATTCGTTTTGATGCCGATTTGGATATGCGAATGGATAAAAGGCAGTTGCTTACAGCTGCAAAAGTGTTAGCAACATATCATGAACAAGCATTGCATAAGTTATTTGAAAAATACGGTGAGGTGAGCAATTCGAAAACTTTGGCCAGAACAATTGTTGCAAAACGCAATCATATGCCAATGCAAACCATCAATCAGTTTAAGCTGATTATTCGTGAAGTAGTAATGGGAAACCCGAATAAATATTTGGCTAAAGTTTTTCAGGCTGTAAGAATTGAGGTAAATGATGAAATGGGCGCTTTGAAAGACTTGCTAGAACAATCGTTGAATTTGTTGAATCCCGGTGGCCGAATTGCAATCATAACATTTCACTCTTTAGAAGATAGGATGGTAAAAAACTTTTTCAAAACCGGTTCGATAGAAGCGATACAAGCAACTGATGTTTTTGGAATAAAACCGAAAAGCCCTTTGAAAGTAATAACCAAAAAACCGATTGAAGCAACAGCAACAGAATTGAAAAGAAACAATAGATCGAGAAGTGCAGGATTAAGAATAGCAGAAAAAATATAAAATTGGAAACAGAAAAAAAAATATTAAACGCAGCATCTGAAAAAATTGATTGGAAAAAACATTTCAATTACAGCCACATTGTAAAAAATATTGGATTCATTTTGTTTTTGTCTCTGATTGCAATTGCTTATATCTATAATGGACATTATGCAGATAAATTAAGTAGAAAAATAAGCAAAACAGAACATCAAGTAAAAGAATTAGAATACGAATACAAAACAATAAAAAGTGAGGTGATTTATAGAAGTAAAGCAACGGAGATGATTAAGTCAGTAGAACCCTTAGGCTTGAAAGAATTAAAACAACCCCCTATTTTATTAATTGTAACAGATTCATCAAAACAATAAAAACCAGAACTAATTTTGGATATCAGAAAAGACATTTTATGGCGAGTTTATGTATGCTACATTGGCATCATACTTATCGGTGCTTTGGTTCTTGCCAAAACTTTTTATATACAACAAGTCGAAGGGAAGTTTTGGAGAAGTATGGGCGATAGTTTGCATCTGAAATATATGCCTATTATTGCAGCTAGAGGAAGTATCTATAGTGAAGATGGAAATATTTTGAGTACATCAATCCCGGTTTTTGATGTGTATGTTGATTTTTGTGCAGAAGGTTTAAGGGCTAAAAACGGATTGTTATTTAAGGAAAATATTGATTCTTTAGCATTAAGAATGAGTCAGGTTTTTGGTGATAAGTCGAAGGAAACTTACAAAAATGATTTGGAATTGGCCTATCAAAATAAAGAGCGTTACTATTTGCTTAAGCGCAAAATCTCTTATGATCAAATGAGCTCGATGCGCGATTTTCCTCTAGTTAGATTAGGCAGAAATAAAAGTGGTTTCATTTATGATATTCGCGATAAACGCATTAACCCCTATGTATTATTAGCAAACAGAACCATAGGTCTTTCAAGGAAAGATTCTTCAAAGAATGTTGGACTTGAAAGGACCTATGATAGTTTGCTACGTGGCGAATCTGGACAACGATTAATGCGTTATGCTTCGGGTGCATATATGCCCGTTGAAGGAGCCGAAGTTGATCCGATAAACGGAAAAGATATCATTACTACATTAGACACCTATATTCAAGATGTTGCAGAAGATGAACTCATGCAAATGATGGTGGGAAACAATTCTGAACATGGCAGTGTAATAGTAATGGAAGTTGCCACAGGCAAAATAAAAGCAATTGCCAATTTGGGCAAAGAAAAAGAAGGCGTATATACTGAAAATTTAAATTATGGAATAGGCAAAGCAACAGAACCGGGCTCCGTATTTAAATTGGCTACTTTATTGTGTTTATTAGATGATAAATATGTAACCAATGAGAGTAAGGTGGATTGTGAAGGTGGAGTAAAAAGCTTCTATGGATTAAAAATCAAAGACTCTCATAAAGGCACAGGAACAATAACTGTGAAAGATGCGTTTACAAGAAGTAGTAATGTTGCCTTTGCAAAATTGGCAAATCAATATTATCAAGCACAACCTATGAAATGGTATCAACATTTGGATCGTTTTAGATTAACCAAATTAACCGGTATCGATATTATTGCTACATCTGGAAAGCCAACCATAAAAAGCCCTTCTTCAAAAAGTTGGGGAAAAACAACCATTCCTTATATGGCACATGGTTATGAAGAATTGGTTACGCCTTTGCATATGCTAATGCTTTATAATGCAGTAGCAAACAATGGCAAAATGATGAAGCCATATTTGGTGAATTCTGTTAAAGAAAATGGTGTTGAAATTCAAAAATTTGTTCCTGAAGTTTTAGTAGATAAAATTTGTAGCGATGATGCAATCAAACAAGCTAAAGTATGTTTAAGAGCCGTTGTGGATAGTGTTCATGGTACAGGGTATAAAATATTAACTGACTCAAATTATTCAATCTCTGGAAAAACAGGAACCGCTGTAACCGCTTTAGATAATTCAGGATATAACAAAGGGGATAAAATTTATCAGTCATCTTTTATTGGTTATTTCCCTTCAGAAAATCCAAAGTATTCAATTGCCGTGGTAATACAAAATAACAAAAATTCAAAACAATATTATGGCGCTTTGGTTGCGGGTAAAGTGTTTAAAAAAGTGAGTGATCGCATTTACAATCATTTTTTAAGTAAGCCTAATTTTAAAAATGAAGCGATTTTAGATACTTCAGTTCATTATTATTTTGGCATTAAAACGGACATGCAATCTATTTTTTCTGGCCTTGGTATTACTTATGCTGATTCAAATGCATCTGGCTTATGGCGCAATGCAAGTTTGACGGGCAAAAAAGCCACACTTGCAGAACCTACTCAATTAAATACAGCAAACAACATAATGCCCAATCTAGTAGGGATGGGTTTAAAAGATGCGCTGTATTTATTGGAAAATAAAGGACTAACGGCAACAATTAGTGGAAAAGGAAAAGTAATTAGTCAAAGTTTATTACCAAGTACTTCATTTAAAAAAGGTCAAAAAATAATATTAATGCTTAATTAAGCAAAAAACAAATGCTAAAAGATATTTTATATAAAGTAAACATGGTTTCTATTTCTGGTAAAACGGATTTAGAAATTAAGAATCTGCAAACAGATTCAAGGATGGTTACTTTAGGCAGTTGTTTTGTAGCCATAAAAGGAGTTTCAATTGACGGACATGATTATATAAATACAGCCATACAAAATGGTGCAGTAGCTATTATCTGCGAATGCTTACCTCTGCAACTTCAGGATAATGTAACTTATGTGGAAGTTAAAAACACTGCACAAGCTTTAGGGATGATGTGTCATCATTTTTATGGTGAACCATCATCTCATTTAAAAGTAATTGGAGTAACAGGAACAAACGGAAAAACAACCATCGCTACTTTGCTTTGGAAATTATTTACTTCACTTGGTTACACCTGTGGTTTAATCAGTACAGTTCAAAATCAAATTGGCGATGAAATTATAGAATCTACGCACACTACACCTGATGCCATTCACCTAAACGAATTGTTGAAGAAAATGGTTGATCGAGGCTGTACCCATGTTTTTATGGAATGTAGTAGTCATGCCATTCATCAGCAACGTATCGCTGGCGTTGAATTTGCAGCTGCTTTATTTAGCAATATTACACATGATCATTTGGATTACCACAAAACATTCGATGCTTACATCCAAGTGAAAAAATCTTGGTTTGATGGTTTGCCCAAAGAAGCAATAGCCATTTCAAATGCCGATGATAAACGAGGATCAGTAATGCTTCAAAATTGTAAAGCAAAAAAATATTATTATAGTTTAAAAACACTTGCTGATTTTAAAGGTAGAATTTTAGACAATGCGCTTTTGGGACTACATATGAATATCAATGATATCGATGTTCATTTTAAATTGATTGGAGAGTTCAATGCATACAACATACTTGCTGTAGTAGGCGTAGCGGTTAGTTTGGGTGAAGATAAATATCAAGTGCTTCAAAATTTAAGTATGCTTACTGGTGCTGAAGGCCGATTTGATTATACAGTAAGCACAAAAGAAAATGTTGTAGGAATTGTAGATTATGCACATACACCAGATGCATTATTAAATGTATTGGTTACCATAAAAAATTTACGTCAAGGCGAACAAAAAATAATTACGGTGGTGGGGTGTGGTGGAAATAGAGATGCAGCAAAAAGGCCATTAATGGCTGAAGTAGCTTGTCAATATAGTGATAAAGTGATTCTTACTTCCGATAATCCAAGGTTTGAGTCGCCTGGTGAAATATTGAAACAAATGGAGGCGGGTGTAAATGTGGTTAGTAGAAAAAAATGCATAACCATCAGTGATAGAAAAGAAGCCATTAAGACAGCTATTAGTTTTGCAAATCAATCAGATATTGTTTTAATCGCAGGAAAAGGACATGAGAAATATCAAGATGTAAATGGCGTAAAATATCCTTTTGATGATAAGTCTGTATTAATGGAGATGCTAGAACTTTTAGAAAAATAAAATAATAAAACAGAATAATTATGTTATATCACTTTTTTGAATGGCTGTCTAAAGAAGGTTACCGGGTTGCTGGTGGCGGACTTTTTCAGTTTATCACATTCAGGGTGATGTTGGCTTTGATTCTCTCTTTGTTTATCACAACTGTTTTTGGAAAGAAAATTATTCTTTTTTTACAAAACAAACAATTAGGGGAAACAGTACGAGAGTTGGGATTGGAAGGGGAACAACAAAAAAAAGGAACACCTACCATGGGCGGATTAATTATTATTTTGGCTATCCTTGTTCCTACTTTATTGCTGGCTAATTTAGATAAGGTATACATCAGATTGATGATTCTTTGTACGGTATGGCTTGGTGCTATTGGTTTTATCGATGATTATTTAAAAATTAAAGCCAAAAGAATTGCCAAAGAAAAAGGAATTGATTTCAAAAAAACTAATGCAGATGGGCTAGCTGGAAAGTTTAAAATATTTGGACAGGTAATGCTTGGAATAGTAGTTGGCGCTACACTTTATTTTAACCAAAGTGTAGTGGTAAAAAGAGAAGTGATATCAAATATCCCCTTTACGCAAAATGATAGCTCAAAAAACAAAACAAAATTTGATGTTGTCAAAATTGACGGAAAAGAGCGTGTTTTTACAAATGCAAAAAATGTAATTACAACCATACCGTTTGTAAAAGGTCACGAATTTAATTATGCCAAATTGTTGCCAAAATCATTAGAGCAGTATACGTACATTATTTATATACTAATTGTCATTTTCATTGTTACAGCGGTTTCTAATGGGGCAAATATTACTGATGGTTTAGATGGTTTGGCAACAGGGGTAAGTGCCATAATTGGAATATGTTTAGGCATATTCGCTTACGTAAGTGGCAATATAAAATTTGCAGAGTATTTAAACATTATGTACATACCCAATTTGGGCGAGCTGTCCATATTTATTGCAGCGTTTGTGGGAGCATGTATCGGGTTTTTATGGTACAATGCCTATCCAGCACAGGTTTTCATGGGTGATACAGGTAGTCTTGCTTTGGGTGGAATTATTGCAGCATTGGCCATTATCGTAAGAAAAGAATTATTGATTCCAATTTTTTGTTCTGTGTTTTTAATTGAAAATATGAGTGTAATGATTCAAGTGGGTTATTTTAAATACACCAAAAAGAAATATGGCGAAGGAAGGCGTGTCTTTTTAATGAGCCCTTTACATCATCATTATCAAAAAAAAGGATTTCACGAGAGTAAGATTGCAGTAAGATTTTGGATTGTTACAATTTTAAGCGTAGCGCTTGCCATTGTAACCCTAAAAATGAGATAATAAACGGATTTATAAAATTATAAAGTTAGTCACCAACCCTAAGAAACTAAAAAAGCAACCCATTAAGTTCGATGCTTTTGAAGAACCTTTTTTAAATCAATCAATAGGCAATTGCTCATGATTTTTTTAGAAAAAAAATCCTAAAAAAAATGACATCACTGTGTCAGCAACGGCGAGTCATATCTATTGGTTTAAATTACCAACAAGTGTATTGAAAGAACCTTGTTCTTAAATATTCTAAACGTGATTTTTTACCCTTAGAAAACAAAACCAGTTTTAATCCGTACCCCTTTTTTAACGAATCGTTATTTACAATTATTAAAATTTAGCAAACTGCATTTATGCATAATAAATTAATCATACTCGGAGCTGGAGAAAGTGGCATAGGTGCTGCGCTTCTTGCCAAACAAAAAGGGTATGATGTGTTTGTGAGCGATGCGGGAATTATTGCTGAAAAATATCTAAAAGAGTTATCGGAAAATCAAATTGCTTTTGAACAATCTGGTCATGATGAAGAACTGATTTTAAGCGCATCAGAAGTTATTAAAAGTCCTGGCATTCCTGAAAAATCAGCTATTGTACAAAAAATTAGATTAAATAATATTTCTGTTATTAGTGAAATTGAATTTGCTTACAGATATGCAGATGGAAGTAAAATCATTGCTATCACTGGAAGTAACGGCAAAAGTACAACTACTGCATTGACCTATCATATTTGCAAAACGGCAAATCAAAACTGTGCCATGGTTGGAAACATCGGTTTTTCATTTGCTCGTCAGATTGCTCAAGATCCTAAAGATTTATACATCATTGAAATAAGTTCGTTTCAATTGGATGATATAAAAAGTTTCAGACCAGATGTAGCGATACTTACAAATATTACAGAAGATCATTTAGATAGATACCAATATAAATTGGAAAACTATGTAAGCAGTAAGTTTAGAATTGTAGAAAATCAACGTCAATCAGATGTATTCATTTATAATCTTGACGATGAAGTATCCATGAAATATATAACTAATTATACCATTAATTCAATCCAAGCTCCCATTACTATGAGAAAAGAACTGCCACAAGGTGCCTACTTAACAAACGCGAAAATTTGTCTTAAATGGAAAAGCGAAGAAGTAGAGATGAACGTATCTGATTTTGCTGTAAAAGGTAAACATAATCTTTATAACAGCATGGCTGCAAGTATGGCTGTTACGGCTATTGATATACGAAAAGAAAAAATTAGAGAAGCGCTGCAAACTTTTGAAAGTTTAGAACACCGAATGGAAAAAGTGGCTACCATTAAAGGAGTTGAATTTATAAATGATAGCAAAGCTACAAATGTTAATAGCACTTGGTTTGCGCTTGAAAGCATGACAAAGCCTGTGATATTGATTTTAGGTGGAGTTGACAAAGGGAATGATTATAATCTACTTAAAGAAATGGTTTCAGAAAAAGTAAAAGCCATCGTATGTATGGGATTAGATAACATTAAAATAGAAGACGCTTTCTCGGAAATCATACCGCTAATAGTACATACTAAGAGCGCTGAAGAAGCAACCATTATGGCTTTTCAAATTGCAAATAAAGGTGAAGCTGTCTTATTGAGTCCAGCTTGTGCAAGTTTTGATTTGTTTAAAAATTTTGAAGATAGAGGCAATCAATTTAAAGTAGCAGTAAGAAATTTATAATTATATTTTAAAAAGGACTTCTCTTTTTATGCAAGAAATAATAGAAAAAATAAAACGATTTTTTAAACCAGAATTAGATAACAATTTAGCCACTACAGCTCCATTTAATATCGGGGATGTAGGTAGTAATCTTGTTGTAAAAACGAAAGGAGATCGCGTTATCTGGTCCATTGTTATTATTCTTACAATGGCTAGTTTGCTTTTAGTATACAGCAGTACAGGCTCGTTGGCTTATCGGATGAGCAGAAGCACAGAAAGCTATTTATTCAAACAATTTGCTTTTATCATTGTAGGTCTTTTGTTCATTTATTTTTTTCATAGAATCAATTACACTTTTTTTTCAAGGTTGGCGCTAATCCTATTTTTAGTTTCAATACCATTATTGTTTTACACTTTATTTTTCGGAGTTGAACTAAATGCGGGAAGTAGATGGATTAGACTTCCAGTAATCAATATGACTTTCCAAACTTCTGATTTTGCTAAGTTGGCTTTGTTTATGTACATGAGTAGAATGTTGAGCAGAAAGCAATTGGTTATAAAAGATTTTAAAAAAGGGTTTCTACCAATTGTAACGCCCGTATTGCTTACATGTGCATTTATTGCACCTGCTAATTTATCAACTTCAATATTGGTTTTTGGTACAAGTATGATGCTCATGTTTATTGGAAGAGTAAGTACAAAACATTTGATGGGCGTAATCGTTGTTGCTTTGGTTCCAATTGTATTGCTGGTATCTATAGCCGCTTCTACATATAATAAAGAAGCAAAAAAAGGGAATGAACTTCCGGTAGTTTTAAGGATTGGGCGTATCCCAACTTGGATAGGTAGAGTTCAAACATTTTTATACGTTCAAAAAGAAGATGATAGCGAAAAATCATATCAAAATAATCAAGCAAAAATTGCAGTAGCCAATGGTGGTTGGTTTGGTCGTGGTCCTGGAAATAGTTTGCAAAGAAATTTTCTACCGCATTGCTACAGCGATTTTATTTATGCCATTATTATTGAAGAATACGGATTTGTAGGGGCTGCTTTTATGTTGATGATTTATTTGCTTTTCTTGTTTAGGTGTATTCGACTATATAGAAAATGTCCATTTGCTTTTGGTGCTTTTTTGGCACTTGCATTAAGTTTCACTTTGGTTATTCAGGCAATTGCAAACATGGGTGTTAATGTAAGCTTGTTGCCTAATACAGGGGTTACACTCCCTTTGGTAAGTATGGGCGGTAGCAGTTTGTGGTTTACTTGTATTTCTATAGGAATTATTTTAAGTGTTGCAAGAAATGTTGAACAAAAAGAGGGCTCGCAACTTAAAAATTTAGAAGCAGCAGTTGCCGAAAATGAATCAAAAGAAACAGAAGCGAATAATAGTTAATTGAATAGAATAATGGGAAAAGGCAAAAGATTTATAATAGCAGGAGGTGGAACAGGTGGTCATATATTTCCGGCTATTGCTATTGCTCAAATGCTAAAAAAAATATCGCCTGATTCTAATTTTTTGTTTGTTGGCGCAAAAGGAAAAATGGAAATGGAAAAAGTTCCTCAGGCTGGGTTTGAAATAGCAGGCTTAACCATAGCCGGTTTAAATAGAAGCTCTTTGATAAAAAATTTTGGGTTGCCGATAAAACTGATTCGAAGTTTTATTCAGGTTTCTCAAATTTTTAAAAAATTTAAACCAGATGCTGTAATAGGAGTAGGGGGTTATTCTAGTTTTCCGGTTTTAAGATTTGCACAGTCTAAAGGAATTCCAAACTTCATTCATGAGTCAAATTCTTTTGCAGGAAAATCAAATCAGATGTTGGGAAAAAATGCTACAAAAATTTTTACAGCAACTGATGGGATGGAAATATTTTTTCCAAAAGATAAAATAATCGTTAGTGGAAATCCCGTTCGCACTTCAATAATTAATCATAAAGTGTCAACTGAAGAAGGATTACATCATTTTGGGTTGGATAAAAATAATAAAACAATTTTTAGTGTTGGTGGTAGTTTGGGCGCACAAAGTATAAATGAAGCCATATTGAAAAATCTACATTTTTTTGAAAATGGAAATGTGCAATTGATTTGGCAAACAGGTAAATCGTTTTATAATCAAGCACAAGAAAAATGTAAAGCATTTGAAAATATTGTGGTAAAAGATTTTATAACACAAATGGAATATGCTTATGCTGCGGCAGATATAGTGATTAGTAGAAGTGGGGCAATGGCAGTTTCGGAATTGTGTATCGTTGGTAAACCAGTTTTTTTCGTGCCATTTCCTTTTGCAGCGGAAAACCATCAAATGGCAAATGCTAAAAAAATTGTAGAAAAAAATGCGGCTTTAGTTATGGATGATAAAGATGCTTTAGAAAAACTAATTCCTGAAGTGTTTAAATTGCTTAATAACAATGAAACACAAAATAAATTAAAACAAAACATATTAAAACTTGGTGTATTAAACGCTGATGAAATTATAGCCAAGCAAATATTGGATATTATTAAATAAAAAATGACGGATCAAAAAAACCATATCAACAATTTTATTAAAGATGTTTCATTAGGTGAAGCTAAAGGAAAGCGCGTGTACTTTTTAGGCATCGGTGGTATTGGCATGAGTGCAATTGCTCGTTATTTTAAAAGTAGAGGTGTTGTAGTTAGTGGTTATGATAAAACAGAAACGGCATTAACCTTAAAACTTACTGAAGAAGGGTTTGATATTCATTTCACAGATGATGTAAACTTAATTGATAAAGAATCGAGTTTGTTTATATACACACCGGCAATTCCTAAAAATCATAAAGCGTTTAATTACTTAATTGAAAATGGATTTCCGATTTATAAAAGAAGTGAAGTACTTGGCTTGATTATTAACATGTCTTATAATATTTGTGTTGCGGGTACCCATGGTAAAACGACAACAAGTTCAATGATAGCACATGTTTTACGGGATAGCGATTTTGGATGCAACGCTTTCTTGGGTGGAATTACTTCAAATTATAACACCAATTTTTGGACGAGTGAAAAGAATGTTTGTGTAGCTGAAGCGGATGAATACGATAGAAGCTTTTTGAAATTAACGCCTGATGTTGCTGTGATTACATCAATAGATCCTGACCATTTAGATATTTATGAAACGGCAGAAAATTTTGTTGATGCATTTGTTTCATTTAGCCAAAAAATAAAATCAGGTGGTTTGCTCATTATCAAATTTGGATTAGATAAGTCACATGGATTTGAATCTGAAAACCAACTAACGTATAGCGTAGACGATATTAATGCGGATTGTTTTGCTTTTAATATTATGCATAAAAATGGCTCTTACTTTTTTGATGTTCAAATTAAAAATCAAGCTGTAATGGGACTTTCGTTGCATATGGGTGGAATGCATAATTTGGAAAATGCGGTGGCTGCAATTTCAGTAGCGAAGCATCTTGGTATTTCGGATGAAAAAATTATTCATGCTATAGCTAATTTCAAAGGTGTAAAAAGAAGATTTGAATATATCGTACAAACTTCAGAATTAATCATGATTGATGATTATGCACATCATCCTCAAGAGTTAAGTGCATTGATTCAAGGTGCAAAAGGTTTGTTTGCAGAAAAAAAATGCACGTTGATTTTTCAACCACATTTATTTACGCGAACAAGAGATTTTTCAACTGCATTTGCAGCATCATTAAACATGGCAGATGAAGTTTTTCTGCTGCCCATTTATCCGGCGAGAGAATTGCCTATCGAAGGCATAAACAGTGAAATGATTGCAGCATTGATGAATAATTCAAAAGTAAAATGTTTTTCAAAAACAGCAATTGTAGAGATTGTTAAACAGAAATTAGAAGCAGGTGAAATAGAAATGTTGATTACAGCAGGAGCTGGTGATATCGATACGTTGGTTGAACCATTAAAAAACACATTAATCAAATTATCGTCAAAATGAAAGTGATTAAAGCGTTAAACATGAAAAAAATACTGATTATAATCTTGTGGGTTTGCTTAGGCTTGTCTAGTTTGACATTGTTGATTAGTGCATTTCATAAAAAAGACAACAGCGTTTGTAAAGGTTATGAAATTGAAATCATTGGAGTTAATAATAATTTCTTTATTGGGAAATCAGAAATCTTAGAAATCTTAAAAAAGGTTGCGGGTAAAGAAATTAAGGGAACGGAAATCAATAAAATGAATCTGTTGGAAATGGAAAATCAAATAAAAAAAGATGTTTGGATAAGCAAAGCAACTTTATATTTTGATAAGAATGATATTTTAATGGTGAAGGTTGAGGAGAAAAATCCTATTGCAAGGGTTTTTTCAAATCAAGGAACTTCTTTTTACATAGACCATAGCTTAAATATGTTGCCATTAAGCAAAACGCATTCAGCAAGGTTGCCTGTGTTTACAAATTTTCCGTCTGCATTAAAAGTGCTTTCAAAACCAGACAGTGCTTTATTGAATAGTATTAAAGAAATGAGTTTGTATATTCAAAATGATCCGTTTTTAATGGGAATGATTGATCAGGTTGATATAACTGCTTCAAATAAATTTGAATTGACACCAAAATTGGGTAATCAAATTATTTTGTTTGGCGACGCTACAAATATTGATAAGAAATTCAACAAGCTGAAATTGTTTTATAAAAATGTGATTTCTGTAAATGGATGGGGAAAATATAGTAAAATAAACCTCGAGTTTGAAAACCAAATTATAGCATCAATACAAGGTTTAGAAGAGCAAGAGGCAGATTCATTAAAGACAATGAGAATGATCAAAGCGTTTGCTGAATATTCCGCTAGAATGTCGAGCGATACTTCATCAGCCATACAACAAGACAATGAAAAAAATACGGTCAATGAGTCTATGATTTTAAATTCAATTGCAAGGGATGATGGATCAGAAGAATCAAGCGTATTGGCTGCTGAAAATTCAGTTCCTAATGTAAAGCCACTTGTAAATGCAATTGTAATTACCAAAAAAAAAGTAGAGGATACCAAAGCGCCTATTGTTATCAAGGATGCAAAAAAAACTACGAAGACATTGCCAAAAGTTGAAAAAAATGTAGCAAAGAAAACACCTGATAAAAGTAAAGAGAAAAAGGCTTTAAAACAGAAAGAAAAAAAGCCCAAATTAAAAACAACAATAAATAACGAGTACTAAAAATAAAAAATAAAAAATAAAAAAATCACATTTTAATAAAAAAAAACAAATACACAAACAATTATGCAACAAGAACAACCCATTATTGTAGGCCTAGATATAGGAACTACAAAAATTGCTGCCATTGCTGGTAGAAAAAATGAATTTGGAAAACTCGAAATCTTAGGTTTCGGACGCGCCAATAGTAATGGCGTGCAACATGGAATGGTTTTGAATATCGACCAAACCATAAAAGCCATTCAAACTGCATTGGAAAGATGTATGGAAAGTAATCCAACCCTCGAAATTCATGAGGTATATGTTGGGATTGCCGGGCAACATATCAAAAGCCTACAAACAAGGGGTGATATCGTTCGTCAAAATATTGAAGATGAAATTAGTCAGGAAGAAATTGACAGATTGGTGGCGGATCAATATCGTACTTATATTCCATTAGGCGATCAAATAATTGATGTTATTCCACAACAATTTACAGTGGATAATCACCCAAATATCCCAAATCCAATTGGGTATAGTGGTGTAAAGGTGGGTGCAAATTTCCACATCATTACTGGTGATAAAAATGCCATCAGAAATATAAATCGAAGTGTAGAAAAATCAGGTTTAAAAACTAAAGATCTTGTATTGCAACCACTTGCATCAGCTGCGGCAGTAATGAGTGAGCAAGATTTAGAAGCGGGTGTAGCTATTGTAGATATTGGTGGGGGTACAACAGATTTGGCTGTGTTTTCTGAAGGTGTTTTAAAATATACTGCGGTTATTCCGTTTGGTGGTGAAAACATTACTAACGATATAAAATTAGGATTGGGTGTGCTTAGAACACAAGCGGAAGCGATGAAAGTTCAATTTGGTAGCGCATTGAGCGATCAAACCAAAGCTAATACATTTATTACTATTCCGGGTTTGCGTGGCATGGCACCAAAAGAAATTGCGGTTAAAAACTTAGCCAATATTATTCAGGCACGCATGAGTGAAATCATGGATTTTGTAACCTATCATTTAAAACAAGTTGGGTTAGACAGTCGCTCATTAAACGGTGGAATTATTTTAACAGGGGGAGGTTCTCAATTAAAACATCTTTTACAGTTAACAGAGTTCTTAACGGGATTGAATGCACGCATTGGATATCCAAATGAACATTTGAGTGGAGATCATTTAGATGAGTTGGCTAAGCCAATGTACAGCACTTGTATTGGATTGATTTTAAAAGGGTATAATGATTACGAGAATAAATTCAAACCAACACTTGAAGAAGAAGCTTTTGAAAATAAACGTAAAAGAGTTTTACATACAGCAGATGTAAATATTAATATCGAAACGCCTGTTTTGGAAACGCCTATTGATGACGGAGTAAAAAAAGAAGAGACCAAAACAATTGGACCTCGTAAGAAAACGCTTAAAGAATTTTTAGATTCTATAAAAACAGATATCATCAATTTGTTCCAAGAGGAAGATGACAAAAATTTTGAAGAATTAAAGAACCAATAATAATCCAAAATTACTAACTAACCCAAAAAGTCCCGATATGATACAATTTGATTTACCAAAAGAACAATCATCAATTATTAAAGTAATTGGTGTTGGTGGTGGCGGCAGCAATGCAGTAAACCATATGTTTTCGCAAAATATAGAAGGTGTAAATTTTATAATTTGCAATACAGATGCACAGGCAATATCGCTAAGTAGTGTACCAAATAAAATACAATTAGGCCCACATTTAACGCAGGGTTTGGGTGCTGGAGCTAATCCAAATATTGGTCGTCAGGCAACAGAAGAAAGTTTAGAAGAAATAAAACGTATTTTGGAAGTGAATACCAAAATGGCTTTCATTACTGCTGGAATGGGCGGTGGTACTGGCACTGGTGGCGCACCCATCATTGCAAAGATTTGTAAAGATTTAGGCATTCTTACTGTAGGAATCGTTACAACGCCTTTTGCTTATGAAGGTAAAAAAAGAATTGCTCAAGCTCAAGAAGGTATTGATTTGCTAAAACAAAGTGTGGATACCTTGTTGATTATTAGCAACGATAAACTTCGCCACCAATTTGGCAATTTAAAAATGAAAGAAGCTTTTGGTCGTGCGGATAATGTGTTAGCAACTGCAGCAAAATGTATTACAGATGTAATCAATAGTACTGGCCAAATTAATGTGGATTTTGCGGATGTGTGTACCGTTATGAAAGATGGTGGTGTTGCCATTTTAGGTAGCGCATCAGTAGCAGGTGAAAACAGAGCACAAATGGCCATTGAAAGTGCGCTTACTTCTCCATTATTAAATGATAATGATATTAAAGGGGCAAAATGGATTTTGATTAACATCAACAGTGCCGAAGGGGATCACGAACATACTATGGATGAAATTGAAATTATTCAAAATCATATTATCTCTCAAGCTGGAGAAGAAACCGATGTAATCTTAGGATTAGGTTTTGATAATTCACTTGGAAGTGAAATTAGCATAACATTGATTGCAACTGGTTTTGATCGAAATGATCCTTTTTCGACACGAGATTCAAATGCCAAAAAAGCAGAAGACGATCGTGTTGTTTTACAACTAGAAGCGCCTGTTCAACCAATAGTTTCTATTCCTTTAACCAAAGAAATTGAAAAGGTAATAGAGAATCAAGTTGAAGAAAAAATCTTGTTGCCAGTGGAATTAGAATTGCAACCAGAAGTAGTTGAGCAAGTTGAAGCAAAAATTGAAGCTTCTGAACAAAACCCAGTTATACAATTTATATTAACTGAAAAAGATACAACACCCTCAGAACCTTTGGAGTTTAAATCAGAAGAAAAACCAACTATTGAGTCGCCTGTATTTTTTGAAATATCTTCTGCAGTAGATCAACTTCCAATTATTGAATTTGAATTCGATGAACCGGTAGTTAACAATGAAATGCCAAAAGCAGAAATAACAATTGAGCCAGCTCAAAATTCTACAACTATTGAAAATGCTACTGAGCCAGAATCATTACCAATTTCTGGAGGTTATTTAACAAAGCCAACTCAAATTTATGCAGTAGAAGAAGAAAGCCAATCTGCACAAAATAATGTAAACGTCACTCAAATTGAAGAGGTTAAAAACCCAATAAATTTTGAAGCTTCAATTGAAAACGAGTCTATGGATTTTACGGTTTTCGAAAAACAAACTGCTGAGGTAAAAAATGTTGCGCCAATTACCTCTATGGTTTTTTTAGATGAAATATCTAACGAAACTGCTGCAATACCAGATGAGTCAGAAGATCTAAGACGAAGGGCAAATGAGCGTTTGGCAAAACTTCGCAACCTTTCTTTTAATGTTGGAAATACTGATCCAAATAGCGAATACGATACCGTGCCTGCTTACCTAAGACGCAATATGGAAAAGCAAGTTCAAATTGCCGATGTAGAAACGTTTTATAGTCATTATACCGTTAAAAATAATAGCGAAAATCAAATAGATCTTAATACCATCAATTCTTTTTTAGATGGTAAAAAACCAGATTAATCGCTTTAGAATACTAAATGCTGTTTGTGATGTTTGTTTGTGTAAACCCCTTTCTTTTGGAAGGGGTTTTTTAATTTTAAAAAATAGTTTTGCTAAAAACAAAATGTAAAGTATATTTGACATTTAGAAAAACAAACTTGTCAAAATGGAAAGCAAAACAAACATAAATAAAGGCGCACGATTCAAAAGCATTTTAAAAAAACGGGGATTGGAATAATTTTAATCGCTTTATTAACTGGATTGTCAATTAAGTTATGGCATATTGAAATGATGCCGACTCAAAAAGCGTTTTTTAAAGCATTCAACATGAATGGCTTTATTCTAGGTTTGTTGTTTGTGGCATTGGCTAAGGAGAAAATAGAAGATGAAATGATTGCCCAAATGAGATTAAAAGCAATGTCGCAAACATTTATCACTGCAGTAGTGTGTGTAGTTGTAAAGCCTTTTATAGATTTAGTTTTTAGGGATCCAATACAGGATGTAACCGGACAGTTTCTTGTAATATTCATGTTATTGGGTTATTTATTAAACTACCACAGCCAAAAGTTTAGAAACAGATGAAGAACACATTAAAAGTGGAAAGGGCGAAGTTGAACATTACGCAGCAAGAATTAGCGGATAAAGTTGGGGTGTCTCGACAAACCATCAATTCAATTGAATCAGAAAAATATGTTCCTTCTACGCTCTTAGCCATCAAAATTTCTGAATTATTTAAAACAACGGTTAATGACATTTTTAAATTAGAAAATGAGGATTAAAATAAAGTAATTCGTTTATCATTATTTTGTTACAATTACTTCTACATTTGCTTACCAATTTATTTCACTCCAATAAGTTGTTGAAAATTCACTTTTGTGGCCAATAATCATTCAATTAACAAAGTAACCGCAGCTGGCGTACTCATTGCATTAGGTATCATTTATGGTGATATCGGTACATCACCACTTTACGTATTTAGCGCGGTTATAAATGGCAAACC
>CANKLV010000002.1 GCA_947483415.1 Chitinophagaceae bacterium
ATTCATTTTTTTTCCATAATAAGAAATGTCAATGTTTGTAGCATTTGTATTTGAAGTGTATCCTAATTTAATGGCAATTTTTTTATGTACTTGATATTTCATATTTCCAGAAAAAAAAGGTGATGCGTTTGATGATTTGAAACAATTTATATTCATCGAAAATTGTTTTGAAATTTCATAAAAAAAGCCGCTGGATATATTGATTAAATAAGGATTATCTAAACTTGTTTGTTTATCGAACGACATATAATTTTCAGCGATAAAACCAATTTTTACAACCTTCGACAAATTTGTAACAATGCCTACTTCTGCAGCTATGTATTTTTGTTTAAGTTGCTTTGAAAACTTATTTTGTAAGTATCTGCTTTGTATGGCTAATGAAGTATTTTCTCCAATCTTTTTTGATAAACAAATCCCGATTGCATGTTGATTAAATTTTGATGTGCCTGCTTGTTGAACGATTAACCCCATCTTAATTTTTCCCAATGAAAATCCTGAAACCAAAGTATGACTGCTCAATTCCATTAAATTATATTTCCTTTCACTATAAAAACCGATATTGAATTTTTTAAGCGATTCTAAATTTGCAGGATTAGAAACAATTTGAAAAATGTTGAATCCATTGATTTCGCCTGCTATATTGTTCATTAAAATTGGTGTGTTCAACAATGAGACATTTTGTGCACTTAAATTATTTTCAGTTAAAGTAGCTGTTGAAAACATACATATTAAGGCGATAGATGAGCGATTTAAATTGAATGGAAATGGTTTTACAAAATTCATATTATGGGCTTTTAATTGGTTGCAAATTAGAGTCCTAAAAAACTTTTACTTTGTTGATTTGACCAATATTTCCTCGTTTTTTTCTTTTTATATTTTGTTGTTTTGGGTTTAAAATCATTTATAGTAGTACTTTTACAGAATGGAAATTTTAAATGGGAAAATTGTATCTCAACACATTAAAAACGAATTAAAATCTTTTGTTGACAACCTCATATTAAATGGGAAGCGCTCTCCTCATTTGGCTGCAATTCTTGTAGGTAATAATGGGGCAAGTGAAACCTACATTGCCAGTAAAATAAAAAATTGCGAAGAGATTGGTTTTAAAAGCAGTTTAATCCGACTTAATGAAAATATTGCTGAACAAGAACTTATTGACGCTATAATTCAATTGAATAGTAATGATTTAATAGATGGGATTTTGGTTCAATTGCCATTACCACCTCATTTTGATGAAGAAAAAATAATTAATCTAATCAATCCTGATAAAGATGTTGATGGTTTTAGTCCCGTAAGCATTGGCAAAATGGTACTAGGTATGCCAACTTTTATTCCAGCTACGCCTTATGGAGTTATGCTAATGCTTGAACATTACAACATAGAAACCAGTGGCAAACATGCCGTAATTATTGGCAGAAGTAACATTGTAGGAAGACCAATGAGTATCCTTTTAAACCAAAGTGGGAAAAATGGCAATTGCACAGTAACGGTTTGCCATAGCCGAACTAAAAACATTAAAGAGATTTGTCTTACTGCCGATATTATTGTAGCTGCAATTGGCATTCCTGAATTTGTAAAATCAGATATGGTGAAAGATGGCGCTGTAGTTATTGATGTGGGTATAACAAGGGTTAAAGATGAAAACAAAAAATCAGGATTTAGCATTAAGGGCGATGTAGATTTTGATGCCGTATCTCCAAAATGTAGTTTCATTTCTCCAGTTCCTGGCGGTGTTGGTCTTATGACCATTGCTGCATTATTAAAAAATACATTGAACGCGTACAATCAACAAAATAGAGCATGATAAATACAACTGAATTTGTTTCACTTCCAGTGATGGAACATTTTTATACCATTCAAGGTGAAGGTTTTCATCAAGGTCGTGCTGCATATTTTGTTCGTCTTGGAGGCTGTGATGTGGGCTGTGTTTGGTGTGATGTTAAAGATAGTTGGGATAAAGAAGCTCATCCAAAATTTACAACTGATCAAATTGTTTTAGAAATAAAGAAGCAAACCAAAAGGGGTTTAGTAGTGATAACTGGTGGCGAACCATTAATGCATCAATTAGATGAACTTACAAAAAAATTGCAAACCGATGGTTTTGAAACAAATATCGAAACTTCAGGGGCTCATCCGTTGAGCGGTCATTGGAATTGGATTTGTTTATCACCCAAAAAATTCAAAGCTCCTTTAGAAGAAATATTACCCGTTGCTAATGAATTAAAAATAGTAATTTTTAACAAGCATGATTTCGAATGGGCAGAATTATATGCGGCCAAAGTAAATAAAAATTGTAAATTATATCTACAACCCGAATGGGATAAAGCTGCAATTGTAACCCCTATTATTATTGATTATATCAAATCAAATCCTCAATGGGAATTGTCTTTACAAATTCACAAGTACATCAATGTACCTTAATCATTGTTACACAATTCTAAAAATACTTTATCCCAAATAAAGTTTACATACCTTCAATGCTTAAATTTTTTTATGAAAAATTGGAATACAATTGCTAGGTTTTTGATTTTAAATGTTGCGTTTTTGGTTTTAATTCCATGTACGCTTCATGCACAATGGTACAACCCTGAAAAAGTAAGCAAAAAAGCGAAAGTTATTTATTTTGAAGCTTATGATCTCGCTTCTGAAGGTGCATATTTTAAATCATTGAAAAAATTAGATCAAGCCATAAAAATATATCCCAATTATGTTGAAGCTTTTTTATCACGGGCTGGTATATACGCTGATTTGAAATATTATGATTCGTCTGTGCATAATTTCGAAATCGCATTTTCTTTAGACAGTATTTTTTGTTCCGAATATCTTTTACCTTATTCAATTTCTTTGGCAGGAATTGGTAAGTTTGAAGAAGCATTAATTAAGGCAACTCATTTTTTAGACAACGAAGATCTCAATGAGCAAAGTAAAAAATCAGCTAATTATAGAATAATCACTTACACGTTTGCACGAGATTACAAAAAAAATCATCCAGTTGATGACTACAATTTTGAATTAATCAATTTAGGAGACAGCATCAACTCTAATGCACTAGAATATTATCCTTCATTAACTATTGATGGGAAAAAAATGATTTTTACTCGACGCGTTAAAGATGATGAAGATTTTTATGAAAGTGAATGGATTGATAACAAATGGAGTAAAGCAATATCAGCTCCAGGAAAAATAAATACCAATTTAAACGAAGGTGCGCAAAATATTTCACAAGATGGGAATTGGCTCATTTTTACAGGCTGTAATTATCCAGAAGGGTTTGGTAGTTGTGATTTATATATTTCATACAAAACAAAAAATGGCGGTTGGTCTGAAGCTGAAAATTTAGGAAGTATAATAAATAGCAGTGCATGGGAATCTGCGCCATCTCTATCTCCAGATAAAAAAGATTTATATTTTTCAAGTACACGAACTGGTGGATATGGCGCAAGGGATTTATGGGTAACACATCGTTTACAAAATGGAAAATGGTCAATACCTGAAAATCTTGGACCTGATGTTAATACAGCCGGTGATGAATCTTGTCCTTTTATTCATAGTGATAATCAAACCATTTATTTCAATAGCAATGGTCATAAAGGTTACGGGACGACAGATCTTTTTTTAAGTAGGAAAGATACATCTAACCACTGGGGGAAGCCAGACAATCTTGGATATCCAATAAATACAATTGATGATGAAGGCTCTGTAATTGTTGCTGCGGATGGAATTACCGCATATTGCGCTAGTGATAGAAAAGAAAAAAATGCAGGTTTAGATTTATATACGTTTAAACTTCGAAAAGATATTCAGGCTTCAAAAACATTATGGGTAAACGGAAATGTTTTTGATATAAATACAAAACAAGGATTGCCTTGCACCATTACACTTACAGAATTAAATAGCGCCAAACAAATATCAAATATTCAAACGGATGAAACTGGAAATTTTTTAATTACCCTTCCAATAAACAAAAATTACAGTTTGAATATTAACCGAAAAGGATATTTATTTTATTCGGATAACTTTTCATTAATTGACAATAAATTGGATAGCTTTTTTAACTTAAAAATACCATTGCAACCAATAGAAAAAGGTGCTGCAGTGATTTTGAAAAATATTTTTTTTGACAGCAATTCTGATTTGTTAAAAAAGGAATCCGAAATCGAATTGGATAAATTTGTTTTCTTGTTGAATGAAAACCCCAATTTAAAAATTCAGGTAAATGGGCATACCGACAATATTGGAAAAAAAGAAGACAATCAAAAGCTAAGCTTAAGTAGAGCCAATGCCGTAGTGAAATATTTTGTTTCAAAAGGCATAAAATTGACACGTTTAACCACAATGGGATTTGGCGACACAAAGCCTATAGCAGATAATAACACTGAACAAGGGAAAAACAACAACAGAAGAACGGAAATAAACGTCATTTCCAATTGAAAATAATGATATTATTGTCTTTATATTATGGACAATGAATTAATGTATAAAATTGCGCTTACTAAAATTCCCAACATTGGAAATGTTCATGCGAAATCTTTGTTGAATATTTTCAAAGAACCTGCACAAATTTTTAAAGCCACAAAATCACAACTTGAAAAAATTGAAGGTATTGGAAGCGTTAGAGCCAGCTCCATAAAAGCATTCAGGGATTTTGATTCTTGTAAAAAAGAAATTGAATTCATACAAAAACATGCTATAGACACATTTTTTTTTGCAGATGAAAAATATCCGAAAAGATTACTGAATTGTTATGACTCGCCAATCTTGCTTTATTATAAAGGGAGCAGCAACTTGAATTGTTCAAAAATTATTTCCATTGTAGGCACAAGAAGCAACTCTGAATATGGCAAACATATATGCGAAAAATTTATCTCCGATTTAAAACTAAAAGACGCCATTATATTTAGTGGTCTGGCTTATGGAATTGACACCATCGCACATAGATCTGCATTAAATAACAATATTGAAACGATAGGCGTTTTGGCACATGGATTAGATAGAATATACCCTTCTGCCAACAAACAATTAGCCAAAGAAATGATTTTTAAAGGTGGGCTACTCACTGAATTTATGAGTGGTACAAATCCCGACAAACAAAATTTTCCAAATAGAAATAGAATTACGGCAGGTATTTGTGATGCATTGGTTGTAATTGAAACCAGTAAAAAAGGCGGCTCATTAATTACTGCAGAAATTGCTAATGATTACAATAAAGATGTATTTGCATTTCCTGGAAAAGCAACCGATATGAAAAGTGAAGGTTGCAATAAATTGATACAATTAAACAAAGCCCATTTGATTACACATGCCAATGATTTGTTGGAAATGATGCAATGGAACGAGGTTAAAACAGCTTCCAAAAAAAGGAGTCCTCAATTGTTCTATGATTTCAATGAAGCAGAATTGGAAATCCTCGAGTTTTATAAGCAAAAAGCGGATTGGCAAATCGATGAACTTTGTATGCAATCAAAAATGAACAACAGTAAAATTGCAGCTGTTCTACTTTCTTTAGAGATGAATGGAATAATAATTTCTTTACCGGGAAAAATTTATCGTTGTATTATTTAACTTAATTCGATTTTAAAAAAATCAAATTGAAACATTTAACCCAATAAAATATTTTGAAATTAAGGATTTCAACTTATTTTTGCCTATGGCAACCAATATTAAAACTTCCCCACAAAAAAATTACGGTAAAATAATTCATGAAGGTTTAACCTTTGATGATGTGTTATTAATACCTGCATATTCAGAAATTCTTCCACGTGAAGTTGAGATTCGATCAACTTTAACCCAAAAAATTCAGTTGAACATTCCAATACTCAGCGCTGCTATGGATACCGTAACCGAAGCTTCTTTAGCCATTGCTATGGCAAGAGAAGGCGGTTTGGGGGTACTTCATAAAAACATGAGTATTCAACAACAAGCGGATCAGGTAAGAAAAGTAAAAAGAAGTGAAAGCGGATTAATTTTAGATCCAATCACTTTAAGTCCTGATTCAACCATAGGGGAAGCTTTGATGCTTATGCGTGAAAATAAAATTGGTGGCATTCCAGTTATTGATGGGAATAAAAAATTGGTGGGCATTTTAACCAACAGAGATTTACGATTTGAAAATAATCCAAATCATAAAATAAGTACAGTGATGACAAAGGAAAACCTCATCACAGCTCCAGAAGGAACCGATCTTAAAAAAGCTGAACTCATTTTCAAACAAAATAAAATTGAAAAACTTCCTGTTGTAAATAAATCAGGTGCATTAATTGGCTTAATTACTTTTGGAGATATTTTGAAATTAAAAAGCAATCCCAATGCGGTTAAAGATGAATTTGGTAGATTGCTTGTAGGTGCTGGTGTTGGTATAACTTCTGATATTTTGGATAGAGTGGCTGCATTACATCATGTTGGTGTTGATGCCATTTGTTTAGATAGCGCACACGGACATACAAAAGGCGTTATAGACTCGCTTAAAAAAATTAAAAAATCATTTAAAACTTTATCTGTTATTGCTGGGAACGTAGGCACAGGGGCAGGTGCTCTTGCATTAGCTAATGCTGGGGCAGATGCGATAAAAGTTGGTATAGGACCGGGTTCTATTTGTACTACACGTATTGTTGCTGGTACAGGCGTTCCTCAAATTACTGCAGTTATGGAAGTTGCAGCAGCATTGAAAAATAAAAAAGTAGGCATTATTAGTGATGGTGGTATTCGATATACTGGCGATATGGTAAAAGCAATAGCCGCTGGCGCCACTTGCGTAATGATGGGAAATATGTTTGCAGGTACAGAAGAAAGTCCGGGTGAAACCATTATTTACGAAGGACGTAAATTTAAACAATATCGCGGTATGGGTTCTTTGGGCGCAATGGCTCAAGGCAGTAGCGATCGATATTTCCAAGATGCTGAAGCAGACGTAAAAAAATTCGTTCCCGAAGGTATTGAAGGCAGAGTTGCCTTTAAAGGCAGTCTCAAGGAAGTAGTTCATCAATTTACCGGCGGATTGAGAGCTGGTATGGGCTATTGTGGAGCTTCAAATATAAAAGCTTTACAACAAGCGCAATTTGTAAAAATAACAAACGCAGGAATGAGCGAAAGTCATGCACATGATATTTTCATCACCAAAGAAGCACCAAATTATAGTCGATAAATTTACCTTTTGACTGTTTGGAATTATGAAAAATTTTATCCAATTTTTTATTTTATTGGCCTTTACTTTTGTACTAAAAGCCAGTGCACAAGATTCATCCAGATTGCGCATTTCTTTACTTACCTGTACACCTGGAAATGAATTGTATTCAATATTTGGACATAGTGCCATTAGAATTATTGATAGCAATAATGTTAACGATCTTGTATTTAATTACGGAACCTTCAACTTTAACGACGAGGAATTTTACATCAAATTCATAAAAGGCAAACTCAATTATTTTGTAAGTGTTCAACAAACAGAAGATTTTATTTATAGTTATACAGCAGAAGGTCGTGGCATTACCGAACAAATTTTAAATCTATCCGAACAAGAAAAAAATGAGATTAAGTATGCTTTAATTGAAAATCTAAAAGAGGAAAACAAATATTACCAATACGATTTTTTCTACGATAATTGCACCACAAGATTAAGGGATATCATTTCTAAAAACAAACAGCCAAACCCAATACTGCCCTATGTCATGCCTGAAAAAACTCGTTTCAGACAAGCTATTCATATGTATTTGAATAAAAGCGAACAACATTGGAGCAAATTAGGAATTGACTTATTGCTGGGTGCAAAAACAGATAAAATTATGTCTGCTGAAGAACAAGAGTTTCTCCCCGAAAATTTGATGAGCGCAATTGATCTATGTACAAATCAAAAATTGGTTTCCGAAAAAGTTCAACTTACCCCTCCTAATTTCATCAGTCAAATTTCGAAATATTTATGTACCCCTAACTTTTGTTTCTGGATATTTTTTACAATCATTTTCTTTTTATCTTTTGTAAAAAACAAGTTTGTTATAAAAATAACTTCAAGCCTAGATTTCATGCTTTTGTTTTTTACAGGTGCACTTGGCATTTTATTTATTTTCATGTGGTTTGGCACAGATCACATCATGACAAAAAACAATTACAATATTTTATGGGCATTGCCCACGAATTTAATGGCAGCATTTTTCATTCGAAGTAAACAGCATTTTGTTCGTTATTACTTTGTGTTTTTAACTTGTTTTCTTTCATTAGTATTAATCTGTTGGAATTTTTTACCTCAACAGTTGAATGTTTCATTAATCCCAATTATGCTATCCTTAATCGTTAGGTCGTATTGTATTATTTCTCAAAAACTGAATTTAAAATGATAAGCAAAAAAGTACTTTTCAAAAATTCAGTTTTACACTATAAAGTTACAGGAACGGGAAAATGCTTGATGCTTATTCATGGATTCGGTGAAGATTGGCGCGTTTGGAAATATCAAATAGAGGCAATTAGTAAGCACTACACATTAATTCTTCCGAATATTTTTGGGTCTGGGGATTCAGATATGTTAGAAGGTGAAAACATCACGATAGATAATTATGCAGAAGGATTGAAGGAAATTATTTTAGCTGAAAAAATCAAGCAACTTTCAATTTTTGGACATAGCATGGGTGGATACATCGCATTGGCTTATTTAGCGCAATTCCCAGAAGATGTATCTTCAATAGGTCTCCTCCATTCTACAGCCTATGCAGATGATGAAAATAAAATTGAAGAAAGAAATAAATCTATTCAATTTATCCGTGAATTTGGCAGTTTGCCTTTTTTAAAGTCCAGTGTTCCTAAATTATTTTCAGCTTTTAAACACAATAAATCTTTTTTTGATGCGTTTATGCAAATGGGAATAAATATCTCTAAAAATACGTTGATACAATATTATAATGCTATCAAAAACAGGCCCGACAGAATTGATTTGCTAAAAAAAGTAACAATTCCTGTTTTATTTATTTCTGGTATGGAAGACAAAGTGGTTTCTTATAATGATAACATAGGTCAGTCTATTTTACCAAGTATATCAGAAATAAAGCTTTTAACCAATACAGCACATATTGGTTTTTATGAAAACCCTGACTTGTCAAATAATACTATTATATTATTTTTGCAAAATCATATAGCTGTATAACTTGCATCTGTATTTTTTAAGTATTATCTTTCGAACTTTAATGCTTTACCTTAGAAGAAGTCATGAAAATCACCTTGTTGTCTTTTATTTTTTTATTTACTGCTTTATGTGGCTATTCGCGTCACATTACAGGTGGAGAGATGAGATATGATTTAATTTCTAGTACTCCATTAACTAGAACATTTAGAATTACATTGGTTTTATTTAGAGATGAAAATTGTACTGGTAATTGCGCGCCAATGCCAGCCACAGTCAGGATTGGAATTTTCAATAATGATAATAACGAGCCATACAATGGAGCGGGAAACTTGCCAACATTAGATGCTAGTTTATACAGAACTGAAGTACTTCCCATTATTAATGTACCAAGATGTATTGTTGGTTCACCCAACTTAAATTACACAGCTGGATATTATGCTATTGTGGTTACTTTGAACAACAACAACAATGGTTTTACAGCTACTTACCAAACTTGTTGTAGGATTGAAAATATAAATAACATTACAATTAATCCAACCACAAATGGCGCAGGTGCTACATATTCAACCGTTATTCCTGGATCAGATTTTAATAATATCCCCATTTTAGACAATAGTCCTAAGTTTGAAAAAGGCATATCAATACTTTGTTTCAATAAAGAATTCACCCTTGACTTTAGTGCAACTGACCCAGATGGAGATCAGTTGGTTTATTCTTTTATTGGTGCTTATGATGGAGGAGCTGCCCAAAATGCAGGTAACATTACACCAAGTTTGCCCCCTTATCCAATTTTAGATTATTCAAGTGGCTTTTCAGGTGTGAGACCATTGGGCAATAACGCAGTTCTCAATGCTCAAACGGGTATCATTACAGGAATTGCTCCAGAAGCTGGACGGTATGTTGTTTCTGTTAGTGTTAAAGCTTTTAGAAACAATGTTTTACTAACAACCCACCGTAAAGATTTTATCATAACGGTAGCGGAATGTGATTTTGCTAGTGCCAATTTAAATTCAAATTATATCAACTGCGATAATTACACTGTTGACTTTACTAACATTACACCATCACCTTTGAATGAAACTTTTTTATGGAATTTTGGTGATCCAGCTTCAGGAGTTACGAATCTCTCAAATGCTGAAAACCCAACGCATATTTATTCAGGTGCTGGAACATACAACGTCATTTATATTGTTAACCCTGGAACGGGTTGCTCTGATACGGTGAATGCAGTAGTTAAAATTTATCCTGGATTTTTCCCTGAATTCGCCTCTAATAACCCGTCATGTAAAGGTAAACCTGTTCTTTTTAGAGATTTAACACGCACAAATTATGGATTCGTAAACAATTGGCAATGGGATTTTGGTTTAAATAATGCTACCAACGATACCAGCAATATTCAAAATCCTCAATTTGTTTTTCAAGATACTGGAACATATAATGCGAGTTTAATTGTTGGTACTAATTTTGGTTGCATTGATACGATATACAAAACAATAAAAATTGTCAAAAACCCAACGCTTAAAGCAACTAATGACACGTTGATTTGTTCCGCTGATTTTTTACAGTTATCTGTTACATCTGATATTCCCGGAAATTTCACTTGGACTCCAAACTATAATATCAACAATACTTCTATATCAAACCCAATTATTAACCCATCAGTAAATACCGTTTATTATTTAAATTTTATTGACACTGTTGGTTGCACTGCAATTGATACGGTAAGAGTGAATGTAGTTGATTTTGTTAGTATTCGAGCGGCAAATGACACTACAATTTGTTTAACGGATACTATTAAATTAAAGGTCGAAAGTGATGGACTCATTTATTATTGGACACCAGGAGAATTAATTATAAATCCACGT
The DNA here is from genome assembly GCA_947483415.1 of Chitinophagaceae bacterium. GTDB lineage: Bacteria > Bacteroidota > Bacteroidia > Chitinophagales > Chitinophagaceae > Ferruginibacter. Next base: position 10,972 of record CANKLV010000002.1, read on the forward strand.
ATTAAAGAACCATTGGCTATACCAACCGCAACAAATACTACTTTTTATGTGCAAAGCAATATTGGGTCTTGTTTTGCTAGAGATACCATAAAAGTAAGAACAGTTCCTTATCCAATTGCAAATGCCGGAAATGATACTTCTATTTGTTGGAAAACGAATGCTACATTACATGCAACTGGTGGTGTATTTTATAGTTGGTCTCCCGTTAATTTTCTTTCTGACTCAACATCACCAAATCCTAATGTAATAAATCCTAGTCCAGGGTTCATTGATTTTGTGGTAACAGTAAGAGATATACGAGGATGCCCAAAGCCAGTTAAAGATATCGTTCGATTAAATATAAATAGAATTATTGCAGATGCAGGGCCAAGAGATACGGCAGTGGCGCTGAATCAGCCATTGTATTTGAATGCTACTGGCAGTACAAATTATTTATGGACTCCCGTTACACAGTGGCTTAGTAATCCTTTTGTTTCGGATCCAGTATCAAATCCACGTGACAACATTGAATATGTGGTTAGAGTAAGCAATAGCATTGGTTGTTTTGATACAGATACCATTAACGTTCGTTATTATAAAATTGAGCCGGATTTTTATATTCCAAATGCATTTACGCCAAATAATGATGGATTGAATGATGTGATAAAACCAATCGCAATTGGAATGAAAACAATTGATAAATTCATTGTACTAAATCGTTGGGGTCAACTTATGTATTCTACTACAAGAACTGGCAAAGGCTGGGATGGAAAAATAAATGGCATTACGCAATCTTCTGGTACATATGTTTATTACATTGAAGGAAAAAAATTCAACAATCAAGCCATTACTACAAAAGGTACATTCCTATTAATAAAATAAGTTTTTCATTTATTTTACCAGTTGATTCTCCAATACAAAAAACTACTTTTACAAGAAGTATTTAATCCGCAGATATTTCAAAATTCAGATTTAATAAAGCAAAATGAATAAAACCATATTTATTACAGGCGCCACTTCAGGCATAGGAAAAGCATGTGCAGAAAAATTTGCTGCAGCCAATCATCGATTAATCATTGCAGGTCGTAGAGCAGATCGACTAAATAAAATAAAAATAGATATAGAATCGAGATTCAATGTTGATGTTTTGGAATTATGTTTTGATGTTCAAGATAAAGATGCCGTGTTTGACGCCATAAAAAATATACCAGATGATTGGAAAAAAATTGATGTGCTCATAAACAATGCTGGCCTTTCTTTAGGCAGAGATAATTTTGCTGATAGCGACATATCCGATTGGGAAACGATGCTTCAAACAAATGTAAATGGCTTGCTTTATGTATCAAAAGCTGTTTTAGATTTATTAATTCCAAATGAAAGCGTAGTTGTAAATATTGGTTCTATCGCTGGCAAAGAAGTCTACGAAAATGGAAATGTGTATTGCGCGTCTAAATTTGCTGTTGATGCCATAACAAAATCTATGCGCATTGATTTGTTGAAAAAAGGAATTCGCGTTACTGCTGTTCACCCAGGTGCTGTTGAAACAGAGTTTTCTATTGTACGATTCAAGGGAGATACTACAAAAGCATCACAAGTATATAATGGGTTTAAACCATTAACGCCTGAAGACGTTGCTGATGCTATATTTTATGCGGCTAATTTACCCTCACACGTATGCATAAACGAACTTACGATTATGCCAAAACAACAAGCAAGCGCGATTTATTTTCACAAAGATTAATCTCAGAAACTATTGAGATAGCGAAATTCTAATTTGTATTCCCGCCCTAGTATTTGTAGTTGGCGCACTTGATGATATATACGGTTTCACCCTTCGCTGATCGAAGTATAGTTTTATATTGATTTTACTATTCAAGAAATAATCTATCGTTGGACTAAACGAAGTTTCTTTACTTCCTGAAGTGGCAAAATTATTGTCTTGATCTAATCTGCTATTTGCTGTTACATTATCCCTCACCCTAAAATCTACCCTGAAGCTAATTTCATTATCAAGTTTTCCACTTTTGTCTTTACTTAAAAAAGATGGGAGCTTTAACCCTCCAAATAATTTCAATCCTTTTTTGCGATAACCAGCACCAATTGTAAATTCGGTACTTCTTACTTCGCTTAATTGATAATCATTTAAACTCAAACTCAATTGACGGGTTTTTGAATATTCAAACTTAGCTTGGAATTGATTTACAAACATCATATCTACGCCCAATAACGGTGAAAACTGCTCTTGAATACTCACATTAGGAACTAAGAAAAATGGTATGAAATTCTTTGAGCCTGTATCATAAAATGAAGGATAACCATATTTAGATACATCCTGATAAAGCAATGCAGATGTAAATCCATTCATACTTAAATTACCTGTATAACCATGAGTAACCGTAAAGCTTGTAAACAATTTATCTAATGGCTTTATTTTAGATAGTCCGTTATAATCTATCTTCCAATTGGGTCGAGGAATAATGGCCCTAAATGGATTTGAGCGAATGTTTTTATTTTCTTGTTTTATCAATCCTACCGAATTGGGATCCTGCCCTGTGTACGCTGCAATAAACGAAGGTATCAACACATCAATAGCGTATTTTCCATAACCATAATAATACCCATCAGAGCCAACTGCATTATTGGTGTATGGATTTAATTTACCCAAACGTTCCGAAAGAATAACACGATTATTTTCAAAAGTTTTAAATGTTGAAGAAACTCGATTGGGATCAAATTTTCCAAACAATGTTTTAAACGCAACATAAGAAACATCAAAACTACCACCAGCATAAGGATTTAAATGCTGGAACGTAGGATTTGTACCATTAAAATTGGTATCTATATATCTAAAGGTTTCGCTGTATGTTTTTGAAAATGATTTGCTAATATTGATGGCAACATTTACATCTTTGAATGGCTCTAATTGAGCAGTGAGCGTTAGCTTTTGATCTAAATTTTGTTGAATTAATGAATTAAAATTACTGTCTTTTGTCAGCAACCCTCTTCGAGCTTGTTGATTGAGCCAATTTGTATCAGGCTGCCAACCCATTATAAAATTATAACCAGGCGACATACTTTTAAAATTTTGTCCAAAAAAACGAGTGCTATCCATATACCCTGGCAATCGAGTTCCTGCATTTTCTGAAGCAGTAAAATTAACTTGCTTTAAGCTTGTTAGAAGTTTTCCAAAAACTTTCATGCCTTTACTAACATAAGGCATTGCCGTTTTGTCTACAACTCGCTTAGTTTTCAATACTTTCTTTCCAGATTTTGTAAGCACGGAATCTCTAACTTTTGTAATCCTATTTCTCCATTTTTGCTGGTCTTCTTTATTTGAAGGCTGATCCATTTGACGCAACCATTTCGAATGCTGGTACAATTTTGTGAAATCTAATTGAATAGTTGCTTCTTTCTGCTGAGTATTTTCTAATAAATTCCCGAGATTTACAGCTAATCTTGAAGCCCCTATCCATTTATATGTGGTTTGATAACGTACATTGGCTGTTGTCCAATCCAACAAAGGAAACTTCGCGGTTGGCAATACATACGACATATTTATCGCCTGATTAAAAATGGTATTTCTGCCCCCTTTAAAGAAATTTTGCCAGATGGTATCTTTCTTTTGTTTTGTATTAATTCTACCCGCTGGCTCATCTACTCTCGAATTGTTGGTTGCTGTATAATCAAAATTTATCGACTTTGTAAAATTCCATCGCAGTATGTAATCACGCTGCATGGTGAAATACTTATCATAAGTTTCTGGAATTGCATATTTTGTTTCACCAACACTTCTTGGCTTTATGGCACCAAACTGACGACTGATATCGGCTCTAAAACTCAATTGGTTTGGCAAATAATTAAAGTTGATTTCTTTTATGAAATCCAACCATTTTGTTTTTGATTTTTTAAACGAATTTTTAAATGGCTCAAATGGCTTGGATTGTGGCGAAAAATTATATCCAAGCGCACCCCGATGTTTTGTAACCTCATTATTTTCAATCAATGGATTGTGTGATTCTGTTTTTATGTACGAGTAACTTACATCTACATTTTCTATATCATAAATTTTTGGTGACTTACCATTTGTTTTTGTTTTCTTCACATTGGTAAAATTCACTGTTTTAACAGATGTAAAGTCAATAGCATTCTTTCTTATGGAGTCCCTTTTTGATTTTGGAGTTGAACTTAGCTTGTCTTTTAATTTTATGTCTAAATCGTACGGATCATATTGAGGAGTACTGGTTGTTTGTGAATAGCTTGCATAAACAGGAATTGAAATACCTATTTTCTTAGGTAATAATTTCCCCAATTCTAAATTTGAAGAAATATCAAACTGCATAAAATCATCCCGATATCTTTCTACAACCCGTTGTTCTAAAGTTCCAAACCCACGACTATGCACATTCGCTGAAAGAGACACCGTTCCCAAATCGGCTAAGTTTGCATCAACCCTTCCAATTGCAGCCCATCCGCCTTGTTCATTTATTGATGATAGTCTTAATTCGTTTACCCATACTTGTCCGCAAGCACTGTTTGATGTTGTATTTTCTACGCCTAACAAAATTCCACGCACCTCTCCTAAATTAGGATTTCCAATTACAGAATACGTTTGTCCATTTTCTTGAAGTTGTTTGAACAAGGTTCCTAAAGAGGTTGAAGATAAATTTCTGGCTTGTTTTATTTTTGTGAGTATATCCAAATCCACCTCTAGTGAATTTGATGGAAACCATAGTGAATCATTATATGCATCTGTGTCTGGGTTTAATCCTGCTGTTAATGGAGTTAGGGTTAATGGAATTCTTATTTCATAATAATTGCTTACAAAATCAGTTCCTAGTCTAACCACTGCCGTTAGGTCTTTATCCTGAATGGTGTTTGCCGGATTCTGCGCTTGCTCCGCATGAATGTACATGGATAATTTTCTAAACTGACGTACATCTCTATTCGCAAATGTTTGGAAAACGCCTTTTGCATCTCCTTTTCTAAGGTTACAAAATGTCATGCTTAATGCTTGTTCATTTTGCAAAAGATTCACACCATTGTTGCTTAATGTTTGTACACGTTGAATTTCTTTCGGCGTACGATATGGCAATGGCGTACGTTTGTCATTCTCTTCAATATTTACCGCTTCTACATTGAAAGGGGTAAAGCTTGTTGGTGAATACAAACCAGTAGAATCAATTTTATATTTAAATTTACGCCAAACATTTCTGGTTAATTGCATCAATCCAAAACGCATCACCACACTATCTTCAAAGCCCGTTAAAAACATACGCATAAAACGTATTGATTTGAAATCTGGAATGTTTCCAATTTTACGGTCGTAACTTCCAATGGGAATTCTAAACTGATACCAAGTTTCGTTTCTTGTGGTGCCGTTTACCAAACTCACTGGAACTTCTTTTTTATCTACGATAAAGTTATTTCCAATAAGCATTTCAGTAGCATTCTTCGGTTTTATGTCAACAATATATTGGAAGTATTCTTCTGTTTCGTTCAACGTATTGTCTTTATTCAAATCCTCTGCATCCGGGTACAAAGTTGCTGCGGATGAAAATTCTCCCCCATTTGAAATGGGCGAATTGCCATCTGGACTATTGTAATTTTTGTAGCGTTTTAAAATTCCATCATTAGCTGAAAAAGAACCATCTCTATAGTTTTTATAATTATCAATTGAAGGATCCTTGGCTGCGTTTAAATAAATCTGAGAAGTAGATCCAAATGTAGTTTCTAAGGAAGATAAATATTCAGCACGTACCCTTAATTCTGCAGTGTCCGAAAGTCCATCAAATCCAACATCCTGATATTTTCTATCATCAGGATTATTGCTAAATGCATTGGTAACTTGAATTGGATTTCTTGGAACTTTGCCCCAAACCGTTGTATCTACTGGAGATGGAACATTTGGCGTTGTTAACCCATTTTCATAAAATCGTTTTCCATCTTTTAATACATCCTCTGAGATATTACCTAAATTAAAATATAATTTACCACCAGTTGAGTTGCTGAACTGTGGCAAGATAAATGGATCTTGTACCCAAAATTCTATAAACTCAACATTGCTCGTCTCAAAATCTGATTGATCAATATTTCTCATTAATCCACCAAATTTTGTAGTGGGGTCGATGAATTTTCCAGTTGTATTTACTTTTGTATTATCTGCTTCATAATTGTACGGACCTTTTTCTTTTGGATAATAAGCCAAATCAAATGTTACCAATTGACTTTCTCCAAAGCTAGTAGTACGTTGAGGGAAAATTTCTTTCTGATAAACTTGTCTTACCCTAGGATCACTCAATTCATTTCTATCGCTAATAGGGTTATTGTTTGCTTCAAGTTGTTGTAAAGTTTGTTCAATTTGATACCAAGCAATTTTTGCTCTACTTTTTCCGTATGTCAGATTATTATTTTGTGTAGCCTCTGGAAACAATTCAATTCCGTTTCTGTCTGTTGCATGTGCAGGTGTAGAAGCCAACGCCCAACTTACTAATGGAAACCTCAAATCAATTCCAGATTTACTGCCTTCAAAATCATCAATATAAACCAACCCGTTGCTGCCTCTTCCAATTTGTGGCGCATGACCAGGTTTTAAATAAGCACCCTCAAAATAAGCGTTCATGCTTGAAGGTGCAGTGGTGCTGTAAAATGGAATCTTATCTATAATTTTTGTTAAACGAGGTAAATCTTTTTTATAGTTTACATCTAGTCCATACATTGTATTTCTAATCGGCTCTTCGTTGTAATTTACTTTTGTAAAAAATGGCCTTTCGCCCAAACGCACAATAGTACTTCCAAATGAAAGTTGTTCTTTCAACGTATTTTTTGCCATGTAATCAAACCGCAATCCCATATAATTTCTTTGCTGTAATCCAAACGTAGCATTGTTTTCAAAATTTACTTGTACGGGAAGTCCAGCATTTAAAATGGCTTGATTGGTCATTTTGATCGTTCCCAAATCGTAATTAATATCGTAATCAATGCCCTCTTGCAATGTTCTTCCACCTGCAGTTACAATTACCGAACCTGGAGGAATGTTATATCCAATACTAATTTCAGAAGACCCAGAAGTTTTAGCAGTTCCTTTTAAAACGAATCGATTTAAATTAGGAAATTGTTGGGCTACGGCTTTTATGGAATCATATAGTGCATAAAAAAGCGTATCCGTTACATTGGTTGGAATCGTTGAATAAATTTGCTTGGCTAAATCTCTTCCAAATGGCTCCAATACTGGAAAAACAACTCGACTATAATTGGACACCACGGTAAATCCTTCCACATAATCAAAAACCCCATCTGGTTGTGGATCAAGCTGACTGTTTAATCTATCGAGGTTAATCAATGAAATCATTGGAGAACCTAAATTAATATCACCATATGGCACATAACGTTTTGCGCCAAGACCAGGCTGTTGGTACAACACATCTAATTTAAAGTCAGAAGCAGATAATGAACCATAACCAACCGTGTACACATTTTTCATCATCAAACTCCAAATAGGCAATGATGGCCTTTGTGAAGTGGCTTTCAATAATTTTAAGAATAGAATCTTTTGGTTGGCTGAAGAGCTATCTGGTGGCACATCCTGTGAGAACTCCCCTACTTGAAAAATTCGTCCGTTATAAGTGTATTGAAATGCAACCCCTAAAACTTCATCGGTTTGAAGTGGCTGACTCAGTGACAACATCCCCAGTTGTCTATTAAATGTGTATTGAGTAGAATCTAATTTTCTGGCGAATGTTTTCTCGAAATCCTGAACAGGTCTCAATCCTACCGATTGAAGGTTGTTGAAAATTAAGGAAGTGTTTCTTGCGTTAGGTTGATTTAAAATTTTTGTAAGCAAATCATTTGAACCATTAAACGGTACAGCAAGTCCGGTTAACACATTTATGGTAGGTGCTGGCAAATAAGGGCGTGCCTCTGCAAGATCAGCAAGACCAACAATATCGCGTGTATCAGTTGTAGTTCCATTTCTATTGGTTACCCATACTTCAATTCTCAACACTTGAATTGGCGCTGTAATGGCAGGCAAGTTCGACATTACTTTATTGTAATTGTCTTTAAAATATTGACTGATTAAAAAGTGTCTGTTTTCTTCGTATTCATCTGCTTTAATTTCAAATGGTGTAGCAGCAGTTCCACCTTGGAGATTTACATTTTGTCTTTGTGATTTTTGATTCGCCAATACCCCTGTGATAAATAATTTTCCAAATTGTAACGATGTTTTCAGTCCAAACAATTGTTGTGCGCCTGGGATTAATGTTCCTTTTGCAGGAAACGCGACATTACCGGCTTCAAATCTTTTTAAAATTTCATCATCTTTTCCTGAATAATCCAATTTCAATTGATTGTCTAAATCAAAATTGGCAAGTGTATTGTAATTAATCGGGAACTTTAATTTATCACCAATACTTGCATTAACATTCAATTGGGTGTTCATTTGAAAATCAAGCCCACCATTTTTTCTAGCAGATTCGGGTAATGTAGGATTATCTATTTTCTGTCCTTGATAACCAGCTGTAACATCCACATTTCCTTGAGGTGAAATTTCAATTTTTCCATTTCCAAACAAACGATTGAATAAACCATCCGTTAATGAAAGTCTTGGTTTTGAAAATTTTCCTCTATTTAAAATATTGGTAGTGTTAGAACGCTTTTGAAAATAATCAATTTCTGCCTGACGATTTTTTAAACTCCAATACTCATTGAATGAATAACTCAATGGAGTACGTATATATCGATTGCCAATTTTTTCGTAAACAATATATCTTTTGGAGTCGTAGTCGTAAACAATAGAATCTTTTTGATTAGATGGTTGAAAATAGTTGAAGCTATTGTAATTGCCAATAGATAAATTATCTCCTCTTCTATCTGTGATTGGATAGGGCAAATTTGTAGAAGAAGCAGGCGTAGTAGTATCTGCGTTCAATATTATTTCTAGTGGCAAATTTTTACCAAATCCATCTAAGACAAAAGCGGTAAATAAAGCCAAGCACAACATTACCTTGAATAATGGTTGTGATAAATTTCGATTAATTGACATTCCGTAAATCAGTTAATGTAGTTTTTTATCAAATGGCTTTTAATGCTTTTTTAATTAATTCTTCCAATTTAGAAATATCAGGTTCGGTACGAATTATTTTTTGAATAGATTGTTCCGCTTGAATTCTGCTTATTCCTAAAGCTGTTAATGCAATAAGCGCGTCTTGTTCAATTGTGTTGACTATTGGAACAGATACACCACCTAAAGAAACCGTAGTTTGCTTTCCTACTTTATCTTTTAATTCCAAGACCAAGCGCTCTGCTGTTTTTTTACCGATACCCTTTACACGTTCGAGCAATTTCACGTCGCCCAATTGAATGGCTTTGGTAATTTCATCCGGTCGGGTAGATGATAACATCATCCTTGCTGTTGAAGCCCCAACTCCAGAAACACTAATCAACAATAAAAAAATATCTTTTTCTTCTTTGTCAAAAAATCCAAATAAAGAATGCCCATCTTCTTTTACTTGCATGTGAATAAATAATCTGCCTTCTACCATATTTTGTATGGCAGAATAAGTATGCAAACTGATGTTTACTTCAAATCCTATTCCATTCACATCAATATAAATTTGTGCTGGGCTTTTATATGTAAATTTCCCCTGTAAATATGCGTACATAAGTTATATCAATATGAGGCAAAAATAAGCATAAATTACGAGCATACATACTGAAAAAGAAGTAAAGATTTTTTGCATTACTTTTACATCAATTATTAAAAATTTAAAAACCAGTCCAATATGGAAAAAATTTATGCTGCTATAACAGCAGTTGGTGCGCATGTTCCTGATTTTCGTTTAACCAATAAAATCCTCGAAACTATGGTAGATACTAATGACGAGTGGATTTTATCAAGAACAGGTATTAGTGAAAGGAGAATTTTAAAAGGCGAAGGATTGGCAAGCAGCGATATGGCTGTTATTGCTGTAAATGAATTGTTAAAAAAACGAGGAATTGATCCTTTAGAGATAGATTGTGTGATTTGTGCAACAGTAACACCTGATATGGTTTTTCCGGCAACTGCAAATATTCTTAGCGATAAAGCAGGTATGAAAAATGCATTTGGCTTTGATTTGAGTGCAGCTTGCTCTGGTTTTCTATACGCATTGACCGTTGGTACAAGTATGATTGAAAGTGGTAGATATAAAAAAGTAATCGTTGTAGGTGTTGATAAAATGAGTGCTATTGTAGATTATACAGATAGAACTACTTGTGTAATATTTGGTGATGGAGCAGGAGTAGTATTGCTTGAACCTACAACCGAAAAAATAGGTGTAATGGATAGTCTGTTAAAAAGCGATGGAAGTGGAAAGAATTTCCTTCATATGAAAGCGGGTGGAAGCCTTAAACCCTCATCTGTGGAAACTGTAAATGCAAAAGAGCACTTCGTTTTTCAAGAAGGGCAATCCGTTTTTAAATTTGCGGTAAAAGGTATGGCAGATGTGAGCTACGAATTGATGCAAAGAAACAACCTGACTGGAGATGATATTGCATGGCTGGTTCCACATCAAGCAAACCTTAGAATTATTGATGCTACTGCAAATAGAATGGGTTTATCAAAAGAAAAAGTAATGATTAACATTCAAAAATATGGCAATACTACTGCTGCTACAATTCCGTTATGTTTGTGGGATTGGGAAAGCAAATTGAAAAAGGGCGACAATATCATTTTAGCCGCTTTTGGCGGAGGTTTTACCTGGGGTGCAACATGGATTAAATGGGCTTATGATGGCAATGTTTAATTGAAAGTCTATTGCAAATATGAGCAAACTTATCAACTTGATTTTTTATGAATAACTTTCTGATTTGTATTTTCTTATTGGCGAATACTATTGCTTCTAAAGCTCAGCTTAACAGATATATTGTAACATTTAAAAACAAAAATAATAGTGTTTACTCTCTTTCTAATCCAATAGAATTTTTATCACAACGTGCTATTGACAGAAGATTGAGATACAACATCAATATTGACAGTTTAGACTTGCCCATTAACAATAATTATGTAGAAGCTGTTCGTACATCCGGTACCGTTACCATTTTGAATCAATCAAAATGGATGAACCAGATTTCAATAGAAACAACAGATAATACAGCATTGACGGCTATTTCAAACTTGCCTTTTGTTGAAAATACACTTGCCATTGCTTCTAGAAATCCAAATAATACTTCATCGAAATTTGCTGATGACACTTTAACTGCGTTGCCTTTAAACAACAGTATTTACAAAACACAGCAAGAAAATGTTTACCAATATGGCGCGTCAAATGCACAAATAAAAATACACAAAGGCGATTTTTTGCACAATCATGGTTTTAATGGAAAGGGAATGCAAATGGCTGTTATTGATGCAGGATTTTATCGTTATAATGCGCTTCCCACATTTGACAGCTTAAACAGAAATGGTCAAATATTAGGCACTTGGGATTTTGTCAACAATAATCAAAATGTTTCTGAAGATGATGCACACGGAATGCATTGTTTAAGCGCAATTGGAGCAAATCTTCCTGGCGTATTTATGGGAACTGCACCTAAAACTTCTTTCTATCTTTTTCGTACTGAAGATGTTCGGAGCGAATATCCAATAGAAGAACATAATTTTTGCGTTGCTGCAGAAAAAGCAGATAGCTTAGGTGTTGATGTATGCTCAGTTTCATTAGGATATAACACATTCAGCGATTCTCAGTTTGATTATACTTACACAGACATGAATGGCAATACTACCATAAGTGCAAAAGCCACAAACATTGCTGCAAGAAAAGGTTTACTTATGGTAATTGCTGTGGGAAATGAAGGCAATGGCTCTTGGCGTTATATCATTACACCAGCAGATGCGGATAGTTGTATGGCGGTGGGCGCTGTAGATAGTTTAGGTGTTGTAGCCAATTTCAGTAGTTATGGACCAAATAGCAATGGGCAGATTAAGCCAGATGTTGTTGCAATCGGAAGAAACGCAATTGTTGCCAATAACAATACCGGAATGCCCAATTTTGGAAGCGGTACTTCTTATGCTTGTCCAAATATGGCTGGAATTTCAACCTGTTTGTGGCAAGCATTTCCTGAAGCTTCAAACATGAAAATCAGAGGTGTATTAAAACAAAGTGCGTCAAATTTTAGCAGCCCTGACAATCGTATTGGATTTGGAATACCCAATGCTAAAAAAGCATTTGTGATGCTTCAAAAAAATTACACAACGTATAGTGCTCGTTTCTTTCAATGTACATCAATTTTAAATCTTTCTATTAAAACAGATACCTCCATGCACATTTCTGTTGAAAGAAAATTTATTAATCAAACAGGATTTACTGAAATAGCCACACTTCATAATGATAGCCCATTTGGTATGCATGATTTTGAATACATCGACAATCTTGATCAAACAAATTATGGAAGTATTCAATATCGATACAAGATGAAAATTGGAACAGATACTACATTTTATATGGATTCTAGCACTGTAAACTATTTGAACCCTTGCATCTTTATTCCCCCTTCGGCAAATACAATATTGATAAGTCCGAATCCAGTTAACAATGAATTATTTATAAAAATGGATAGGGTTGAAAATACAAAAGTTGATGTACTCATTCATAATATTTCGGGTCAAAAAATATTTGCAACTTCATACGAACAAGCCATTGGTTCGGGTACAAAAAGCATAAACTTCCGAAATTTTGCAAGAGGCGTTTATTTTGTAACAATCTATTTAAACGATAAAAAAGAAGTTGTACAACGTATTATAAAGCAGTAGTTAATTTTTAAAATAAGCTACAAATAAACTGTCTGCATTTTTATCATATCCTTTGAGGTATTTCATTTCAAGCAATTGGTAAGAAAAATGCTGTTGGATAAAATCAACCATGTCTTCATTTTCTGCTTTAAATACGGAGCAAGTGATATAAACAAACCAACCATCCTTTGCCAAATGAGGCAATACGTTTACAACGATATTTTTTTGCTTTTCAACAAACTGTTGAAGTAGTATTTTATCAAAACTAAAATATTGCTCGGGTGTTCTGCTCCATGTTCCACTACCAGAACAAGGTGCATCACAAATAATGATAGAAAATTTATCATCCAATAATAATCCTGATTTTTGGGATAAATCTTGTACGAATTTTTTTAGAAGATTAATGCCTGCATCTTTAAAACGAAGTTGCAGATTGGATAAAATATTTTCGCGTATATCGCTAACTGTTAGTTTTAATTTACCCGAAAACAAATCAAATAATAAAATAGATTTTCCACCGCTTGCCGCACAGCAATCCCATACTGATTCTGATTTCTCTTCAGCTTTTTCTTTTTTTAAAAAATCAAAAACTTTCTGTGAATTAAAATCCTGTATCACCACTTCTTTGTTAATTTCGAGACAATTTTCAATTGATGTTCCATTTGTTAGTTTTAACGTATCTAGCTCAATTAATTCAAATGTAATATCTGCATTTTTTAACTTGTTTAAAACTAGATCCCTTTTCTTCGGCCTTAACCTTAAAAATAAATCAGGCTGATGTAATAGAGAAATCGTGAATTTATCCTTATCTATAAAACTCGAAATCTCATCTGAAAATAAAAATAATTTTTCAGAATTGATATTTAAATAGGCTACTTTTTCAATTGCAGAAAATGCTACAAGTTCATTAAATTCTGATGAAACATTTTTTAAAAATTCTGTCTCACTATTTTCACATAAAAAAGCAGATGCAATAATTTTACTTTCTGTTGTATCTGTTTCATTGAATAAAAATGCACATCTAAAATAATGGTAACAAAGTGTAGATATTGATTTTCTATCTTTTGAACCGAATTTTTTATCCGTCTGGAAAAATGATTTTAAATGATGTGTTAGCGGCGTTCCTTTTGTATAAGAATCAATAACCGTAACAGCTGAATTTAAATAAGAGTGGTATCTGCTCATAAAAAAATCCCGCATTTAGCGGGAAAATATTTCGTTTATAATCATAATTCAAGAAGTGCTTCTACAGGATCTTTACCAAATAACAAAAGCGATGGATTTTCAAGCAATTGTTTTAGAGTAACTAAAAATCCAACTGACTCTCTACCATCAATGATGCGGTGATCGTAGCTTAAAGCCAGATACATCATTGGCTTAATGACTACCTGACCATTTAAAGCCATTGGTCTTTCTACGATATTATGCATGCCTAAAATGGCACTCTGAGGGATATTAATAATTGGTGTGCTCATCATAGACCCAAAAATTCCACCGTTTGTAATGGTAAAGGTACCACCAGTCATTTCTTCAATGGTAAGTTTATTGTTTTTTGCTTTCGTTGCCAATTCAACAACCATCGCTTCAATTTCGGCCATGCTTAAACTTTCCGCATTGCGGATTACAGGAACCACCAATCCTTTCGGCGCACTAACGGCAATAGATACGTCGCAATATTCATGAAAAATAATTTGATCCCCGTCAATGTAAGCATTTACAGAAGGAAACTTTTGCAACGCATAACAACAAGCTTTTGTGAAAAAGCTCATGAACCCTAAATTTACGCCATGAAGCTCTTTAAATTTATCCTTATGTTTTTTTCTAATTTCCATGATTGGCCCCATATCTACTTCATTGAATGTAGTCAACATGGCGGTTGTATTTTTTGCTTCAACCAATCTGCGGCTAATTGTTTTACGGAGATTGCTCATTTTTTCTGGTCGCTCAGTTCTGTTGAACATTTCTGTTCCAGGTTTTCTACCCGGGTTTGATAAAGCTTCTAAAACGTCTTGTTTTATAATCTTACCATTTGAGCCAGATGGCATTATTTTTTTACTGTCTATTTTTTTATCTGCAATAATCGCTGCCGCTACAGGCGTTGCTTTTACATCAGAAGCAGGCACTTCTTTCGTTGGTGCAGCAACAACTTCAGCAGGTTTTGGTGTTTCTTCTTTTGGAGCTTCCGCAGGGCGAACAGCATCTGTATCGATACTACAAATCAAATCACCAATTGAAAGCGTGTCCCCTTCTTTAGCAATTTGTGTAATTAGGCCAGCTTGTTCTGCATTTATTTCAAAAGTTGCTTTTTCACTTTCAAGTTCCGCAATTATTTCATCACAATCCGCCCAAGCGCCTGTTTCTTTCAACCACTTCACAAGTGTAACTTCACTAATGCTTTCACCTACTGTAGGTACTTTTATTTCAATAGACATGTAAAAAATTGTTTTGAGCGAATTTCGGTTAAAATGATGATTTTTTAAAGTTTTATTCGAGTTAATCTTTTTAAACCCACATTTTATTAAAAAAAATCCCGGAATTAATCCGGGAAAGTTATTTATTTTTTTGTTTATGCCCCAAGGAATCCCCTCAGTAAATTATTTTGAGAAGTTTCTCGTAGCCTGTCTAATGCCTTGTCTTTTATTTGACGTACCCGCTCTCTTGTTAAATTGTATCGTTCTCCGATATCTTCCAAGCTCAATGGATGATCTATTCCAAGCCCGAAAAAATAAACCAACACCTCTTTTTGTCTATGTGTTAATATATTCAACGTACGTTCAATTTCAGTATTCAAGGAATCGGTTAAAACCATTTGCTGGTCTGTTTTCTCCGCATTTTTATTTTCCATCAAGTCAATCAATAATCCATCTTCACCTGCAGAAATCTGCTGATCCATGCTTATATGTCGACCTCCAACACCTATTGTAGCAGCCACTTCTTCGATACTAACTTCTAATAATTCTGCAATTTCCTCTGCTGAAGGCTCTCGCTCAAACTCTTGTTCCAATTGGCTATATGCCTTACTGATCCTATTAGTTAACCCAACTTTATTCAAAGGCAAACGAACAATTCTTGACTGCTCAGCCAATGCTTGTAAAATTGATTGACGTATCCACCAAACCGCATATGAAATGAATTTAAATCCCCTGGTTTCATCAAATTTTTGAGCCGCTTTAATCAAACCCAAATTGCCTTCATTAATTAAATCAGACAAGGTTAAACCTTGATTTTGATACTGCTTTGCAACAGAAACAACAAACCTTAAATTGGCTTTTGTCAACCGATCTAGTGCTTGTTGATCGCCTTGCTTTATTAATTTAGCCAGCATTACTTCCTCCTCCGGCCTTATTAATTCTACCCTTCCAATTTCTTGTAAGTATTTTTCAAGGCTTTCGCTTTCGCGATTTGTGATTGATTTTGAAATTTTCAACTGACGCATATGAAAAAATTTAATTATTGAGATTTAAAATATTTTTCTCAATTGACATAACGCATATTTTAACATTTATTGTGTGTAACCGAACAATTTTTTTTATTTTAATTGACATAAAAACGCCATATAAAAAAGAAATAACAACAATTGGTCAAAAAAAAAACAGATATTATACTATTGCGTTGATAATTTTTCTATTATTGCAAGAAAGAAGGTAATTTCAAAATCAAATGAGTAAAAAGCAATTATATACACTAGAATATCCAGTACGATGCTCCCCGAGTATCTTGTATGAATTCCTAATAAGCCCAGCTGCTTTGCAAGAATGGTTTGCTGATAAAGTTGACGAACGCGATGGCGTATATAGCTTTTCATGGAATGGCGCCGAAGAAAAAGCAGTTTTGCTAGAAAAAGAACAAGATAAATTCATTCGTTTCCGTTGGAGCTACATGAGTAAAGACGAATATTTTGAATTTGCCATTGATAGATCTGAAGTAACCAATCAAACCATATTAATCATAAAAGATTTTGCGGAGAAAAAAGAAATAAAAGACCAAAGCAGACTTTGGGAGTATCAAGTAAAAGATTTATTCCACCGCTTAGGAAGTTAATTTAATCAAAAAGATAATAAGAGCCATCAAAACTGATGGTTTTTTAATTTGTATTAACGTACTCTTGCATTGTTTTTTATAGTGCTTGTTTTATTGCACTATTTTTGAGTTTCGTAATTTTCTGATTTGCAACATACCACAGCCGAACTGTTAACATGATAAAGAAATTAGACAAGCTTATACTAAAATCATTTATTGGCCCTTTCATCATTACTTTTTTCATAGGATTTTTTGTGTTGATGATGCAGAGTTTATGGAAATATATCGACGACTTGGTAGGAAAAGGACTTGATTTTATTACAATAGCACAGTTTATTTGGTATGCCAGTGCATCATTGTTGATGCTTGCAATGCCAATCGCAATCTTGATTTCATCCATAATGACCTTTGGAAATTTGAGTGAAAGTTTTGAATTAGTTGCCATCAAATCTTCAGGCATTTCTCTCTTGAGATTTATGCGCCCGTTGATGTTTTTAACCATCTTGTTATGCGGCATTACATTTTTATTTGCAAACTATGTTATCCCTTATGCAAACTTAAAATTCATTACTTTATACAGTGATATTTATGTTAAGAAACCCGCATTCGATTTAAAAGAAGGGGTTTTCTTTACCCATATCCCAAACTATGCCATTAAAATAAGCAAGAAAGATCCTGATGGAAAAACCATTTATAATGTAATTATTTTCGAACAAAATAATTCGTTACAAGATAATTGTATAGTAGCAAAAAAAGGAGAAATGAAAATTTCTGAAGATGGGAATTACCTCGAATTTAATTTAGAAGATGGCTGTAGATATCAAGAAAATGGAAACATAATGGATAGTGCTACAGAGTTTACAAGATTGAGTTTTAAGAAATTTAAAAAATTATTCGATTTAAGTGTATTAAAAAAACAAGAAACCAACGACAGTTTATTTAGTAAGAATTTTAAAATGCTTAGCGCAAATCAGCTGGGTAAAAACATAGATTCTTTAAAAAAATCGAAAACAAATCAGCTTTTATTCTACAACCAACAGTTAAATTCGACTTTGACTTACAGTCATCTTTCGGATAGTACTTGGAATGTTTCAAATCAAATGAAATCAGAAAGAACTTATGCAAAATTGATTCCGGATAGTTTAAGTTTAAGAATCAATCAATATGCAATGAATAAAGCAGTTGCCATAAAAGGTGCTTTACAACAACAGATATTTGAATCAGAAACAAAAGAAAAAGAATTAAGGTTTCATGAAATAGAATGGCATAGAAAATACTCCATTTCTTTGGCTTGTTTGATTTTGTTTTTTATTGGTGCACCGTTAGGTGCGATTATTAGGAAAGGCGGACTAGGAATGCCTTTAGTAGTTGCCATTGTGTTTTTCCTAATCTTTCATTTGTTGAATATGTTTGGGGAGAAATTTTCAAGAGATGCTATTTTATCTCCAGCAATAGGTATGTGGTTGGCTATTTTAGTACTGGCTCCGGTTGGCGTTTTTTTAACCCATAAAGCCATGAATGATTCTCAACTTTTTAATAAAGAATTTTACTTGAAACTGTTTAAGCTTTTTAAAAAAGACAAATAAAGTGAACGTAATAATTATGCAAAACAATCGAAGAAAATTCTTGAAAAAATCTTTTAGCAAATCATTTTTAGCAATTGTTGGCTGGGAGAGCATGGTAAGTTTACTGTCATCTTTTAGTTTGCATGAAAATAATTCAAACGAAAATACCAACATTAATTTTGAACAACAACCACTACCCTATGCATATAATGCACTAGAGGATTGTATAGATGCCACAACAATGGAAATCCATTACACTAAGCACGCAGCAGCCTATGCAAAAAACCTTAACGAAGCTGTTATTGCAGAAAAAGTGCAAAAGGCTACAACCTTAGAAACCATCTTAACCAACATCTCAAAATATTCGGTTAAGATGAGAAACAATGCTGGCGGACATTTCAACCATGAACTATTTTGGAAATGCATGCAGCCGAAAACAACCAATAATATGCCTAAGGGTAATGTTTTATTTGAAATAGAAAAAGCATTTGGTGATTTTACTACATTTAAAAAGTTGTTTTCGGATGCTGGAAAAACAAGGTTTGGTAGTGGTTGGGCATGGTTAATAAAAGATGAAACAGGAAAATTAAAAATAACAAGCACCGCAAATCAGGATAATCCGTTAATGGATTTAAAAGAAATAGAAATAAAAGGAAGCCCAATTTTATGTTTAGATGTTTGGGAACATGCCTATTATTTGAAGTACCAAAATAAAAGAGCCGATTATATAGAACAATGGTGGAATTTGGTAAACTGGGATTTTGTAGAAAAAAGAATATCTGGAAAATAAAACGATATTATATAAATAGACTCAGCCTTTGTTCAACATCATTAAAGCAAGCTAAAATAAATAAAACAAAGGCTGATGAATTGACAAGCAATCTTAGCGCAAAAGTAAATTCGCGAATTTAATTTTTAAGAAAAAAACGATTATTTATCTACACAATTTTTAAAATTATCCACAATTGAATTGGCTTTAAAACAATACATTTGCATACAGCTCATTATAATAAAATAAAAACTTCAAACATGGAAAATTGGAAAGAATATCAAGAAAAAAATAAAGACAGATTTTTAAGTGAACTATTTGAGTTGCTTCGTATGCCTAGTGTTAGTGCAAAGTCTGAGCACAAAGCAGATATGATTGCATGCGCAGAGGCAATTCAAACTAGATTATTGGAAGCGGGTGCAGACAAAGTAGAAATTTATCAAACTGTAGGTCATCCAATTGTTTATGGTGAAAAAATATTTGATCCTTTAAAACCAACTGTTTTGGTTTATGGACACTATGATGTACAACCAGCAGAACCACTTGAATTATGGAACAGTGGACCATTTGATCCAACCGTAATTGATGGTAAAATATTTGCAAGAGGAAGTTGTGATGATAAAGGACAAGTTTACATGCATGTAAAAGCTTTTGAAACAATGGTAAAAACCAATTCATTGGCTTGTAATGTAAAGTTTTGTATAGAAGGTGAAGAGGAAGTAGGGTCTCCAAATTTAGGAACTTTTGTAGCGACACATAAAGAATTACTAAAAGCAGATTGCGTATTAATTAGTGATAGTGCAATGATTAGTTTGGACACACCAAGCATCGATATTGGTGTTCGTGGATTGAGCTATATTGAAGTTGAGGTAACCGGACCAAATCGCGATTTACATAGTGGTGTTTATGGTGGTGCTGTTGCGAATCCAATTACAATTTTAGCAAAAATGATTGCATCATTACATGATGAAAACAACCATATTACAATCCCTGGATTTTACGATGATGTAGTAGAAGCAACCCCTGAAGAACGAGCATTGATGGCTTTAGCTCCTTTCAATGAAGCTGAATATGCAAAAGATTTGGGCGTAAAAGAATTATGGGGTGAAAAAGGATTCGCAACAAATGAAAGAACAGGTATTCGTCCTACTTTAGAATTGAATGGTATTTGGGGTGGTTACACCGGAGAAGGCGCAAAAACAGTTTTGCCTTCAAAAGCTTTTGCTAAAATATCCGCCCGTTTGGTTCCAAACCAAATTTCACAAAAAATGACAGATTTATTAATCAACCATTTAACCAAAATTGCACCTCCTTATGTTCAAATAAAGGCTGAATTACATCATGGTGGTGAGCCTTATATGACGCCAATTGATAGCAAACCATATCAAGCTGCTGCGAAGGCAATGGAAACTACTTTTGGCAAAGCACCAATCCCTGTAAGAGGCGGAGGAAGTATTCCAATTTGTTCTTTATTTGAAAAAGAGCTTGGGTTAAAAGTTGTATTCATGGGCTTTGGGTTAGATAGCGATAATTTGCATAGTCCAAATGAAAAATTTGATATCGCTAACTTCTATAAAGGAATAGAAACGATTCCATATTTTTATAAATATTTTGCGGAGATGTAAATGAGAGAGATTCTGGATACAGCGTACTAAAAGTCAGAGCGAAAATGAAAGCGAAAGCAATCATTGAGTTCTGACTTTTTTCTTCGTTCACACTCTGTTTTTCTATCTATGTATTCATAGTCTGTCTCTCTATCTGAGTGAGCTTCATTCTGGATTTAATTTCGTTCCGATACAAGCTTTTTGGAAATAACAAATAAGAAAGTATAGTATCTTCCACATCATACAATTTTCAATTTCTACGACATTTTAATAGTCCACAGTTTCAACCGTGGGATTTTTAACGTAAAAAACAAAAAATCGATTAACCGTTAAACAATTAAACCCGTGAAGCAACTTAAACCATTAAAACCCTTCAAAACAAAAAAGCCACTCTTTACAGAATGGCTTTTTAAATACTATTAAAATGAGTTTATTAAACTTTAAAGTGAGCGAAAGCCTTATTAGCTTCAGCCATACGATGGGTATCTTCTTTCTTTTTGAATGAAGCGCCCTCACCTTTGCTTGCTGCAACGATTTCATTTGCTAATTTATCCGCCATGCTACGTCCGTTTCTTTCACGGCTGTAACGTATCATCCATTTGATGCTCAAAGAAATTTTTCTATCAGGACGAACTTCTGAAGGAATTTGGAAAGTAGCGCCACCAATTCTGCGGCTTCTAACTTCAACACCAGGAGTGATGTTGGTTAATGCTCTTTTCCAAACTTCATATCCATCTTCTCCGGTAATTTTTGCTACCTTATCTAAAGAATCATAAAAAATAATGAAGGCTCCACTTTTTTTACCTTCCCACATTAAATTGTTTACAAATCTTGAAACCAACTTATCGTTGAATTTTGGGTCTGGTGCTAATGGAATCTTTTTCGGTTGTGACTTACGCATTGTTTATATTTTTTTAGTCCTGTTATTGACTATGGTGTACTATTTTTTTGCTTTTTCTTTTTTAGTTCCGTATTTGCTACGGCTTTGCTTACGATCTTTTACGCCAGCGGTATCTAAGCTACCACGAACGATATGATATCTTACACCTGGTAAATCTTTAACCCTGCCCCCACGAATCAATACGATAGAGTGCTCTTGTAAATTATGGCCTTCACCTGGGATGTAGGCAATAACCTCAATTTTATTGGTTAAACGAACCTTTGCTACTTTACGTAACGCAGAATTTGGCTTTTTAGGCGTAGTTGTATACACTCTTGTACATACACCTCTGCGTTGAGGACAACTATCTAAAGCTCTTGATTTACTTTTCGCTTTGATAATTTCTCTTCCTTTTCTTACTAATTGTTGAATTGTTGGCATCTATAAACCATTTATTTTTTGGACGGCAAAGGTAACTATATTCATTTGAAAAAGAAAAAAATATCTTAAAAAAATGAAAAATAATTTTTTGCCCGCTTTTTTGAGAATATTATTTGTGTGTTTTAACCAGTAAAAACTTAAATTTTAAACATCCAAAAGTGATTATCTGGCGCAATTCCATAACGAATTGCATTTAATCTATTTTTTAATTCATTGGAGAATTCCCAACGATCTGTATCGAATTCCATCACATAATCTTTGTAACGTAATTCTTTTATTAATGAAATTGTAGCCGCTGTTCCGGTTCCAAAAACTTCTTTTAGTATCCCATCCTTGTGTGCGTGAATGATTTCATCAATACTCAACGACCTTTCTTCAATGGTTAACCCCATTTCTTTTAAAACTGTTATAACACTATCTCGGGTAACGCCTGCCAATATCGTACCCGCCCCTAAATCTGGCGTAATTACGGTGTCTCCAATTAAAAAAAAAACATTCATCGTGCCACATTCCTGTACATATTTATGTTCGAAAGCATCCGTCCATAACACTTGATCATACCCATTTTTCTTTGCCTCTGCAGTGGCATGCATGGCTGCTCCATAATTTCCAGCTGCTTTTGCATAACCAACACCTCCTGGCACAGCCCTAACGTATTGCTCTTCTACATAAATGCGCATCGGTGTATTGTAATAAGGACCTGTTGGACTTAAAATAATCATGAACTTATATTTATCACTCGGTTTTACACCAATCATTTCATCTATGCTAAACATAAATGGACGAATATATAAAGAATGGTCAGGTTGACTTGGAACCCAATTAGAATCTAATTGAATAAGCATTTTTAAACCCTCCATAAAGATATCTTCTGGTATCGTTGGCATCTGCATCCTTTCGGCTGAAATATTAAACCGTCTAAAGTTATCATGTGGTCTAAATACCTGTACATCGCCAGCTGGATTACGATAAGCTTTGATGCCTTCAAAAATTGCCTGACCATAGTGTAGCGCAGCTAATGATGGCGCAATTGAAATTTCTTGATATGGTTTTATCTCCACAGTTCCCCACTGTCCGTTTTCATAATCAACCTCCAACATATGGTCTGTGAAATATTTTCCAAATGGAATATTTTCTAGATTTACATCACTTAATTTACTTTGAGCAATTTTTGTAATTTTAATATCGACTGCTGCAATCATATTCGTTAATTTTACTACAAAGAAACAAAAAATAAAGGCGGTAAATACCAATAATTATGAGTTTAGACAACTTTCAAATCCCTTCAACTTTGTTGCCGGAATTATATAAAGATTCATTGATAGTGTTAGATGATAAGCAATCAAACCCTAAAAAGTTAAATGAAAAAAAGGTGCATTTTTTAGGGAATAATTTAAAAAACATTTTAATTCTGGTAAATAATGAAGAAATACTTCACTTAGGTGATGATGATCTACGTTTTCTAACCGGAATTCTTACCGCTTGTAAATTAACTTTTTCAGATGTGGCTATTTTTAACACCGCTTCTAATCTGGATTACAAATTTCAACAAACTGTCGATCATTTTAAACCAAAATTAATTTTAATCATGGGTACTATAAATCAAAGATTTAATTTGCCTGATTATTCCGATAAATACCAAACTATCGAAAACGAAAATATCCAATTGGTTTTTGGATCATCTTTAAATGAAATTTCAAAAGATGTTAATGAAAAAAAATCGCTTTGGAATTGTTTGAAACAAATTTTTGGAATTTAAACAATAAGAATGATTGAGTTAATTTTTGCTACCAACAACCAAAATAAAGTAATCGAAGTGCAATCCTTGATGGATAACAATATTCTAATTAAAAGTTTGCTTGAAGCAGGAATTGATATTGATATTCCAGAGCCATATCAAACACTTGAAGAAAACGCTGTTGAAAAATCATCAACTATTCAACGCCTATTTGGAAAAAATTGTTTCAGTGAAGATACTGGCTTAGAAGTTGACGCGTTAAATGGCGAACCTGGTGTAAGAAGTGCACGATATGCTGGAGATGAAGCCAACAATGAAAATAATATCAAAAAAATACTGGATAATCTTGAAGGGAATCTTAATAGAAATGCACGTTTCCGGACGGTCATTTCGTTAATTATTGAGAACGAATATTTTCTTTTTGAAGGAATTTGTGAAGGCGTTATAAACAACGAAATTAAAGGGAATAAAGGATTTGGTTATGATGCTGTTTTTATTCCGAATGGAAATGTCAAAACATTTGGCGAAATGGATTTAGAAGAAAAAAACAAATATAGCCACCGTAAAAAAGCCATTTTTCAACTCATCGAATTCTTAAATAATTACCATGGCAAGAATTAAACTTATTTTTCCTGAAAATATTATTCATAGCGTATCCATACCCGTTAGAATAACAGATATCAACTATGGCAACCACCTTGGAAATGATGCATTGGTAAGTATTTTGCATGAAGCTAGAGTTCATTGGTTAACTTCTTTAAATTATACTGAATTTAATATTGAAGGAAAAAGCATCATCATAAATGAGTTGGCGGTAAATTATTTAAAAGAAATGTTTTATGGCGATGTTATAAAAATCGACTTGAGTGTGGGAGATATAACCTCATTGGGTTTTGAACTCTATTATAGGATGAGCATAAATAAAAATGGAGAAAATTTAATCTCCGCTATCGCAAAAACAGGATTGATTTTTTTTGATTACACAGCTAAAAAAACGAGTAGCATTCCTGATGTTTTTATAGAAAAAATAAAATCTAAATAATCATTATTATAGTTAATGATTGTTACTGATTCCATATTTTCCAATTGGCCTCTGCTTGGGTAATTAGCATCTCGTGCCCATTTTTTGTTTGAGCGCCTGCTTCTTTTCCTTTTTTTAAAAACAATGTTTCAGCTGGATTATAAATCAAATCAAACAGAAGATGTTTTTCATTTAAAAATTGGAATGGAATATCTGGACAAATGTCGATTTGTGGCGCCATCCCTACTGGTGTAGCATTTACGATAATGTGATATTCAGCACAAATCATTTCATTGATTTCTTGATATTGAATATGCTGGTTATTTTTCGTCCTGCTAACCAGTAAAAATTCTATGCCCAATTTTTTAAAAACAAATTGAACTGCTTTAGATCCGCCACCTGTTCCTAATATCAAAGCTTTTTTTTGGTGAGGTTTTAAGATTGTTTTAATAGACTTTTCAAATCCAATCACATCCGTATTAAATCCAATTATTTTTTTAGACGAGATTTTTATACAATTCACCGCGCCTATTTCAGATGCAGCTTCATCAATACTTGTAAGAAAATTAATTATGGTCTGTTTGTGCGGGATGGTTACAGCCAATCCTTTTAAATCATTGTATGTAGATAACAATTCGGGAAATGATGCAATATTTTCAATTGAAAACAATTCAAAAAAGCAATCTTTTAAATTTTCAGTTTTGAATTTATTGTTGAAATATTGTTGAGAGAAAGAATGTCCAAGTGGATATCCAATCAAACCGAATCGATTCATAATTATTTTTTATCTAGATAAAGTTCGAAGGTGTCGCCTCTTAAACCGATACGCATGGCTTCCAAGGCGATGGTTTCCGACGGAGCGATGTTTCCAAGATTTACATTGCAACCAATAAGCTCTAAAAAATATAATTGTTGTGCTTTTTGTGGGGCTTCCCAAAGTATTTTTTCTGCTGGTATTTGGGTCAATATTTCTTGTACCAACCCTTCTCTAACTTCACCAGAACCTCTGTAAATGCCTACATTTCCAGCCTCTCTTGCTTCAGCAATTACGTAAGCAGAACCTGCACTCAACTCCGCACTCATTAATTCAATCCATTTGTAAGGCGGGATAATATGAGCGGCATCTTTACTTCCTACTTCACTTAAAACAACACCATGTTTTGACAACTTTTCAATGTAGCCACATTTTTCTGAGTGGGGAATTGTAATTGAACCATCGCTAACTTCCATGTAGCTCACACCAAATTCTTTGCAAACAGCAATGTAATCTTCAAATTGATTTCTTATTAAAAAAGCTTCGAATAGTGTACCGCCAAAATAAACTGGCATATCATACTCGCGATAAACTGCTAGTTTTTCTTTTAAATTGGGTGTTACAAATGCAGTTCCAAATCCCAATTTAACTACGTCGATATGCGGATGACCAACACTCATTAAATTTCTAGCTTCTTCTATGCTCAATCCTTTATCCATCACCATTGTAATCCCGTTCACTCTTGGCTTAATCGTTCTTTCTGGAATCTGAGTTAAATTAAAATTCATTTATTGTATATTTTCTGCAAATATATCTAATCAATTTTAAAGTTCTTTAAATGAAAATCAACGTTTCCGAATTTTAGACGATTTATACCTTGCTATTAAATCTACAACCGATTGATTTCTTAAAATGGACGGATTAATTTCAATGAATTGTTTCATTAATTTGGGCTTTAATGTCAAGGCATTTTCAAGCTGAATTAATGCCTCTTTAGATTGCGCATTTGCAAAATAAAAAGCAGCTTTATAATATAAAAAAATGGGCTTTGTGTCCGTATTTTCAAATGCTGCCATTGCATATTCTATTCCTTCTTCAAATAATTTCGCTTGGTATAAACAGTTTAATAATTCAATCCAGCCTGATATTTGCTTTGGTCTCACGCGAACTACATTTCCAAAATACGTAATGGCTTCATCATAATTTTCAAGTTCGAAATAACATTTACCTAAGGCTAGATTATAATCTGGCTGCATCAAATGTTGATTCAACGGATTTTGTAAAGATTTAATGGCATTTTTAAATAGCCCCTCATTCATATAAGTACATGCAATTTTATAGTGAAGGTGCGCATCGTCATTATCAAAATGACAAGCTTTTTTGTAGTAAAACCGTGCTTGTGCATGATTATTTAATTTGTCGTAGCAATGTCCAATGGCTTCAAGTATTACCGATTCTGGCATGGATAACATGAGCACTTTTTCCAAACACTCAATCGCCTCTTTGTATTTTTTTAATCGCATATAAGCATCTCCCATATTGCGATAAGCAAAATCAAATTTTTCATTTATGGCAACCACGTATTGATAAGCATCTATTGCTTTTTCATAAAGTTTCAACCCTTGATACGCTGCAGCCAAATTAAACCAACCCAATTCGCTATAGGGA
Source organism: Chitinophagaceae bacterium (assembly GCA_947483415.1). Lineage (GTDB taxonomy): Bacteria > Bacteroidota > Bacteroidia > Chitinophagales > Chitinophagaceae > Ferruginibacter. The sequence goes on from CANKLV010000002.1 coordinate 38,177, forward strand.
TTTTTTTCAATCAACGCTTTATGAATCGTTATGCTTTCTTCATTCCGTCCAGTAAAATCACTCCAAAAACAAATTTTGTAAAGGGCTTCTTCGTTTTCACAATCTATTTCAATAATTATTCTCAAGCACTCAAACACTTTATCAAAATTCTCATAATCATCATATACATCCGAAAGTTCAAAAAGCAGTTCAATTTTATCTTGTCCTTCAAATAGATTAAACGCAGACTCTAAAACTTCAGCAGCCAATTCTTGTTGGTCTGTTGCCAATAAAGCATCAGTTTTTATGATGTAAATAGAAATTTCATTGGGATTTAATAATTCTGCGTTTTCTAATACTTCTAGCGTTTCTTCGTATCTTCTGAGGGTTAATAACACATCCGCCTTCATCAATACCAACGTTGAAGAATACGGAAATTGATCAACTGCAATTATAACTGCATCTAGCGCATCTTCCTGATTGTCTTGATTTAAAAAATATTCAACAATTTGTTCAAATTCATCTTCTTCTATAAATGTAAACGTTTTGCCTTGTTTCAGCTTCATGTATTTTTGCAACAACGCTCTAAACTCGCTTTTATCTTGTCTGAATGGATTCATTATCATTGGTTTTTTATGATGCTTACTCAATTTAATCATTTAATTCACATGTTCAATCGTCTATTTTAAAATTATTTTTTTCTTCACAATAATATATTTTTAAAGAAATTTGGTAAATTCCTTTTTTTTAAAAAAATTTAAGTATATATTTGAATTGATTATTAAAAGATGAAACAAACGTTTAAAATATTATTGATTGCATTATTGGTATGCGGAAGTGTACTTTCCTCATTCGCGGATAGAGGTTTGAGAAAAAAATCAAGAAGTCATATTGCTTTAAATATAAATACTGAGCACGGTTTTAAGAACAATGTTTCGCTAAATTTGAAAAGTGGTTTGAAATACAAGGGAATGTTAATAACTCATTCAGAATCTGATAATTTTTCCAACATTAGCTTTTTAAAATACTACCAAAAAGGAAACACTTTATATATTCTCCCTCCAAAACAAAAAATTCTTTCTACAGAATTAAAACAAGGTTATACTGGATTGAAATTGGTTATTACAGCCAAAAATTAATTATTTACTTTTTCTGAAACCTTTTTGCATCTTCATAATTCATTACTCGATATTTTTTTTGTACTATCTCAAACAAATTTGAGGCAACATTATCGTAAATGATATCTGATAAGGTATATCTAAATATATTCCCTTTACTTTCTCTTTCTATCATTATAGGCAACCCTTTTAATTCAGGAAAAGCTAAGGTATAATCTTGGTTAGAGAATTGTAAATTAGGTTCAAAATAAACAATAATCGTTTCTCCAGAGTCAAGTTTTGATATCGCTTTCTTACAGTCATATCCGGATATATTCTTCGTTTCGGATGTCACATTAAATTTCAATTGCTGAAATTTTGCATTTTGAGTCATCCAATCTGCTTTGGTTAAATTAATTAATAATTTTTGACCACTATATGATTTAGCAATGTAGCCATTTCCTTTTTTTGCATCATAAACGGCTGATTCGCTTCCCATAGATGTAATTAAATCCGATCGGGATGATAAGCCTTTTATATAAATATTGTATTGGTTAGAATTTGAACTTTGAGATTGTTGATTTGATGTTGAATTTTCAACTTCAACTTTATATGTCATTGTAGCCTCGTTGATTATTTTTTGTGCTTCAATTTTTCCAAATGAAAAGAACAAAAAAGCTAGAAAAGAGATGTATTTAATCATTGATTTTTTTTCAATTAAAGATAATTAAAAACACCAATAATAGTAAGAACAAAAAAAACCGTTCATATAAATTGAACGGTTTTTTATTAAAGATTAACGAATCATTTATTTTTTTGTAGACTTTTGTTTCATGTCTTGTATTTTCTTCTGCGTTTCCTGCATAGATTCTATTCGCTCTTGCATTTTAGATTTCTTAACTGGCTTTTTACGATTCTCAGCTATTTGCAACATGATTTTATCATGGTCAATGATATATTTTTGAATAACAATTTGCAACAACAATGTAATCGTATTTGAAATGGTGTAATACCAAGTTAATGCTGCAGGCAATTTGTTGAATACACCCAACAACATCACTGGAAATATGTACGGCATATATTTCATAAGCGGATTGCTATTATCCTGCATGTTGCTCATGCTATAAATAGAAATCAATAAGCTTGTAATTACAGCTGTGATGGTGAACAAACTTACATGGTCACCATAAAATGGGATATCGAAGGGCAATGTAGCAATAGAATCATATTGCGCTAGATCTTTTGCCCATAAAAACGCTTTCCCACGTAGGTCAACGTTGGATTGAAAGAAATAATAAAGCGACATGAAAATTGGAATTTGTAATAAGGCCGGTAAACATCCACCTAAAGGACTAACGCCTGCACTTTTCCAAAGTTTCATTTGCTCCATACCAAACGTTTGTTGATCATCTTTATATTTCTCCTTTAATGCATCAACTTCTGGTTTTAATACTTTCATCTTTGCACCACTTAAATAACTTTTGTATAAAATCGGTGAAGTGATTAACCTGATCAATAAAGTAATGAGTAAAATAACCATACCCATATTCATTACATGTTGCTGAATAAAATCAAAAACAGGAAGTAAGAAATATCGATTAATATATTTTACAAAAGAAAATATTCCACTACCGTAAGGAACCACACACTCTAAATCATTTTTATATTGCTTTAAAATGTTGTAATCACTTGGGCCAAAATAAAGTTGTAATGGAACGGATAGATTTTCTTGATTTGAAAATGTATAAGAAGCATTTGTATTTACCCTTGTCAAATATTTTTCAGTAGTATCTGTTGGAATTTTCCAATCATATTTTACTTCTGAAAACTTATTTTTAGCAATTAAGGCTGATATAAAAAATTGTTGTTTGATACAAAGCCAATTGGCATTTTTTATTTCTTTGTCGCCGCCTTCTCCAATATAATCAAAGTCAAATTTATTTTCTGCAGAATAGTCGATATGCGTTTGTGTTAGTTCGTATTCTTTATCTTTTTCAATTGCTGGCGTTTCGTTTTGCCAGTTAAAACCAATTCTATTGTTTGTAAGCATTTTACTCACTCCGTCAATATTTAAATCAAAATCGAGCATGTAACTATTGGGCTTCAAAACAAATTGGTGTACAATTTTTCTACCATTAGAATCATTTGCTTCAAATCTTATTATAGAAGATTGGTCAGCATTATTCTTTTCTATTGCAGAAGCTTTAAAAAAGATTTTATTGATGTCTGACGTTTTATTTTCTCCAGAATTGATTTTGTAATTGAATGTATTGAATTGTGCTTCGTTTAAAACAACAGGTTCACTATTTGCTTTTTTAAACTTTTTTAAAACTACAGATTTGGGTTGCGCTCCTTTATTAGAAAATTTAATAGAAAGCACATCATTTTCTAGAGTAGTGAAAGATTCTGTTTCAGATAATTTAAAGCCTTTAGTTGGAATCGAAATCGAATCTGCCGTTTTAGTTTCTACAACGGGCTGCACTTCTTTTGCTTTTAATTTAATTAGATTGTCTATAGAATCTTTTACACGCTTTTTTTCTCCTTCAAAAGCAAGCTGGTCTTTGCTGTTAAAATAAAACATAGCAATCAGCAATGCTCCGATTAATACAAAACCCCAGATTGTATTTTTATCTGTTCCCATTTTTAGATTTTTTTTGTAAAGTTATACAAACGCTTTGTTTAACCTATTTAATTCGTAACTGAAAAAAAAGCCCTTGAAAACAAGGGCTTTTAATCGTAATATTAGTTGAAAATTATTTTTTCCCTTTTGCAGCTTTTGGAGCAGCAGCTTCTTCTTGCTTCAATGCACGTGTCATCGCGATTGTAGCAATTGGAATTCTTGGAGAGTTCATTACTTCCATATTGTCAGCAATGATATTTTCTACACGTAAGTTTTCGTTTAATTGAAGATTTGATAAATCAACCTCAATAAATTCTTTCAAATATTTTGGATAAGTTTTTACTTTAATTGCTTTCATTTTAGTTACAAGCTTACCACCGGCTTTTACCCCAGCTGGTGTACCCATGTATTTTAAAGGCAATGTAGCAATCACTTTTTTATCTTCTACCAACTCAAGAAAATCTACGTGCAATAATTCGTCAGTTACTTTATGGAACTGCAAATCTTTAAGGATGCAACGATACGTTTTTCCTTCAACAGTAATTAGCGCCAACATAAACTCTGGCGTGTACACGATTGATTTAAATGCTGTAGAAAGAGCTGCGAAATTTACTTCTGTGTTACCACCGTAAATTACACCTGGCACAAGCTTCTGAGAGCGAAGTTGGCGGGTGGCTTTTTTTCCGCTTTCGGTCCTCAGTTGACCTTCGATTGTAATTGATTTCATTTTAATGATTTTTTTTTGTGAGGCGCGAAGTTAATGAAATCATTCTAAGCGTGGAAAAATTAGAGGATTTTTTTTTGTCTTTTACTTGAAATAAGGGGGAATTGATAGGGTTTATGCATAAATATCAAGCAACCCTTCTGGAATATCTACGTAAACTTTTCGATTTTTTTTGTCGATTTTTATCAAACTTGCTTCATGCACTGGAATCAATGCTTCGTTTCCATTATATAAAATGGTGCATAAAATCTGATGCGGCTGTTCTATTACCTCAATAATTTCTCCAAGATCCGTTTCTCCATCAATCATTGAATACCCCAAAAAAGCGATTGGTGAACTTGATGCGGTATGTTGATTAAAATCTGATTCCAACAGCCATATTTCCTTTGGTGTAAGTTTTCTTGCTGATTCTTTGGTATCAATTCCTTCGATTTTTACCCAAGTTTCATCATTCGTTTTGGCTGTTGCTTTTTCAATAAAATAAGGCATGAAATTACCCGGTTGTTCTTCAATAAACAATGCTTTTACATCATTTAAAGCTGACTTTTTACCCAAACTATGCTGTAAAACCAAATCTCCATTTAGTCCATGACTGGCTACAAACTTTCCTATTTTAAAATATTGCGACATGATAGAATTTGAAAATAAAATGGATTGAACAAAGTTAGTTTTTCTTAATTTTTAGTAAATCAACAAGAGATTGCTCGTTTTTATATACTCTTTCCCGATTATATCTTTTACTTTAACCGTTGAGATGTAATTTCCTGATGGTTGACGTTTCCCTTTGTAATAACCATCCCATCCTTCGCCAATTTTATTGGTTTCAAAAAGAAGGACACCATAACGATTAAATATTCTGAAATAATCAAAACGACTAATACCAACGCAAATAGGTTTTATTTTTTCATTTAATCTATCCCCATTGGGCGTAAAGGCAGTTGGTAAATATACTTGTGGCCCTTCCATTGCTTTGATATTAACGGTGTCATTGTCGCTACAACCCGCATCATTGGTTATGGTTAATACAAAAGTTGTGTTTGATTGGATGGTGGCAATTGGATTAGCAATATTCGGATCATTTAAAACTGAGTTGGGTTCCCAACTGTATTGTCCAGCACCAGATCCATTTAATTGATATGGAAAATTTATGGCTGCAATTCCATCAG
>CANKLV010000003.1 GCA_947483415.1 Chitinophagaceae bacterium
CTTCTAACACCCAATCCAATTTCTTCAACACATATTTTAGCAACGGCAATGGGGTGTAAAATATAGGGTTCGCCGCTTTTTCGCCGCATGGTTTTATGTGCATTAACCGCCATTTCAAATGCAGAGCGCACAAGCTCTTTATCTCCTGGTTTCATTTTTTGTTTTAAAACCTTCAATAAGCCTCTGTATTCTCTAAGAATCTCTTTTTTTTCTTCTTCTTCAGAAAGATGGTAGGTTGATATGTTTTCTGTATTTGGCATGATGATGCACGAATTTACTTTAAAATCATGTAAAAGGAAAGGTTAGAAAATTTAAGGTAAATAATTAAGTTTTTTCCAGTTTGTTCAATAAACGGTCCAATTCTTCATCCGTCCTCGAAAAGGCTCAGTAAACGCAAATGGCAGAAAGCGCCTGCCCCCATATTGTTGACTTGAGGTCACAATTTGTAACCTCAAGATTTCCTGCTTTTATCAAATGCCTTTTCCCAAATGAAGAAAAATGGCATTGGCATTGAACTTTTTGCCTGAGCCAAAAACACCAACATTTAAAATTACTTTCAAAATTAATGCTGTTTTTTAAAGAAAAGTCCTAAATTCGCCCCCCGATTGCACTAATAATAACATATTGATTTTGCAATCTAACGCGGATGTGGCGAAATTGGCAGACGCACCAGACTTAGGATCTGGCGCCGCGAGGCATGTAGGTTCGACCCCTATCATCCGCACACATGAAGTTGATAAGTTGATTGTGTTATTGTTTTGTTCCATTACTTTAACCGTTTAACTTATCAACTTTAATTTTTTATCTAAATCGCAAAAAAACGAATATCAATGTCTACAGTTGAAAGAGTAAACGTCGGGTTATTAACCGATAAGCTAACCGTAAAAGTTTCTACAACGGAATATTTACCAAACTTCGAAAAGAAATTAAAAGAATATAGCAAAACAGCCAACATCCCTGGATTTAGAAAAGGAATGGTGCCTGTAGGCATGATTAAGAAAATGTACGGACCATCTGTTTTTAACGAAGAAGTGCTAAGAGCTGTTGAATCTAAATTGTACACGTATTTGAACGAAGTGAAGCCAGATATTTTTGGTCAACCATTGCCACTTCAAGCATTCAACAATATGGATGTAAACAATCCTCAAGATTATGATTTTTCATTTGAAATTGGATTGAAGCCAGCCTTTGAATTACTAGATTTTTCTAAGGAATCATTAACCATCCATAATGTAGAAGTTAATGATGAAATGGTTTCGGAAGAAATAAACCGCATGCAAATTAAAGGCGGAAACATGACTGAGCCAGAAGCAATCGACAATGAAGAAAATGTGTTGAATGTTTTGTTTACAGAATGCGATTCAAATGGAAATACAATTGAAGGTGGCATCAGCAAAGAAAATTCTGTTTTGCTAAAATATTTTACCCCAAAAATGCAAAAAGAATTGATGGGTAAAAAAATGGCAGATTGCGTTGTTTTTCAATTGAGTAAAACGTTTGAAGGAGATAAGCTTGACATGATGCTTCATGATTTAGGTTTAGACAAAAACGATAAAGAAGCAGCATCTAAATATTTCAAATTGGATATTGTAAAAATTGGCTTGGTTGAAAAACGCGAATTAAATGAAGATTTTTTCAATGAAGTTTATCCAGGAAAAGGAATTAATACTGAAGCTGAATTACGCGACACATTAAAAGCTGAAATTGAAAAGCATTGGCAAAGTCAATCAAAAAATCAACTTCACGATCAATTGTATCATTTGTTGTTGGAAAAAACCGCAATGGAATTTCCTGAGGCATTTTTAAAAAGATGGGTACAAACAGGAGGCGAAAAACCTAAAACTGCAGAAGAAGCAGAAAAAGAATATCCAACATTTAGCAACCAATTGAAATGGACACTTATTAGCGATAAGTTAATTCAAGAAAACAAACTTGATGTAACTGATGAAGATTTAAGAACGCACATGAAAGAAGAAGTAATGCGTTATTTCGGACAAATGAATATGGGCGAAGACATGAGTTGGTTGGATAGCTACATCGACAGAATGATGAAGGATGAAAAGCAAATAGATGCTACTTATAGAAGATTAATCACAGAAAGATTATTTAGCTTCATGGAAGGTCAGGTAAAAACAAAATCTAAAAAAGTTACACCTGATGAATTGAATGCGATGCAACATAATCATCAGCATTAATTTTCTTAAAATATATTTTATAATTAAGAGCTCGTTTTATAATGGGCTCTTTTTTATTGTGGGATGTTGGATTGTGAATTTGATTTTGTTCCAGATAGTGATTAGGTAATAACAAATAAGTAACAAGAAATAAGGAAGTGGAGTTTGTTGCAAAAAATATCATCGGTTACAAACCGGCGCCAATAAAAAACTATTAAAACCTCATCTCCTTTGATGATTGGTGAAAACACCAACATCGGCAGACGAAAATCTCTAACCTTTTGAACGCATTGAACTTATTAAACCTTTTGAACATCATAAACCTCTAAATTTTTATCTCCTCCTCATTTGCGTCAAAAAAGGTAAATTCCGTAAGATGGTAAGTACTTTTTGAAATGATTTTTATGTTCTGTTTGTATTTCCAAATCCACTTTAATCTTCTGGAAACAAAACCACTGGTAAGATATGAGTACATAATAGGATGTACGGCGATGGTTAAACCTTTATGCTTTTGCGTAATTAAATAATTTAAATTTTTTGCAATCTCGTCTTCAAAAATCAAGGTAGAAGAAATAGTGCCAGATCCATTGCAACTTGGACAAACCTCACTGGTATTGATGTTCATCTCCGGTTTCATACGCTGCCTGGTGATTTGCATCAACCCAAATTTCGAAATGGGTAGAACGGCGTGTTTGGCTCTATCGTTTCTCATCAACTCTTCCATTGAATCGGCCAAACGTTTTTTGTTTTCCATCAGCTTCATGTCGATAAAATCAACAACGATAATTCCACCCAAATCGCGCAACCTTAACTGACGTGCAATTTCTTCAGCAGCTTCAAGATTGGTTTCCAAAGCATTTTGTTCTTGATTATTGCTTACACTTTTATAGCCACTATTTACATCTATAACGTGAAGCGCTTCGGTATGTTCGATGATTAGATAAGCACCACTCGGTAAGTTTACCGTTTTACCAAACGAAGCTTTTACTTGTTTGGTAACGCCGTAGGTGTCAAAAATGGCATTCTCATTTGTATTCAGCGAAATGATATCAAGTTTATCGGGAGCTATTCTTTGTAGATATGTTTTCGTTTCAGCATATAAGGCTTTATCGTTTACTACAATTTTGTTGAAATCTGCGCTAAGCAAATCCCTTAAAATGCTATTTGTTTTTCCTTGTTCACTTAAAATTCTTGATGGGGGTACAGCTTGACTTAGATTATTTTGAATGGTTTTCCAAGTGTTTTCTAAGCTAAGTAAATCTTCATGAAGTTCGGCAGTGCTTTTGCCTTCAGCAGCAGTACGCACAATAACACCAATGTTTTTTGGCTTTACCGCTTCGATAATTTTTTGCAAACGCTTCCTTTCATCTGAAGAATGTATTTTTCTTGAGATGGCAACAATATCATTGAAAGGCGTAACTACAACAAATCTTCCTGGGAGAGAAATTTCACAAGTTAGTCGGGGTCCTTTTGCAGCAATGGGTTCTTTCAAAATTTGAACAAGCACATTGGGCTTTCCGGTGAGTACTTCGTTTATTTTTCCTGTTTTGAGAATTTCTGGTTCTACTTTAAACTTCGAAAAATCAATTGGTTCACCTTTTTTTTGATTCGTACAAATGTTCGTAAACTTTAATATAGAGCGAACATAAGGACTAAGGTCAGTATAATGAAGAAAAGCGTCTTTTTCAAAGCCTACATCAATAAAAGCTGCATTCAATCCCGGGATAAGTTTTTTTACTTTTCCAATATAAATGTCTCCAACCGCAAAGTTGGCATCTGCATTTTCACTGTGTAACTCTACTAATTTCTTATTTTCCAGCAAGGCAATTTCAACACCTTGTGGAATAACGTTAATGATTAATTCCTTGGTCAAAATTTTTTAATTTATGACAACCATGCATAACGGTATGAAAAAACAATTAACACAAAATTTCATGTTAATGTAATAAAGTAGGTAGGTAATTCACACACCTAAACAAAGAAAAAAATCAATTGCATACAAGCACAATATAGTGATTGTATGCAATACACAATTAGTCAAACTAAATATGATGTTTGAAATTATTTCTTCTTATGACGATTTTTTCTTAAACGTTTTTTACGCTTATGAGTAGCGATTTTATGACGTTTTCTTTTTTTACCACAAGGCATAACCGAGTCTTTTTTGTTTAAAAATATTATTTACAACGTTTGCTTTACTTTGTTTCAAGCAATTTAATTCTATTATCTACTTCTTTTGAGTATTCAGGGTTATTGGCTAAACGCTTACTTACATTATACCATTTGATTGCATCTGCTTTATTTCCTTGAGCTGCATAAGTATCGGCTAAAAAAGCAATAGCTTCCAGATTATCAGGCTGTGCAATGATAACTTTTGTAAGTCTTGGTATGGCTTTATCGTACTGACCTGAAACATAACCTCCAATACCCAGCACCAATTGCGCTTTCATATTGGTTGAATCTCGTCTAACTACGCCTAACAATTCCAAAATTCCTTTCATGGTTTGTTGCGGATCCCCATTTCTTCCTTTTCCAAATACATAAGAACTACCCAATCCAATTTTTAAATCATCATTATTCGGATTTAATTTTATGGCCTCTTGAAAAAGTTGAATCGCTTCGTCTGATTCCCAGGCCAACATTGCTTCATCATGTTCATCCCGAAGCAAGATTAAAAATTGTTGGGCAGCGAAGGTGAGGTTTTTTTCTGAATTATCCAACTTTGCGGCCTCACTAATATAAAAAGCATACAATTTAAAATTTTGAGCCGTGTCTTTCCAGAATTTTGCTGCAGTTTTAAACCCAATTATTTTTTGAGATTTATCTGCTGTTTGCAGGTATGAATTTTCTATTTCGGCAATACTTTTAGACAGTTGGGGAGATAATTTCTGCTTTTCTTGCAGAATAAATTGTTGAACATCAAATTGTTTTGAAGCTTCAGGTTTTAATTGTTGAGTAGGCTTATTTTCGGTAGTGGTTTTTCCAAAATAAAATAAAATCAAAACGAATGCGAACCCAATTGCAGCGATTAAATATTGTTTTTTCAAAGTAAAACCGCGGATTTAAAATGCGGAGGGCAAATGTACATTAATCTTCATTATCATCCTTTACTTTTGGCGCTTCTTTAATATTGGGTGAGGATTTTACTTCATGCATAAATTCTTTTGCCGGCTTAAATGCAGGAATAAAATGCGCTGGAATATGCACAGAAACATTTTTCTTGATGTTGCGCCCAACTTTAGCCGCACGTTTTTTTATTATAAAACTTCCAAATCCCCGGATGTAGATGTTTTCGCCATGCGACAATGAGTTTTTTACTTCTCTCAACATCGTTTCAATCGTTACAAGTACATCCACTTTTGGAATGCCTGTTTTCTCGGAAATAACGTGTATTAAATCAGCTTTTCTCATATCAAATTTTTTTTATTAGTAAATTAAAAAATATTTCTCGAAAAACAAAATAATCTAGTGAATATCAATTTATTTATAACAAATTTACATTCAAATGGATGTGAGAGAAAAATCTGTACAGTTATTTTTTGTGTCAACTTTGATGTATTGGAATCAAAACCAAAACAATCGATCAATGCCTTGGAAGGGAATTAAGGATCCCTATAAAATATGGCTAAGTGAAATCATTTTACAGCAAACTAGGGTAGAGCAAGGTTTGGCGTACTACAATAATTTTGTAAAAAAATATCCAACTATCAATGACTTAGCCAATGCAAATGAAAATGAGGTATTTAAAAATTGGGAAGGTTTAGGATATTACAGCAGATGTAAAAATCTTATTGCAACGGCTAAGTTTATCTCCAATGAAAAATCCGGTGTTTTCCCAAATACGTACGAAGAGATTTTGAATTTAAAAGGAGTTGGTCCATACACCGCTGCAGCCATTTCTTCTTTTGCGTTTAACCTGCCTCATGCTGTGGTTGATGGCAATGTAATGCGCATACTTACTCGATTTTTTGGTATTGATACGCCAATTGATTCTACCGAAGGAAGGTATTTGCTTAATGAACTTGCACAAAATTTGTTAGACAAAAGAAAAGCTAACATATATAATCAGGCCATTATGGATTTTGGCGCTACCGTATGTAAGCCCAAGCAACCCAACTGCAAAACTTGTAACTTTTCTGAAAATTGCTATTCCTTTAATTACTCAACTCCAGAAGCTTTCCCCAAAAAATCTAAAGCAAAAGCCAAAACAAATCGATGGTTTATATATTTTGTACCAGTTTACAAAAACAAAGTCTTAGTAGGTAAAAGACAGCAAAAAGATATTTGGCAAAACCTCTTTGAATTTCCAAAAATTGAACTTAACGAATTTCCTACTTTAGACCTTTTGTATAATTCACAAAACATTGATTTGATTAAAAAAATGAATTTAATTATTTCAGAAATTCCACCATTTCAGGTCCAATTACTCACGCACCTTAAGATTCATGCTTGCTTCATTGATGTTAATTTGAATAAAAAAATCCAATTTAAGCATTTTGAATACGTAAGTCCGGAATCTTTAAAAAGTTTGCCTTTTCCCAAAATAATTGCTTCATTTATCCAATCGAATAATTTTCAAAAATCGAGTTGAATTTATTTTTATGATGTATCTTTAATCAATAGCCAAAGCTTTTTTTAATAAAAAAAAGCACCTTTGCAAAAACAAAATTGCCTTTTTAAAGCAATTTATTTTTTAATTAAAAAAATCATTTTGGATTATTTGTCTGTTTTAAATGTATTGTTTGTTTGTTTTTTAAGCATTTCGCAAACAGCAACAACAATTTTACTTATAACGGTATTGATTTTATTTCTTCTATCTTTTATTATTTCGGGCAGTGAAGTCGCCTTTTTTTCATTATCCAACAAAGACATAAATATTTTAAAGAAACGTAAAAATCCATCATTTAGAAGGGTGGTTCAATTGTTGGAAAATCCCAAAACACTTTCTGCAACAATGCTTATAGCCAATAGTTTTGTGAATATTGGCATTATCATTATTTCAAATTTATTACTCGATAATTGGATTCAAACCCTTGCTTTAACTTGGATAGCTGGGTTTCTTTTAAAAGTAGGGTTAGTTAGTGTTTCATTACTTTTATTTGCGGTTATCCTTCCAAAAATTTGGGCAACACATCATAAGCTTTGGTTTGCAACAAGTTTTTCTTTAATCGTTGAGATTTTAGATAGTTTGTTTTTTAGAATCAGCAAAAAATTTATTTTGTATAGCGACAATATAGAAAATAAAATATCTCCAGAAAAAAAGAAAGGTCGCAATCAAAGTAACTTGGACAATGCAATAGATTTGTTGCCCGAAAATGAAGCTTCGATAGAAGAAAAACAAATCTTAAAAGGCATCAGAAAATTTGGAGATACGATAGTAAAACAAGTGATGCGTACACGACTAGACGTTAGTGGCATTGAATCTAAATTGACACTTTTAGAAATTATAAAACTGTCAGAGGATCTACATTACTCTAGACTTCCAGTTTATAAAGGAAATTTGGATGAAATCATCGGTGTATTACACATCAAAGATTTGTTGCCGTTCTTGAATGAAGAAATCAATTTTGATTGGCATCCATTAATTAGAAATCCATTTTTTGTACATGAGCAAAAATTGATTGAAGATTTGCTACAAGAGTTTAGAGCGAAGCGTACACATTTTGCAATTGTAGTAGATGAATTTGGCGGTACTTCTGGCATTATAACCCTTGAAGATATTTTGGAAGAAATCATAGGAGAAATAAAAGATGAGTTCGACGATGAGGAAAGTATCAACAAAAAAATAGATGACTTTACTTTTATTCTTGAAGGCAAAACGATGATTAATGATGTTTGTAAAATACTTAATCTTTCTTTAGATACTTTTGACGATGTGCGTGGTGAGAGCGATTCCTTAGCAGGCTTGATTCTTGAAATTGCTGGAGCATTTCCACAAATTGATGAACCATTGGTATTTAAATCTTTTACTTTTTATGCTATGGAGATTAATAAAAACAGAATTGATAAAATAAAGATTGTTATTTTAAATAATCAATCTGCTCAATAAAAAAATTATATGATTTACAAACGTACCCTAATTTGTTTTTTGACCATATTCGTCTTTATAATTGCTTGCAACTCAGATTACACTTCAAAAAAGAAAGGATATTTCGACATTTCACTTCCTAATCATATCTATCAAGCTTTTGAAAGAGCAGATTTTCCTTACGATTTTGAATACCCAACTTATGGTAAAATTGCTCAAGACAGTACATATTTTGATGTTAATCCAGAAAATAAATATTGGATAAATGTAGAATTCCCTGATTACAATGCGCGTTTGTTTTTAAGCTACAAAAAAATTGGCGGTAAAGCATTGTATAAATTAAAGCAAGCAGACGGTACATACAAAGACTCAATGGGTATTAATCAATTTCAATTGTTGATAAATGATGCGTTTAATTTAACCAACAAAAACGATGTAATTGCCAGTTCAATTATGGATAGCGCAATGGTTACGCCAAATAATATCAATGGGGTGTTTTTTACAGTCGGTGGAAATGCAGCTACTGCGCATCAGTTTTTCTTAACGGATACAACTTCAAACTTTATTCGTGGCGCTTTGTATTTTGATGCCAGCCCCAATGCCGATTCAATAAAACCTGTTCAACAATTTTTGCGAAAAGACATAGAACATCTCATCAATACTTTTAAATGGAAAAATGGCAATAACAATACAATTACTGGTAAAAAAATATAGCCCAATAAACTTTACTTTCTATTCCTTATTCCAACGTATTTTTGCACCATGATAGCCATAGATAATGTATTGCTAAGCGACAAAATAATAAGCGATCAATTTGTTTGCGATTTAACAAAATGCAAGGGGGCTTGCTGTGTTGATGGTGATGCGGGTGCGCCACTAGATCGTAAAGAACTTAAAGAAATTGATGCTGTTTTTGATGCTGTTTATCCTTATTTGAATGAGGAAAGTAAAAAAGAAATCGAACTTCAGGGACGATTTATTTACGATAAAGAATTTGGTTGGGTTACGCCAACAATTAAAAGTAAAGTTTGCGTTTACGGAATTATTGATGATGCAGGAATTGTAAAATGCGGGATAGAGCAAGCTTATTTAGATGGAAAAGTTTCCTGGAAAAAACCAATCAGCTGCCATCTTTATCCAATTATTGCTAAAAAAAGTAAAGATGGGATAACCGAATTCGCTAATTATGAGCCTCGCGAAGATCATTGCAAAGCGGCCTGCTCGCTTGGAAAAAAACTAAAAGTACCTGTTTACGAATTTTTAAAAGAACCCTTAATTCGTAAGTTTGGCTTCGATTTTTACGAAGCATTAGAGGCGACAGCACAACATTTGAAAAAAGAAAATGGAAGCCCCCATCCCCAAACCCTTCCCCCGAAAGGTGAAGGGGGTCAAATCTAATTCTGAATTTGATTTCGTTCCGGATTAAGCTTTCAACACCAAACACCAAACACCAAACGTAAAAATAAAAAATGAAAAAAACTTTCCCCCATTTACCCTTTGCTTTATTTGCTTTGGTGATTTTATCTGTTAGTGGCTGCTCCGTAAATAAAGCCAAAATCGACAATGATTTAAAATCATTCTTTGATGATAAAAAAGTTGAAGGATGCTTTACGATGTTAGACAATGCTACCGGAGAAATTACGGTGTATAATATGGGCTTAGATACCATGCGTTTTCTACCCGCTGAAACTTTTGATGTTTTAAACGGAATGATTGCTCTACATACAGGTGTGTTGACAGACGAAAAAATGAATCTTAATATTTCGAATTTGGATTCAAATAATGTGTCAAAAAATTTAAACATTACAGAAGCGTTTAAATCTAATTCACTTCCTTTTTTTCAACAAGTTGCAAAAAATATAGGATACGATACATTGCAAAGTTGGGTGGATAGCGTTTCTTATGGAAATAAAAAGTTGGGTGAACAAGTTGATCAATCTTGGATAAATAACACAACAAAAATTTCACCAGATGAACAACTTGGCTTCATGAAGCATTTATACTTTGATCAACTTCCCTTTAGAAAATCGGTTCATACCAGTATGAAAGAGTTGATGGTGGTCAATGATAACACCGACTATAAGTTATCTTACAAGACTGGAACTGGAAAAAACGAAAAAAATGAAAATATTGGTTGGACAATTGGATGGATTGAAGAGAACAGGCATGTATATTTCTTTGTGACACTTTTGAAATCCAACAAAGAAGAATTGAAAAAAAATAGTGTAGACATTACAAACTCAATTTTAAGTCATTACGGATTCTTTAAAGGAAAAAAATAATATTATGCAATTGTATTGCGAATCATTAACAACGTACAAAAGATTGCCAACACGTGAAGTGAAAATTGGTAATTTAATCATTGGTGGAAATAATCCTATTCGGGTGCAAACCATGACTACTACTGATACAATGGATACTGAAGCTACCGTTGAACAAACTATTCGATGTATTGAAGTGGGTGCTGAGTTGGTGAGAATTACAGCACCTTCAAAAAAAGAAGCAGAAAATTTACAACTCATAAAAGATGCGTTAAGAAGTAGAGGCTACGATACACCGTTAGTTGCGGATATTCATTTCACGCCTAACGCTGCCGAAATCGCTGCAAAGATTGTAGAGAAAGTTCGCGTAAATCCGGGCAATTATGTAGATAAGAAAAAGTTTGAACAAATTGATTATACTGATGAGGAATATCTCGAAGAAATAGAAAGAATCAGAGAACGTTTTACCCCGCTGGTGTTGATTTGTAAAGAACACGGCACCGCAATGCGCATCGGCACAAATCATGGTAGCTTGAGCGATCGTATCATGAGCCGTTATGGCGATACCGCAATTGGAATGGTTGAAAGCGCGATGGAGTTTTTAAGAATTGCTCGAAGCGAAGACTATCACAATATTGTGCTGAGTATGAAAAGCAGCAACCCTCAGGTAATGGTTCAAGCGTATCGATTATTGATTAGTCATATGATGCAAGAGTTTGGCGAATGTTATCCTTTGCATCTTGGTGTTACAGAAGCTGGTGATGGTGAAGATGGAAGAATTAAATCTGCTATTGGCATTGGCACTTTATTAGAAGATGGAATTGGCGATACCATTCGGATATCCTTAACCGAAGACCCCGAATTTGAAATACCGGTTTGTAAAGATTTGATTGAGCGCTATCAAAAAAGAAATGCTTCAAACTTATCAAATGTTCCAAGTATTGAAAAACTAATTTTAAATCCGTTTGAATATTGCAGAAGAAATAGTTTTGAAGTTGGTAATATCGGTTCGAAAAATGTTCCAGTTGTAATTGCTGATTATAATAAACACAGTGAATTACAACCCAATGATTTAAAAGAAATTGGATATTATTATGATGAAGCTACAGACAAATGGACAATAGCGGATACGGCAGCAGATTATATTTTTTGTAAAAAAGAACCTGATTTTAAATTGCCCGGCACGCTTAATGTGTTATTGAATTATTCCGACTGGCAATTGGCTTCCGACAAAGAAAAATGCAGCCCACTTCTTACAGATGCTGAATACTTAAATGTTACAGATTCAAAATCGAACACGTTAAATTTTGTGATGATTGATTGTTATTCTGATGGATATAACACGGATAAAATCCAACCTGTTTTTGAAAAATTAAAAACAGATCATACGGCTATTATTTGTTTGAGTTCAATGAATGAAAACGCTGTTCAATCCATCCGAAGCATGTTTGTGGAGTTGATGAAGAACGATATAAAAAATCCGGTAATTATCATTTGCGATAGTAATCATTCAACAACCGATAAAAGTTTAATTCATTACGCAGTAGAAACCGGAGCGTTGCTAATTGACGGACTAGGTGATGGTGTTTGTTTCGGTTATCATTATTCAAATCCAGAGATTAAAACACCTTTGTCCTTGCTTAATTCAATTGCCTTTGGCATTTTGCAAGCCGCACGAACAAGGATTTCAAAAACAGAATATATCAGTTGCCCAAGCTGTGGCAGAACACTTTTTGATTTACAAGAAACTACCGCAAAAATCAGGGCTGTCACGAATCATTTAAAAGGCGTAAAAATTGCCATCATGGGTTGTATTGTAAATGGGCCTGGTGAAATGGCAGATGCTGATTTTGGCTATGTTGGAAGTGGTGTTGGAAAAATTACTTTGTATAAAGGAAAGGAAATTGTGAAAAGAAATGTAAACAGCGATGTAGCCGTTGAAGAATTGATTCTATTATTGAAAGAAAATAATGCTTGGGTAGAAACGACCAAGCTATAATAATTAAACATACAAATGATACAAACTGATTTTTTAGTGATTGGATCTGGCATTGCAGGGTTGACCTATGCACTAAAAATAGCGCAAGATTTTCCAAGTAAAAAAATAACCATTCTTACCAAAGCCAACTCCGACGAAACCAATACCAAATATGCTCAAGGCGGAATTGCTGCAGTGATGAATCTGGATGCAGATAGTTTTAACAAACATATTGAAGATACTTTAATTGCAGGCGATGGAATATGCAATGAAAAAGTAGTTGAATTGGTGGTGAAAGAAGGCGTTGACCGAATTGAGGAAATGATTTCATGGGGTGCAGAATTTGATAAGCATGAAGGCGGAGATTTTAAATTAGGCAAAGAAGGGGGACATAGTGAAAATAGAATCCTTCATCACAAAGATATTACGGGTTTGGAAATGGAAAGAGCGCTTCTCGAATCCATAAAAAAGCATAAGAATATAGAATTAATTAGCCATTGTTTTGTGTTGGATTTAATTACACAACATCACCTTGGATATTTGGTTACTAAATCAACGCCTGATATAGAATGCTATGGCGTTTATGTTTTAAATCTTGAAAATAAAAAAGCAGAAAAAATTATTTCTAAAACCACCATGCTTGCTACTGGCGGCAATGGGCAAGTGTATAGAACAACTACAAATCCTACAATAGCTACTGGTGATGGTGTTGCCATGGTTTATCGTGCAAAAGGAAGAATAGAAAATATGGAATTTATTCAGTTTCATCCAACTGCATTGTATGAAGCTGGTGTAAAAGGTCATTCGTTTCTCATAACGGAAGCGGTTAGGGGCGATGGTGCTATTTTGAGAAATTCAAATGGAGAAGCCTTTATGCAGAAATATGATGCACGTAAAGATTTGGCGCCAAGAGATATTGTAGCAAGGGCAATTGATCAGGAAATGAAAATTAACGGAACCGAGTTTGTTTATCTTGATTGCAGAGAAATGGATCAAGAGAACTTCAAAGCGCATTTCCCTAACATCACCAATAAATGTTTAAGCATAGGCATTGATGTTGCTAAAGATTTAATTCCTGTTGCTCCAGCAGCGCATTACAGCTGTGGTGGCGTAAAAACAGATGAATGGGGTAGAACGTCAATAAAAAATTTATTTGCTACTGGAGAATGCGGCAGTACTGGTTTACATGGCGCAAATCGTTTGGCGAGTAATTCATTGCTTGAAGCCATGGTTTTTGCACATCGAAGTTATTTGGCAGCATCAAAAGAAATTGAACAAATCACTTATAGAAGCGATATCCCCGATTGGAATATGGAAGGTACAACCGCGCCAAAAGAAATGATTTTAATTACCCAAAGTTTGAAGGAGCTTAAATTGTTGATGAGTGATTATGTTGGTATTGTAAGAAATGACGAACGTTTACAAAGAGCCAATTGTAGATTAGACTTGCTCCATGATGAAACAGAAAGATTGTATGAAAAAACAGAAGTTTCTCCACAGCTTTGCGAACTCAGAAATATGATTACTGTTGCTTACCTAATAGTAAAAAGTGCGGAACTCCGAAAAGAAAGCAGGGGCTTACATTTCAATACAGACTATCCTTATAAAAACACATTGTTACAAAATACCGTACTCTAAAACAATCTTTTTTTATGTACCATATCGTTTATGGCTTTTTTTATTTGATTTCATTACTGCCGTTTTTCATCCTTTATCGAATCAGTGACTTCTCCTATTTTATAGTATACTATGTTGTAAAATATAGAAAAGATGTAGTGATGAATAATTTACAAATAGCCTTTCCTGAAAAATCTCTTTCAGAAAAAATACAAATTGCCAAAAAGTTCTACAAGAATTTTACGGATACTTTTATTGAAACCATTAAAATGATCAGCATATCAGATAAAGGGTTTAATAAAATGGTTGATTCGGATTTAACTGAAGCCATTAAAATGGCTGAAACAGAAAAATCTATTCAGTTTCATGCTGGCCATCAATTTAATTGGGAATTGGCAAATTGGGTTATTGCTAGAGACATGCCGATTCCTTTTATTGGCATTTATATGAAAATTGGAAGTCCTGCAATTAATAAAATATTTTATAATCTGCGTTCTAAAAAAGGAACAATTCTGGTATCAACACACGAGTTTAAAAATAAAATGCATGCTCTTTTCAATAGTCAATATTGTATTGGATTGGCTGCCGATCAAAACCCTGCTCACGGATATAATGCCTATTGGCTAAACTTTTTTGGGAAGCCAGCGCCATTTGTAACTGGTCCCGAAAAAGGGGCAATCAAAAATAATACGGCTGTAATTTTTATAAAACTTATAAAAATTAAACGCGGAAAATATAAATTTGAAACCGAGGTTTTAATAGAAAATGTTTCGAATCTAAAAGAAGGCGAGTTAACCCGATTGTATCGCGATAAATTGGAAGAAATCATTCGTGATAATCCTGATAATTATTTATGGAGTCACCGCAGATGGAAATGGCCATACAAAAGTGAATATGCAGAAAAATGGATAGATGATGCGCCAATACCAACCGTTGAACTATAAATAGTAATCGTTTATTTTCACTTTTAAATTATTAGCTTTACACTACATCAACGTTTTAAATGTCCAAGGAAACAAAAAATACCAGCAAGGAAATCTTACAATCTCCCGATAAGGAGTTTGAAAATAATATACGTCCGGGCTATATCAAAGAATTTAGCGGACAAGGTCAGATTATAGAAAACATCAGCATTTTTATAAAAGCATCTAAAATGCGTGGCGAAGCTTTGGACCATATTTTATTTCATGGCCCTCCAGGCTTAGGAAAAACAACGCTTTCGAGAATTGTAGCCAATGAGATGGGTGTTAGCATTAAAGAAACTTCAGGTCCTGTAATTGAAAAGCCAGGAGATTTAGCGGGTTTACTCACCAATTTAGAACCCAATGATGTGTTGTTTATCGATGAGATTCATCGATTAAGCACGGTTGTGGAAGAATATCTCTATGCCGCTATGGAAGATTTTAGGATAGATATCATGATTGATAGCGGCCCAAATGCAAGAAGCGTGCAACTTACATTGAATCCTTTTACTTTAATCGGCGCTACTACAAGAAGCGGATTATTAACTTCGCCGTTGCTTTCAAGGTTTGGCATTAAATCGCGACTTGAATATTACGATTCAGAAACGTTGAAAAATATTTTGTTGAGAAGTGCTTCTATTTTAAATTCTAAAATCACCAGTGATGCGGCTGGTGAAATTGCCAGAAGAAGTAGGGGAACGCCTCGTATTGCCAATGGTTTATTGCGAAGGGTGCGTGATTTTGCGCAGGTTCTAGGTAATGGCGTTATTGATATGAATATTACAGAACATGCATTGCGTTCGTTAAATGTTGATCAGTATGGATTAGATGATATGGACAATAGAATTTTAAGTACCATTATCGAAAAGTTTAAAGGAGGACCTGTGGGCATTACTACAATTGCTACAGCTGTTGGCGAAGAACCCGGAACATTAGAAGAAGTGTATGAACCATTTTTAATTCAGGAAGGATTTATCATGCGGACGGCAAGAGGCAGAGAAGTAACTGAGAAAGCGTACAAGCATCTTGGAAAAATTCCACGTAAAAATGGAAATCAAATCGATTTATTTTAAGCCGATTTTTCAACCCCATAAATATCTGCAAGCATAGGTTCTGTATGGGCTCCATGATGACGCAATTTCAGCCATGCTTATTTTCATGTTTTTCTTATTGGAGTTGTCTATTTCAAATAAGGCGCACATTTTTTGTTGAATGCCCAAGTCGTCTACAGCAAATACATCTTCTCTTCCTAGCGCAAACATCAATATCATTTCTACTGTCCATCTTCCAACGCCTTTAATCTGAATAAGTAAATCGATTAACGTTTCATCATCCATTTTATTAAGCTTGCTATCCGTAAGTTTTTGCTCTAGAAAAAAATTACAAACATTTAAAAGATAATTGGTTTTAGATTCAGACAAGCCTATTCCTTTTAACGTATCGAATGGGGTAGAAATGATTTCTTCTAAACTTGGTTTTTTGCTATCGTACAAATTTAAAAATCGCTGTTGAATAATCTTAGCCACTTTTGTACTCAATTGCTGACTGATGATTGAAAAACAAATCCACAAATAAATGTTTTTCTCTTTTTTTAAAACAATAGGATCTTGAATTGAAATGATTGATTTCAATTTTTTGTCTTTGTTCAAATGTTTGATATGGTCCAAAATGTAATAATGTTTAAATCCACTTTCCAGCATCTAGTATCCAGCAAATTAAGCTACTCCCCAAGTTGTGTTTCCTTCTTTATCATCTTTAATCAGAATGCCAAGTTGTGTAAGTTGGTTTCTAATTTTATCAGAAGTAGCAAAGTCTTTATTCGCTTTGGCTTCTTTTCTAATGTCAAGTAGCAATTGCATAATTGGGTTCAGCAACTCATTGTTTTGATCATTCACATTGGTTAAGCCAAATACATCTTCTAAAAAAACGTGAAACGAATCTTTCATTTTTTGTAAAGTAGAAGCGCTAATGGCATCAAAAGGAATCAATCCATCTTTTAGTGAATTGATAATGGGCGCTATTTCAAACATATTGGCAATTACCCTTGGACTGCCAAAATCATCATCCATAAATATTTCAAACTCATTTAACCAATTGGTTATTTTCGAATCGAGCTCAGCATCTGTAGGTGATGTGGTATTTGATACAGGTAAATTTTTCAAAACCTCGTAAGCATCCCATAAACGCTTCAATGCTTTTTCACTTGCTGATAAAGCATCACTGCTAAAATCTAAGGTGCTTCTGTAATGACTTTGTAAAATAAAAAAACGAACCGTCATTGGATGAAAGGCTTGCGTTAAAAGTGGATGATTGCCACTAAACATTTCCGTTAGTTTAATAACGTTGTTGTAACTTTTTCCCATCTTTCTGCCGTTGATGGTTATCATATTATTATGCATCCAATATTTCACAGGTGCAGAATGATTGCAAATGGTACTTTGTGCAATTTCACTTTCGTGATGGGGAAACAACAAATCCATTCCACCACCATGAATATCGAAATTAGATCCTAGATATTTTGTAGCCATTGCAGAACATTCAATATGCCAACCTGGGAAACCGTCACCCCATGGGCTTTTCCAACGCATGATGTGTTCTGGAGGTGCCGCTTTCCATAATGCAAAATCGGCAGCTTCTCTTTTCTCTTGTTGTCCATCTAATTCTCTACTAACATCTTCTCTATTTCCAGCGTCTAATAATTCATCAATAACACGCCCACTTAATTTTCCATAATCATGTGAAGCGGCATATTTTTTTACATCAAAATAAACCGAACCATTTACTTCATAAGCATATCCTTTTGAAATAATGTCTTCAATCATTACAATCTGTTCAACGATGTGTCCAGTTGCAGTGGGTTCAATGCTTGGTTCTACACAATTAAACTGCTTCATTGCCCAATGAAAAAGGTTCGTATATTTTTGAACCAACTCCATAGGTTCTAATTTTTCTATCTGCGCTTTTTTACTCACTTTATCTTCTGCCTCTTTTCCTTCTTCTTCAAAATGGCCAGCATCTGTAATATTGCGCACATAACGTACTTTGTATTTCTTGTAGGTTAGATAACGATACACAACATCAAAACTAATATAAGGACGCGCATGACCTAAATGACTTTCGCCACTTACTGTTGGTCCGCAAACATACATGCCCACATAACCTGGAGTAATGGATTCGAAAATTTCTTTTTTTCTAGTGTAAGAATTGTAAATATGTAATGCCATTTTTAATAAATATAGGTACAAAGATAAGGTTGGGAAACGAACAGAATAAGAGAAAATCCCATTCGTACTTTTGAATGTATAATTAGTGATTTAATTTAACATCCGAAACAATTGGATAATGATCACTTAATTTCTTCTTTACCCTTGTGAACTGGTTAATTTCAAATTTTTTATCTACAAAAATATTGTCGATTCTTAAAGTAGGCAAAATGCCTGAGAACGTATTTCCAATACCAGAACCAGTTGATCTAAATGCATTATTCAGGGTTTCTCCAATTAGATTGTATGCGTAACTATTCGGCAAATCATTAAAATCACCACAAAGGATTACTGGGTAAGGACTTTTATCGACTTCTAATTTTATGTTTTCTATTTGTTCTTTCCTTTTTATGAATCCAGTCTTTAATTTTTTAATGACCGATTTGGTTTGATAATAACTATAGTCGTCTGTTAAACTTGGGTTTTCGATATACATTTTATTGGTTGGTGAAAACCGAAGGGATTGCAAATGAATATTAAACACCCTAATCGTATCAGTAGCTTCTCTTACAACATCTATGTATTGATAAATGGCGTTATAATTTTTTTTCTCAACTACAATTGTTTTTTTATTTACAATCGGAAACTTGCTAAATGTTATGATTCCAAAATGGTGATTTCTATCAAAGTCTAATTTTTTATCGTAAGCATAATGGTAATTTTTTATGCCAAGTTTTTTTTGATAATCGGGAATATAATTAATGGCATTTCTGGTAGAATCGCTGGCTACCATTTCTTGAAAGCATGCAATATCTGGATGAAATGAGTTTATAATCTCAATCATTTTTGTTTTTTTTTCGGGATGTGTTTTATGTTCAAGAATTACAAAATGTTCAACATTCCAACTCATCACCCGAATATTATCTCTGTCTTTTTTGTAATTGAAACTTTCTAATCTCCATTGAAACACATGCTGCAAGGGCATCCAACAAACAACAATGCTGATTAAACTGATTAAGGTTAAAACAGGCCTTATGAAAAGCCAAAAGAAAAAGAAAAAAACATTAAGTATGAAAAAATAAAATGAAGCAAGATTAATTATATTAAAAATCCAATGGCCTCCAATCGGGGACTTGACGCCATAAATACTCAATAACAGCAATATGGCTAAGCATACATTTGCTGTAATTAAAATGGTTTTGCCAGCTTTTCGAAAGAAATTATTAGCCATTCTTAAAGTTACGCATCTAAAAACAATTGCTTTATAAATTCAAAAGAAATAGTTTTTGAAAAAAAAGGATCAGATGATGATTTTATTTGTTATTCTTCGGAAGCTTTTTTCAAAACTGTTTTTTCTTCTTCTGATAAAGCATCATATCCTTGAAGATTGATTTTATCTAAAAGTTCGTCAACCTTTTGTTGATTAACGTGCATTGTTTTAGAAAAAGGTTTTCTACTGCCGGTGTTGTAAAAAACTTTATCTTTTATGGATTCTTTCGAATCTTTTTTTTGCGGGGTGAGTAGGTTAATGATCCAGGTATAAAATTGGTTCATCCAAATACTCAGATCTATTCCTTTTTTCAACAACCAAACAATTAAAACGCCAGCAATAGCACCACCAATATGCGATAAACTATGTGCCGCCTCCATACTTGCCACACCTGCAAAATCTATTATAACATAAATCGCCAAAAGAACCCAAATGGGAATACCTTTTCTGATTTGAGTGAAGAAACGATGGTCGGGTGCCATCATTGTTGTAGCGGCTGCAACTGCCATAGTAGCTGCATTTGCACCAATTAAACCTGCATGTGTAATGTTTCCTTTGATGGGAGATATTAAATAATGTGCTGACATAAAAACAACTGCGCCCATAAAGCCACCATAAATGTATGTTGGAATCAATCTTTCATTTCCCAAATACTGCTGAAAAACATATCCAAATGCCCAAAGCCAAAGCATATTGCTTAAAATGCGCATCAGTCCTGCATTTGTATCGCTAAACATGTAAGTAATTATAGTCCATGGACGATGCAAAAACAAATTTATATCCGCTGGAAGCTCAATCCATTTTATAATTCCATCATAAAATGCTGATAAAGTTTTGTCGTCGAAAAAAAAGGCGACTTGTAAAAAAAGTAAGGTCATAAAAAAAACGGCATTGACCACAATTAGTGCCACCAATGCATTGTTATCGCTTCCAAATCGCAATAAGTTTCTCTTCTGATTTTTGTACTCAATAAATCTATCTGATTCTCCCATTTAAAAAAAAGTTTTTTTATTTGTTTTGTTCCAAAAAATTACAATAATTAATCCGGCTATGGCGCCGCCCACATGTGCAAAATGCGCCACATTATCACTAGGTGAGTTGGTTACTCCACCAAAAATATCAAATGCAATTAATGCCGTTAATGCCCATTTGGTTTTAATGGGAAATGGAATTGGGAAAATATACAATTGTGTATTTGGAAAAGTAAATGCATAAGCGGCTAAAACACCCATAATTGCTCCAGATGCACCAACTGTGGCATTCATTGATAACATGTTTTGATACAACTCTATATTTTCTTGCGACATGAAATTATGATCATATCCCCAGTTGCTATAGGCATAACTTCCCATTTGAGCTACTCCAGCTACCAAGCCACAAATCAAATAAAAGATTAAAAATCTTTTATGCCCCCAAAGTTTTTCCATCAATGCACCAAACATCCATAATCCAAACATGTTGAATAACAAATGAAAAAAGCTGCCATGCATAAACATGTGCGTTACCAATTGGTATGGTTGATATACATCGGATTTAAAATGATGTAATGCAAATAAATCGTTTATGGCATTGTCATTTCCACTTCCCGCAAAAGCCAATTGTGCCACGTATGCAATGGTATTGATAATGATAAGATTTAATACAATTGGGGTGTCTCTCTGTAAACTTCTAAATTCCATTTTTCAAAGTTAAGTGTTAATCATTTGATTTTAGTGTAAGCAATACCACACATTCAATATGATGGGTATGCGGAAACATATCTACCGGTTGTACTTTTTCTACTTGATATTTCTCCGACAAAAGCGCTAAATCTCTAGCTTGGGTTGCGGTGTTGCAACTTACATACACAATTTTTGGCGCTTCCATTTCTAATAATTTAATCACCAATTTTTCATGCATGCCCACTCTTGGTGGATCTGTAATTACCACATCCGGTTTTCCATGGGTAGTAAAAAATGCATCGTTACAAATTTTAATTACATCTCCTGCAAAGAATTCTGCATGATTAATATTGTTGAGTGCTGCATTTTTTTTCGCATCTTCAATCGCATCTTCAATCACTTCTACACCAATTATTTTTTTAGCACCTTCACTTACAAATAGTCCGATGCTTCCCGTACCGCAATATAAATCATACACAATTTCTTGCCCAGTTAGTCCCGCAAAGGATTTCGTTATATCATATAATTTTTCGGCTTGTTTGGTGTTGGTTTGGAAAAATGATTTTGGACTAATCATAAAATTTAAAGCTCCCAATTTTTCCATGATAAAGCCTTTGCCATAGTACACTACAGGCGTTAAATCATAAATTGTATCGTTCCATTTTGGGTTAATGGTATACAGTAATGTTGTAATTGACGGAACTTTTAATAAAAGGAAATCGAGCATTTCTTTTGTATTGGCTTCGTCTTCATGATTCAAACAAATATTTACCATTAATTCGCCGGTAGTTGAAAAGCGAATGATGATATTTCTTAACCAACCTGTATGATCGCGGATATTGTAAAATTCCAATTCCTTTGACTTGGCGTAATCGCGGATGGTATTTCTGATAACATTATTTACATCGTCTAATAAAAAGCATTCTTGTATATCAATTATTTTGTCAAAGATGCGCGGGGCGTGGTATCCAAGTGCATTTTGTGGAGAGATGCTAATTTCGGAGTCGATTTCGTCATTGGTAAGGTAGCGCTTATTGCTAAACGTAAATTCCAATTTGTTTCGATATTGAGTGGTTTTTTCGGAGCCTACAATTGGTAAAATTTCTGGAATGTCGATTTTGCCAATTCTTTTTAAATTTTGTTCGGCTTCTTGTTGTTTATACTCCAATTGCTTTTCGTAAGGAAGCATTTGCCATTTACAACCGCCACAAACGCCAA
The DNA here is from genome assembly GCA_947483415.1 of Chitinophagaceae bacterium. GTDB lineage: Bacteria > Bacteroidota > Bacteroidia > Chitinophagales > Chitinophagaceae > Ferruginibacter. The sequence goes on from CANKLV010000003.1 coordinate 22,373, forward strand.
AATGTTTACAAAATGGCGCTAGTCTGTTGGATGCAGGTTCAACAATTTTTATGGCCCTACCTTCGGCCCAATCTTTTTTACTTTTTACTATCTGAATATTTACAATATCTCCGGGAATTGCGCCAGAAACAAAAACCACTTTGCCTTCATGGCGAACCAGCGATTTTCCTTCAGCAGCATAGTCGGTCACCTCAATATTTTCCAGTATAATGTTTTTATTTTTTTTTCGCACGGCACAAAAATAACCTTTAATCGTTTAATTTAATTTGTTAATGATTTGTAATTTTGCGAATCAGCCTTTTAAAATAAAAAAAAACGCTTTATTTTAGATACATTTGACAACATTTTTAAATTATGAGAAAACAAATTTTACTTTCCAGTCTATTTTTATTTTCAACCATTCTTGCTTTTTCTCAACAAGCAAAAACACAAAAAAAAGAATCCTTTACCGTAACCCTAAAAACCCCGAGTTACAATGAAGGGCTTGCTTACTTATGCTTTCATTATGGTAAAAATTTAAATATTGAAGATTCGGCCGTGGTGAATGCAAAAGGAGTGGCGATATTTAAAGGAGATAGAAAGCTTCCAGCTGGTATTTATGCCATTGTTTTTCCAGGTAAACGTTACACATTTGATTTTTTTGTAAGTAAAGAACAAGAAATCAATATTGAAGCGGATACATTAAACCTTCAAAATCCAAAAATTACAGGATCAAAAGAAAATAATCTATTTCAAGAATACCAAAATACAGTGGGTATAAAAGGTGGTTTGTTACAACGCGAACGTACGGCTTATAGCGCTTCAAGAACAGCAAAAGATTCTGCATTACATCTAGAAAATTACAACCGTTTTAATAAAGAGCTTATTGATTATAGAGATACTATCATGGTAAGATATCCGGAATCAATGATGACTGCGATGCTTTATGCTATGAAGGAACCAGATATTTTGATAAAAAAACCAAAGAACAGACAAGACTCAGTAGACAATTATAATTACTACAAAAAGAAATATTGGGAAGGCGTAACGTTTATGGATGAATCTGTAATAAGAACACCATTTTTCTTGCCAAAATTTGAGCGTTATTACAGAGAGATTATGCCTCAATCATCTGATAGTATTATTAAAGATTTAGACTATAAATTATTGTTGGCGCGTAGCTGCCCAGAGATGTATAAGTTTATGTTGAACTGGTTTACAGATGAATATATCCAGCCAAAATACATGGGACAAGATGCGATTTTTGTACATCTATTTGAAAAGTATCATAGTAAAGGTTTATCAAGTTGGTTGAATGAAAAGCAGATGGAAACCATTTCGAGAAGAGCGTACATGCAAATGAGCAATTTAATTGGTGTAAAAGCGGCTGATTTAGAAATGGTGGATTCAACCGGGAAGCCGATGAATTTATATAATGTAAATGCCGAGTATACTATGGTGATATTTTGGGATCCAACCTGCGGACATTGTAAAGAAGAAGTTCCAAGAATAGATTCGCTATACAGGGCAACTTGGAAAGCGCGTGGCGTAAAAATTTACTCTGTATTATCGGATAATGATAAATATAAAGAGTGGGTAAATTATTTGAAAGAACACAATCTAGGGGATTGGGTAAATATTTACGAAACCAAAGCGATGGAAAAAAAGGTTTCTGATGAATCAAGAGCCAGCTTCCGTCAATTATATGATGTGATTCAAACCCCAACTTTGTTTTTGTTGGATAAAGAAAAACGCATCATTGGCAAAAAATTAGGATGGGAGCAATTAAATGATTTATTAAAAGCCAAATGGAGCAATAGTTCGGATAAAAAAGAATAATCTTTCTTATAAATTTCAACAATGAAAAAAATTATTTTGTTGTCAGCAAAAATGCTGATGGGTATTACTTTATTTGCTCAACAACCCTTAATAAATTACGGTAAGCATTCAATAAGTAAGGTTGAGTTTTTGAAAGCATATAATAAAAATAAACCTGCATCAGACAACACCAGAGAAAAATCAGTCAAGGAATACGTGGATTTATATGCCAACTTCAAAATGAAGGTAATGGAAGCGATGGAATTGAGGTTAGATACTGCAGAACAGTTCAAAGCAGATGTAGATAATTTTCGCAAACAAATCATTGAGAATTATCTAAGTGATGAAAAAACATTTAATGCCCTTACAGATGAAGCATACACCAGAAGTTTATCAGATTTACATGTAGTAAGATATTCTGTTACGATTGATGAAAACACTTCACCTGAAGATAGCATGGCAAAATATAATGCCATTAAAGCAATTTCAGAGCAATTAAAAAAAATGCCCAATTCAAGGATTAATAATTCAGAAAGTCCATTGGTTGATTATTCAGATATGGGATTTTTAACCGTTTTCTCTTTGCCTTATGTGTATGAGAATATCGTTTACGGATTAAAACCTGGTGAAACGTCAAGCCCTTATCGTGCAAAAAAAGCTTGGCATGTATTTAGTGTTTTAGAAAAAAGAAAAAGTGTGGGTAAATGGAAAATGGCACAAATATTATTTTCAACGCCAGAAAATGCTGATGAGGCAATTATGCAAGTATTAAAGGTTAAAGCAGATTCTGTGTATACAATATTAAAAAATGGTGCAGATTTTTCGAATCTAGCAAAATTTGTAAGTGATGATAAGCTAACCTATTTAAATGGAGGCGAACTACCAGAGTTTGGAACCGGTAAGTATGATAATGTATTTGAATCAGAAGCAATAAGACTAAATAAAGATGGCGATATTTCTGAACCATTTCAAACTTCATTTGGCATACATATTTTAAAAAGACTTTCTCAAACGCCTGCTCCGGTATTAAAAGCCGATGACAACTGGTTGTATGATTTAAAACAAAAACTTCAACAAGACGATCGTATTAAAATAGCCAAAGATAAATTTGCAAAAGACATCATTACCAAAATAGGATTCAAATTAACGAATGCAGTAAAAGCAGAAGATTTATTCAATTTTGCGGATAGCGTTATGTTTGATTTTGAAATTCCAGATGCACCTGCAACCAAACCCATCAGTAAAAAAGTGCTTATCAATTTTACAAAAGGGAATGCTACGGGTGAAGACTGGTTGAATTTTGTTAGAGATTACAAAGGCAATCCTGATTTGTTTAAAATGGAAACCAACGCAATGCTTTGGGAGAAATTTAAAACTTATGCTTCTTTAAATTATTATAAAAATAATCTTGAGTTTTATAATGCAGATTTTGCGTATCAAATGCAGGAATTTAAAGAAGGAAACTTGTTGTTTGAAATTATGGAGAAAAATGTATGGTCAAAAGCTTCTTCTGATTCTGTAGGTTTACGCGCATATTATAATGCGCATAAAAACCAATACATCTGGTCTAAAAGTGCCGACGTGTTGATTATGAACGCGGTATCTGATGACATTGCAAAAGCAGCAAAAGAAAGCATACAAAGTGGCGTGAATTGGAAAGAACTTGTAGAAGTAAATCAAGGCGAATTGCAAGGCGATAGCGGAAGATTTGAACTAACACAAATTAATGCGGATTCTACAGCTGCTGAAGAAAGCTATTCGCAAGTAACAATTAACAGCGATGGAACGGCAGGATTTATGAAGTACTTAAAATTCTACAATGACGGCGAGCAGCGTAGCTTTGAAGATGCTAGAGGAATGGTTATAAACGATTACCAAGGGGTAGTTGAAAAAAGATGGCTTGCAGAACTACAAAAAAAATATCCTGTAAAAATTAATCAGCAATTGTTGAAAGAGATTATTCAAAAGCAATAACTAATAAATCTTTACAGGACTTAGAGAAATGTTGAAGGATTAGGATTTCCCTTTTCTTTCTTCCATTTTCTTTAAACGTTGTTTCTTTAATTTCTCTACCATTTTCTTTCTGAATTCGTTGTCTTTGATAAAGAACAAGTTTGTTTTTTCAGCGCCTAAAACTTTAATAAACTTATCGTTGTATTTTTTCTTAGTGTTTAAATTGGCTTCCTCTTTTTCTAAAACATTTTGTACTCCTTTGTTTGATGCCATTAAATCTTCGTTATAAAGGTGATGAATTGGCCAGAACTTCTCCGCTTCTGTTTCAGATAAGTTCAATTCTTGTGTAATAAAAGCGATGTATAATGACTTTATTTTTTGTCTTCCTGGTTGATTGTCTCCTAAACCATTTGGATTTTTTTGTGCAAAAACACCCGTTACAGATGCTACAAAAAAGAGTGCGGTTAAAAATTGGTTTTTCATGTTTTTATTTTTAAAATTTAAAATAATTGGTTGTTGATTAGTTGATTTTTTCAGCCGTTTTTAAACTGGATAAATAATTGTCAACGGCTTCTTCATCATACAAGAGATCATCATTATCTAAATTGATTTCGTCTTCATTTAATGATGCTACTAAAGCTGCATTTACATCATATCCATTTTCTTCCAAATAATTTGCCATTTCTTTTTCATCAATTTGCTCAAATTCTGATTCGAAGCTATTATTTAAAATGATTTTTTTTGCTTCTTTTTCTATCAAAGAAATTCCTTCATCTTGCTTTTTAGGTAAATTAATGACAATGGCAAATCCTATTAATCCAACAATAACAGCTGCGATTAATTTTATCCAAATATGATTTTTAGAAATTGATATGACTTTTGCCGGTTTTTTTACAGCTTGTAAAATATTATCAGGCAATGTTTTAAAATATGTATTCGGTACTTGGTACGGGTTTTCTATTATTGGGGTTGATAAAATAAGATTTTCTTCTTCTGGAGAATCCGTATTTTTTATTTTATCAAGTATAATTTCAGGGAGTTGATCGAAATAGTTTTCAGATGTTTCAAAAACAGGGGATTCAATACATTTAATTAAAACTTCAGATTGAGCATGGTCAAAATAACCTTCTGGAACTTCGAATACATTACATTTTGGAATATTTGCAACTACTTCACTGATGGTTAAAAGCTCTTCTTGTATGTTTTCGTTTTGATTCATGTCGGTTTAAGACGGATTGTTTTTAAATATGTTTAATGATTTAAAATAAAGTCTTCAATTTTTTTTACGGCATGATGATAACTGGCTTTTAAAGCACCTTCACTTGTTTCCAAAACAGTGCTCATTTCGCCGTAAGGCATTTCTTCGTAGTATCTTAATAAAAATACAACGCGTTGTTTTTCAGGGAGTTTTTGAATGGCCAACTGAAGTTTCCATTCTATTTTGTTTGAATCGAAATGTTGGTCTGCAACAATTTTATTGGATAAGTTTGATTCTTCATTGCTAAAAGAAATGGATTTTCTTTTGTTTTGTGAAGCTATAAAAGTGAGGCTTTCATTGGTTGCGATTTTATAAAGCCAAGTGTAGAGTTGGCTGTCTTCTCTAAAATTGGCTAGTCCTTTCCACACTTTAATAAATACATTTTGTAAAACATCATTGGCATTTTCATGTTCTACAACCATTCTTCTAATATGCCAATATAATCGTTCTTGATATTTTTTAATGATTTTGGTAAACGCGGCTTCTTTATTAATATCATTTTTGAACTGAAAGATTAAATCAACGTCTTCATCAGGATTTATCATAGTCAAATTTATTTGAAAAAAAGTTAAGACATACAATTCCCGTAGAGGTTTAACTAACCAAATTCTATTTTAAAAAAATCAGAAAGGGTTACTTTTTTCTTGAGATTGATTTTTCAGCTGCTGCTGCGATGTGATTGGCATCCAAACCATATTTCACCAATAAATCAGCCGGCTTTCCACTTTCTCCAAAAGTATCATTTGTGCCAATGTATTCAATTGGAATAGGACAATGTTTCGAAGCAACTTGAGCGATGCTATCACCCAAACCGCCAATGATATTGTGCTCTTCCGCAGTAACGGCGCAACCTGTTTTTTGAATTGAGGAAAGTATTGCTTCTACATCAAGTGGTTTGATGGTATGAATATTTATAACTTCTGCAGAGATGCCTTTTGCTTCAAGTAATTTAGCCGCTTCAACAGCAAGCCAAACCAAATGGCCGCAAGCGAAAATGCTCACATCGGTTCCATTTGCAAGTACTTGTGCTTTTCCCAATACGAAATCAGATTCTTGTGTAAACATTGGCCAAGCTGGACGACCAAAACGTAGATAAACTGGTCCTTCCATATTTGCAATTGCTTTTGTAGCTGCTTTAGTTTGAGCGTAATCGCAAGGAACTACAACTGTCATGTCTGGCAACATTTTCATCATGCCAATGTCTTCAAGAATTTGGTGTGTAGCGCCGTCTTCTCCAAGTGTCAGTCCTGCATGAGAAGCACATATTTTTACATTTTTCCCGCTATAAGCAATACTCTGACGAATTTGATCATAAACCCTTCCGGTAGAAAAGTTAGCAAATGTAGTGGTGAAAGGAATTTTTCCGCCAATCGTTAATCCAGCAGCGATGCCCATCATATTGGCTTCGGCTATTCCGCATTGAATGAAACGCTCAGGAAATTCTTTAATAAATCCATTAAGTTTAAGAGAGCCAGCTAAATCAGCAGTTAATGCAATGATATTTGGATTTTCTCTTGCCGCTTCTAAAATTCCATCTCCAAATCCACTTCTTGTATCTTTTGTTCCTGTTGATTGTATTTTTGATAGCATATTGTAACTTTTGTGTTGTTATTTATTTTGGTTTAAATTTTTCAGTTTCAATTCCCATTGCCAAGCAGTGCGCATCATATCCTCCAAATTAAACTGTGGCACCCAACCCAGCAACTGTTTTGCTTTTTCATTATTTGCATAAATGCCCATAATATCGCCTGACCTTCTTCCTGATATTTGGTAATTCAATTTGGTTTCACTAACTTTTTCAAATGTATTTATCACTTCTAAAACAGTGTATCCATTACCAGTGCCCAAATTGAATATTTCGCAATTGTGGGTATTCTTTTGCGCGATTAAATAATTTAATGCTAATGTATGCGCATGTGCAATATCCGAAACATGTATATAATCTCTTACGCAACTTCCATCACGGGTTGGATAATCATTTCCAAAAACTTGCATTTGAGGCAATTTACCAATGGCAGTTTGTGTTATAGCAGGAACAAGATTTGCAGGTTTTCCAATGGGCAATTCTCCAATTTCTATCGAAACATGTGCACCAACTGGATTAAAATATCTGAGTAAAATAGATTGAATATTGTTGCTGTAGACGGTTTGCTGTACAATTTGTTCGCCCATTTGTTTGGTATAACCATATGGCGATTCGGCAAGTTTGGTGGGGGTTTCTTCAATCACCGGACTTTCATCTGGATTTCCATAAACAGTACAAGAAGAAGAGAAAACAAAATTCGGGATAGAAAATTCTTCGCAACATCGTAAAATATTTATCAAAGAATTGATGTTGTTATCGAAATAACGCAATGGATGTTCTACTGATTCTCCAACCGATTTAAAAGCGGCAAAATGTATAATTCCAACGATATCAGGGTTTTCTTGAAAAACCGCGTGAGTATCATCAAATACACATAAATCAACCAGGTAATTTTTTATTTTTTTTCCAGTAATGCGGTCAACCCCGTCTAAAATACTGGCATTACTTCTACTGTTGTTATCTGCAGATATTACGTCAAATCCGTGTTGAATTAAATCAACCATAGTATGCGAACCTATATAACCACAACCGCCTGTAACTAGAATTTTATTCATAATACTTTTTGCAAAAAAACTTGCTTCTAAATAATGCACAAAGAAAACGAAAAACTACGAAGTGACCCTAATAAAATTTTAAGCGGCCGGGAAAAACATGTGAATCAATCCATAAATAATGGCTGCAACTAATGCACTAATTGGAATGGTTAATATCCAAGCCCATAATAAATTGATGGTTACACCCCAACGAACAGCGGAAAGACGTTTTGTAGCGCCAACACCAATGATTGAACCCGTGATGGTATGTGTTGTGCTCACTGGAATGCCCATTTGTTCGGTCATGAATAAAGTAAACGCTCCTGATGTTTCGGCAGCAACACCTTCAAGTGGCGTTACTTTAGTGATTTTAGACCCCATTGTTTTAATGATTTTCCAACCACCGCTAATGGTGCCTAATCCAATGGCAGTATAACAAGCTAAAGGAACCCAAGTTAATTCTTTTAAAACTGCACCAACATCTCCATAGCGTTGACTATTATATGCAACAAACGCTGCTCCAATAATCCCCATCACTTTTTGAGCATCGTTTCCACCATGTCCAATACTGAAAGCAGCGGATGAAAGCAACTGAAGTTTTTTGAACATATTAGCTGTTCTATAAGCAGTTGGCGTACTGATTTTTTCGGAATAAAAATACACCACTATGAAAATGACAATCATTCCAAAAATGATATTTACGATTAAAGAGTTGTCTGATTTTTTTACGGCAGAAATGAATTTTTTATCATCAATAGATTGATCGACATTCATTTTAATTGTAGCCGTTAATTTTTCGGCACCCAAAGATTTATATTCCTTGAGATAAGGTTGAATTTTATCTATTTTTTGTTGAGTTTGTTCAAGTTCTATTTTCTTTGCTGAGTTATTTAGAGCTTCCTTCTTTAAGGCTTCAATTTTATAATACTTTGTAATGTTTTCTTTTAATTTGTTTTGTTCAAACTGTGCAAATAAAAACCAAGTGACAATGGAAACCAATACAATTATGCCGATTTTAAGCCAGAAATTTTGAATAATGGTAACGATGGTTATAAAAATAGAAATGGCCATTCCAATTAATGGCGCCAGAAAAATAAATAATATGATTTCTGAAATCTTTTTTATTTCAATAATGGTTTCAATTGGAGAAAACCCGTTTTTTAAAATGGCGTGTGTAATTGCAGCTCCGGCAAATCCACCGATTAATGTGTGAGATGAAGAAGAGGGAATTCCGAACCACCAAGTAAGCAAGTTCCAAAAAATAGCAGCAATTAATCCAGATAAAATAACAGGAAGGGTAATGTATTCAGCGTGTACAGTTTTACCAATGGTGTTGGCAACTGCATGATCCTGAAATAGAAAAAACGCTACAAAATTAAAAGTAGCTGCCCAAATTACAGCTTGTGTTGGCGTAAGTACTTTAGTAGAAACAACGGTTGCAATAGAATTTGCCGCATCATGGAATCCATTTATGTAATCAAAGACTAAGGCAAGTATTACAATTACTATCAGTAAAGTCATAAGTCATTTTTAAATCTATGCTAAAATAATGGATTGATTTATTTTAGTTCTACGCATATTTAATAATAATAGATTCAATGACATTAGCTACATCCTCGCATTTATCAGTTACAATTTCCATTACTTGATAAATTTCTCTTTTTTTAATCACTTCTTTAGCATCAGGCTCTGTAGCAAAAAGATTTTCAATACTCATATCAAATACATGATCGGCTTGATTTTCAATGTTGTTTATCGCTACCAAAGCGTCTGTAATTTTGCGCATGTTTTTCATGTCTCTTATTTCAACTACAGCGTTATGTACCTGGTTACAACCCAAAGTAATTAAATCGGCCATTTTTCTGATGCCTTCATCATTTGGATTTACATGATAAAAATTGATCTTTTTTGCTGATGCATAGATATAATCTGCAATATCATCTAATGCAGTTGCTAAATAATGTATGTCTTCTCTATCGAATGGCGTAATGAAATTTTTACCCAATTCTGTAAAGATTTGGTGGGTATAATCATCATTCAAATGCTCCATATCTTCTACTTCTTTAATCAAAGCCTGACGCTTTTCATAGTCATCCTCATTTACAATAGCTACTAATTTAGCACCCATTTTTACCAAAACGGTTGAAACGTTTTCAAAAAGCTGGTAAAATATCTTGTCTTTTGGTAGAAAGATTTTAAAAATTGTGTTGAAAGCCATATTAAATTGTTTATCGGACAAATGTAATTTTTTAGTTTAGTTATTTATCAGAATTTTAAAAGATAATTTTTACTTAACGTTGGATATTGAAAAAGCTATTTTTAAAATATTATCACCAGAGTTTTTAAATTGATTTAGAAAACTGAATTTTTAAGGTTCGATAAAATCTATTTCTAAAAGTTGTTTTCTTTTATGTTCAATTTTAGTCTTATTATTTTTTGAGTATTTGTCAAACATTTTAAATAATAAAATCAAGAACCCGGCGGCTAAAAAAATAAACCACCATTCTGTTTTCATTTCTACATCATTGACATCTATTTTTTTATTTTGTAATGAAAAAATAAACATCATAACGATTATTATTCCATTATTGAGAAAATGAGCAATTATATTTACCCAAATGTTTTTTGATTTGTAATAAAGCAATCCAAGTGCAAAACCAAGTATAGCTCTACTTAAAAATAGAAATATTGACCCATGGACCAAGCTAAAAAGTAAAGAGGAAACGGCAATCGCTAGGATTGGTTTCTTCCACCAATTCACCAATAGATTTTGTAAAGCAGCCCTAAAAAATACTTCTTCGAATAATGCGGGTAAAAATGCCATAATAAACAAAGCCAAAAACAAATCTGAAGCATCGTTCATTTTACTAAATATCATCACATTCTCGCTGTAAGTTTTTTCTAAACTGAGTGCCAATGTATTTAATTGATGAAAATGACTAACGATAGATTTTGAGAACTCTGCCAAAGGTTCGGCCATTAAATTGGCTGAAAACATAACGAGAAAGCCAATCAATATTTGAAATCCGTTTATGTATTTATTAAAGCCCAACCAAAAAATGTTTTTTCCATTGCATATCCTAGAATAAATAAAAGCGGGTACAAAAAACAAAAAGAAAGTGTTGAAAAACTGCATCCATCGCATTAAATTGATGTTCTCTGGTTTTTTAATGGCATCCATTATTGCTTTTTCAATTCCATTAAATCCAGTGTTTTTGGGAATCATTTGCATGCCCATTGCAATTTGAACAATTGTAGCAATAATAACACAACCTCCAATTAGGACTAATAAAATTCCCAATTGTCCCATTCCGGTAAAACCTTTATTGCTTTTATATTGCATAACCAGTTATTTAGCTGTAATTTAGCGTGCAATATACAAATTATCTATGCCCAAAATTGACAATATACAATTACCAGAATTTCCTATTTTACTTGCACCTATGGAAGATGTGAGTGATCCACCTTTTCGCGCTGTTTGTAAAGACAACGGAGCAGATTTAATGTACAGTGAATTTATTAGCAGCGAAGGTTTGATACGCGATGCCATTAAGAGTTTGAAAAAATTAGATTTCAGTGAAGAAGAACGTCCATTTGGCATTCAAATATTTGGCGGAGATGAGGAGGCAATGGCGATGAGTGCAAGGATTTGCGAAACGGTAAACCCTGATTTAGTAGACATAAATTTTGGTTGTCCGGTGAAAAAAGTAGTAAGTAAAGGTGCTGGCGCAGGTGTACTGAAAGATATCGATTTAATGGTTCGTTTAACAGAAGCCGTTGTAAAAAGTACCAATTTGCCCGTGACAGTAAAAACAAGATTGGGTTGGGATGAGCAATCAAAAAACATAGAAGAAGTTGCGGAGCGTATGCAGGATGTTGGTGTGAAAGCTTTAGCTATACATGGTAGAACAAGGGCGCAATTATACAAAGGAGAAGCAGATTGGAGTTTAATTGCCAAAGTGAGAAACAATCCGAGGATGCATATTCCGATTTTTGGAAATGGAGATATCGATAGTCCACAAAAAGCATTGCTATACAAAAATCGATATGGGGTAGATGGGATAATGATAGGTCGTGCTGCCATTGGATACCCTTGGATTTTCCGCGAAATAAAAGCTTATTTAAAAGATCAAACTTTACTTCCTCCACCAACATTAGCCGAAAGAATTGAAGTGTGTAAAAAGCATTTGCATAAATCAATTGATTGGAAAGGTCCGATAGTGGGCATCAACGAAATGCGTAGACATTATACCAATTATTTAAAAGGACTTCCGGGTATAAAAGAATTCAGATATCGACTGGTAACCTTAAATTCGCCTCAAGAAATCAACGAGGTGCTTGATGAAATAACTGCACATTATTCAGAGTATCAATTTCCGCATATTCCGATTGAGATAATAGATTACCATCAGAAATGTCCGTTGTAAAAAAACATTACAACATCGAATAATTGAATTAATCATTTTGTAAGTTAATTTCCCCAAATTGAAATTAACACTATGAATATTTTTAATTCTAAAATCCAAGGTCGAAAATCTTTTCGATTAAGAGATTTTGATTACGCTCAAGATGGACTTTATTTTCTTACCATCAATTGCCACAATAGGAGAAGTCTTTTTGGAGAAATTCAATTAAATAAGCATGAGAAATTCAAAGTTGAAATGCAATTAAGTGATGCAGGTAAAATAGCAAATCAATGTTGCTTAGATATTCCAAATCATTTTCCAAATGTAATTTTACACGATTATATAATTATGCCCAATCACATTCATGCAATTATTGAATTAAATAACAAAGTAGGGGTTGAAAATCTTCAACCTCGACGAAATGAATTTCAAAAAATCATTCCTGGTTCTATTGGATCAATTGTGCGAGGTTTTAAAATTGGCGTAACCAAATGGATGCGACAAAATACAGACATACATGATGTTTGGCAACGTAATTATTACGAAGTCATAATTAATAATGACCAAGCATATAATGAAATATCAATGTACATTTCAAATAACCCCAAAAATTGACTTGAAGAAGATGAAAAATGTAGGGGTTGAAAATCTTCAACCCTTACAAGTAAAATCTTCAACCCTTACGACTGCATCAAATTATGTTCAAGTGCATATAAAGTGAGTGCAGTATTGGTTTTCATGTTCATCTTTGTTAAGATTCTTGAACGATAAGTACTTACTGTTGTTAAGCTCAAAAGCATAGAGTCTGCAATTTCAGAAATGGTTTTTCCAGACGCCAGCAATTGAAGCACCGTAAATTCCCGGTCAGATAGGATATGGTGAAGCGGCGCGCCATTATTTTTATCAACTATAGAAGCTAGTTTTTCTGCAACATTTGGGGTAATATATTTTTTTCCATTAAGCACCCTTTTAACTGCGTCAACCAATTCTTCTGGCGCCAAATCTTTACTCAAATAGCCCGATGCCCCAGCCTTTAAAACACGAATGGCATAATGATCTTCGGAGTGAATGCTTAAAATTAAAACGGGCAGTTTGGGTCTTAATAATTTAATTTGTGGCAATGCATCTAATCCACTTCTTCCTGGCATAGATAAATCACTAATGACCAAATCCCAATTTTTTTGAATGATTTGTTCAATCATAGATTCCGCATCTTTTGCTTCGCCGATATTACAATCAGGGAAACCTTCCTGCAATATTTGTTGAATGCCTTTTCTTACAACGGTGTGATCGTCAGCAATTAAAATGTCAAGCATCTTGTAAATTATTTTTAGGGATTTGTAAATTCAAAATCGTGCCTTTATTCAGCGTACTCTTAATGGTTAATATGCCGCCAATCATAATCGCTCTTTCTTTCATGCCCAATAATCCTAAACTTCTTTTGTTTTTATCTGATGAATGATCAAATCCAATTCCATTGTCTTCTATTTTAAAAATATAATGATGATTGAATTCAGAAAAAACAGTTGTAACCATTGTTGCTTTTGAATGCCTAAGAATATTGGTTAAACTCTCTTGGAATATTCTGAAAATAGCGGTTGATATTTTTTGATCTATTGTTGAAGTTACGTTTTCTGCTACAAAACTGGTTTCAATATTATAGTGATTTTGAAATTCATCAGATTCCCATTCCAAAGCAGAAATAAGCCCCAAATCATCTAAAATACTGGGCCTGAGTTGAGCCGCAATTCTTCTAACCGTTTTTAATGTTTGATCAGATAATGCGATACTTTGATTGATGTGGTTTGAAATTTCCGGTGTTGCATTTATTAATTTTTTATTCAACCAAGAGATGCTCATTTTTAATCCGGTTAATTGCTGACCTAATTCATCATGTATTTCCCTTGAAATTCTTGTTCTTTCTTCTTCTCTGATGTTTTGCAAATCTGTTGCCAAATTTCGTAATTCTTGTTGAACTTTTACGCGCTCCGAAATATCAATGCCTACGCCCATCATACAATCTTGGTCTCCCATTTTAATATAAATACCGGTAAAATAATAAGGAATTCTTCGACCATCTTTTGTAAGTAAATCTGCCTCAATTGAATCTGCTCCGTTTTCGAAAACACCATTTATTTTTTCTATAAGAATTGATTTGTTTTCTTCTACAAAAAAATCAAGTGGATGTAATCTAGCCATCTCTTTCTTATTGTAACCGGTTATGTTTAGAATATTATCATTCCATCTCATGAAATCACCTTCTTTATTGAACATATAAAAAATCCCTGGTAAACTGTTTATGAGCCCATCAGACAATTCCTTTTCATTTATAATTTCTTGCTTTATTTCTTCTTCAATGGTGATATTTTGTACGCACCCTACAAGTCTTGTTGGTTCTCCGTTTTCGTTGTAAATGATGATTGATTTGTTAACCAATATTAGCCACTCAACTTCATTTTTTTTGAACCTGTATTTAAAATAAAAAATCGTTTTTTTGTTAACAAGTGTATCTGTAATAAGCGTGTTTAATGTAGTAAAATCTTCTGGGTGAATTCGAGATTGCAATTCATCGTAAAAAATATATTCATCAACAATTTTTTTGAAATAGCTTAAGTATTTTTTATTTCCCCAAATTTTATCACTGCCAAATTTCATATCCCAAATGGCATCATCAGTTGCCTCCATCATTAATTCAAATCGTGTATTTATCAGTTTTTGCTCACTTATTTTTAATTCAACTTCTTTTTCAAGATTTTTTTGAATATCAATTTGGTTTGAAATATTTCTAATTACGGTTACGGTGCCAATGGCTTTATTTTGTTCGTCGTAAAAGTTAGAGGTTGAAGCATTAACATTAATTGGCGCTCCGTCTTTACTTATGTAAATTAAGTTCCCGTTCCACTTTTTATCCAAATCTATTTTGGAAAGTACTTCTTCTAAATTGCTGGCTCCGAAATCTGTTTTTAATAAAATGGATAATCGAACACCAACAGCTTCTGCTTTGCTAAATCCAAATAATTGTTCTGCATAAATGTTCCAATCTGTAATTATAAAATTTTTATCCGTTGTAATAATTGGGTCATAAATGTTTAATAAGATAGAACTGTTCAGTTGTAAAAGGCGTTCTCTAATTCGAAGTTTTTTTAGTTTGCGAAAAATCCAAAAAAACATAAAACCAAAAAACAAAATTGAAATGGTATATCCAATGTTAATAATAGCAAATCGGTTATTCAACAATTTGTTATTTAAGTAATTTGATTTTTCAAGTTTATTAATGTTTTTTTCCGAAAATGCAGCATGTTCAATTTCAAACGCATTCATTAATGAAATTCCTTTGCTCGATGAAACAAAATGATTTGCTGAATCATGCCCCCATTTTTTTCTTACGTTAATCGATTCTTTTAAAAAATAAATATTATTTTCTATAGCAGATTTAAGTTTTTCAAAATCATCTTTCTCGTTATTTTTTTCGCCTTTTAAATTTTGTAATTCAAAAATGTTTTTGCGAAGTGAATCTTCAAAGTTTAGAAAGTTGGCAACGTGCACTTCATTGTTTTCAATTAAATAATTCAATTGTAAAGTTTCTAATTGCTTAAGGTTATCATTTATCTTTTGTAATTGATTTAATCTTTTTAAAGATGTTTCAATATTGGTTGATTCCGTATACGCTGCTTTTAAATCGTAATAAGTGATCAAAATAAAATACAAAAGTCCAAGTGTGGCCAATGTAAAAGAAATAAGCACAAAAGACTTGGTTTTCTTAATGTTCATGATGAGCAACTTAATTTAGTTTGTAAATATATTTTAATCTACAAACAAAACTAAACATGCATAAATAATCGTATGCAAGTCCAATAAAGGGCAATCAATGCAATAAGTAAAGAAACAGGAATGACTATTTTTTTACGATACCATGTTTCGGAGCCATATGGCTTACCAATGATAAAATAAGCAAGAAGTAGAATGATGATTTAGATAAATAAATGACCATAGAATTTTCTGAATATCAAAAGAGATTTCCACTTTGTTCTAATCAACATTTTATTTCTATCGACCATTACAATATGGCTAATGGTTATTAAAAAAAATTTGACTTAATATCTATTTGTAGCTTCGTAGAAATTCGTTTAATCCTTGCTTATAGTAAGATTCATTTTTTGCTATTGTTTTTTTTATACCTTATTTTTGATTAAATAAAATATAAAAATGAGCATTAAAATCGCCAGATTTACCAAGTCTATTTTCGTTAAATTTAAACTGCACTTAATTTTTGGATTTTTGGAAGGATTTTTTATACAATTCGCACAACTAATTAAAATGTCGAAATGGATAAATGAAAGTAGGGATATCGATGGCAATGATTTTTTTTCAAAATGGGATTATGAAAAGAGATTTAAACTTTACAGTAATATAATTCAAAATGAAAAATTAGAGGAGGAAATAAATTATTTAGAGTTTGGCGTTGCTTCTGGAGTGTCATTTGAATGGTGGATGAAAAAAAATACAAATGCTTCATCGCGATTTTACGGCTTCGATACTTTTACCGGTTTGCCAGAAGATTTTGGACAATACAAAAAAGGGTATTTTAATTCAGGATCTATTCCAGTTATTATTGACAATAGAGGAAAATTTTATCAGGGATTATTTCAGCAAACATTACCTGGTTTTTTGAAGGAGTTTGATAGTACAAAACGAAATGTGGTAATGATGGATGCTGATCTTTATACGGCAACTTTATACACGCTTACTAGCCTTGCTCCTTATTTAAAAAAAGGAGATATTATTTTGTTTGACGAGTTTTGTGTTCCTACACATGAATTTAAGGCTTACCAGGACTTCATTAATAGTTATTATGTAGAGTTAGAGCCCATTGGAGTAGCCAACAACTATTACTTCATTGCATTTAAAATTAAATAACAAACTGTTATTTGTGTTGGTCTTTTCAATGTAAAATCAAGCAGCATTTTTTAAAATGGAATGGACGATTGTATCAAAGCCATAAAAAACCGTTTTTTGAACTTATTCAATTTGAACAACAAATCAGTTCAGAATTTTAAGATCAATTCTCATTTTGTTATTAATAAAAACAAATGAATTGTACGCAGATCATTTGTCGAATGGTACTGATGGATTTGAGTTCGAAATTTTGGGTTGATGTTTGCGTTTGGTAATTTTTTAACGAAATATCCTGCATATCCACGTAAACTTATATCCTCTATTTCTAAAAATTTGTTGTATTTTAATTGGATGGGCGAAATGTATTTCGAAGATAAGCGTAATGGGTAGTCATAAATAAAAGTAACTAAATACTAAAATGAAAATACTATTGATTTTACTTGCAATAATCCTAACAGCTTTTACAACTGTTCAACTTTATTTAATAAAAGGACAAAGAAATATTGAAAGATACCCTTACGTTGTCAATAAAAAATACAAGCAATTTGAAATAAGAACTTATGAAACTACTTTATTTACTTCAGTCAAACTCTCCACAAAAGGGTATAAAAATTCTTCAAGTAAAGGGTTCTCTATTTTAGCTGGATATATTTTTGGAAATAATGAAAGAAGTGAAAAAATAGCTATGACTTCTCCTGTTTCGATGTCATTAGACGACTCGATGACTATGATGTTTATGGTTCCTAAGAAATTTAATAAGGACATGCTTCCTAAGCCAAATCAATCAGGGATAGAATTTAAAGAAGAACCTGCAAAAACCGTTGCAGCGATAGGTTTTGATGGTTGGGCTAATGATGCTAAAATAGAAAAGTATAAACAGCAATTAAAAGCAGCATTAGATGCTGAAGGTATCAAGTATTCGAATCGATTTTATTTCTTTGGCTATAATGCACCCTTTGAAGTGTTTAGTCGAAAAAATGAAATTATAGTTGAATTGCAGTAAGAAAGGTTTTGTAGATAATCTATAAACCATAATACCAACAGAAACGTAGAAAAATTGTATTTTATTTAGCTGTTGAATCAGTGGACTCTTTCATGGCTTCTTTCATAGTTTCTTCAAATTCTGATAAACCGTTTTTCATTTCCTTCATAAGCATGGGGATTCTTATTTGACTATATCTATCAATTAATTCATTTGCTTTATCTCTTTCTTCTTCGGTCATTTTGTATTCATTCAATTCAAAATCTTCTTTGAATTTTTTCATTCTGCGATCAGCATCTTTCCACTCTTGTTCAGTTAGAGTGCCGGGATTATTTTTCGCTTTTTTATCACCGATTCTATATCACTTTGAAATTTAAGCTTATTGGTATTGCAGGAAAAAAGTAATGCAATTATTGAAAATACAGTAATAATTAAAAATCCTTTTCTCATTTAAAATACATTTAATATATTGATGATAAAATTTATTAAATCTTAGAGTTCGATTGGGAATAGATTATTAGTTATACAGACATCTTAAATTAAGTAATATGAATTTAGGATTTAAACTATTAATAAAAAAAGAATTAAAGAAATTTGTTCACTACTCTTCGATAAAAAATTAATAAAATCGCCATGATAAAGTAATAGGCCGTGGGAATTGGGTTGATACTTTTTCCAATACTTTAGTCCTTTTAAATTACTGCTGTCAGGTTTAGTTGCTGATTTGATTTCAGGCGGTGCGTAA
>CANKLV010000004.1 GCA_947483415.1 Chitinophagaceae bacterium
ACAGATTTAAGCAGTACAAAAGAAGTTAAAAATCAAGTGTTAGATGTGCAAAGTAAAGAGATGGCTCAGCTTGAATTACAACAAAAAGAAAAAGATAGGGTGTTGGCAGAATTAAAAAAACAGGGTAAGCAGTTTGTAAAACAGATAGATGCGAAGCGCAAGCAAATGCAAAAAGTAAACAATGCCATAGCGGCGGCCATTAAAAAAGCACAAGCTGAGGCCAGAGAAAAAGCTATGAAAGAAGCGGCGAAAGAAAAAGAAAGATTGCGTAAAGAAGCTGAAAAAAATAAAACCAATAATACAAACAATCCAATTACAAAAACAACTACAACACCAACAAAAACAACACCAGCAAAACCAGTAGGGAGTGTATTGTTGAATGCTGATAATTTGGCGTTAAATGCTAGTTTTGAAAAAAATAAAGGAACATTGCCTTGGCCATTGGATAAAGGAATGGTGTTGATGCATTATGGAAAAAATACGCTACCAAGCGGAACCGTTATGGAGGTAACGTCTGTAACCATTTCATCTGATGTTGGCACTACGGTAAAAGCTGTTTTTGACGGAACCGTTTTTACTGTTCAGGTAATTGAAGACATGACTGTTGTTATCATACAGCATGGTCGTTATTTTACTACTTACAGCAATTTATCAGGGGTAACTGTTCAACGCGGACAACAAATTAAAACTGGTCAATCTATTGGAAAAGTAGCAGCAAATTTTGATGGTGTTGGTGCCGTTGATTTTTATATTTCTAATGAAAGTAGCAATTACGATCCAGAGAAATGGTTGAGAAGGAAATAATAAGCCCCCATCCCCAACCCTTCCCCCGAAAGGTGAAGGGAGCTTGAATCATTTTCCAAAATCTAGCATCATGTATCATGCGAAAAACATTATGTGAATGAAGAAGAAAGTATGAACTAAATGATTGCTTTGATTCTCTTTTTCGCTCATACTTTTTAGAAATGCTTCCAACTTTTAAACCCTTAAACTATTAAACTAGCGAAGCGATTTAAACATTTCTATATGGCGCCGGTTTTCTAAGCGGTGACAAAAAAAGGCGAAGGACTTCGTCCTTTCTTATTCAATCAGACAAAGTCTGAAATGCTTTAATAAACACCGGTTTGGAAACCGGCGCTAATTTTATTTTTCGCAAGTCATGCAAAGGTAGACGACTTACAACCATTTGAACGCATTGAACCTCCTAAACATCTTGAACGGGTTGAAGATTCCCAAGCTCTACAAACCTCTCAAACCTCTCAAACCTTCCTCCTCCCCAACACCCGCTCATAAAGCGCTTCATATTGAGGTACAATGGTATTTATGCCAAATCGTTTTGCTTGCGTAAAAGCGTTGGTTTTAAATTGCTGATGTATTAATGGATCTGATAAAATAGAAATTGCATTTTTGCTCATGTCTTCTACGTCTCCCACATTGCTCATAAAACCAGAGAATCCGTTGATGTTTATTTCTGGCAATCCACCTGCATTACTAGAAATTACGGGTACTTCAGCAGCCATGGCCTCTAATGCGGATAAGCCAAAACTTTCATATTCGCTGGGTAATAAAAATAAATCTGCAATGGGCAGTATGTCTTCAATTTGTTCTTGCTTACCCAAAAATTTAATGTCATTGCAAAGCGATAACGAACGTGTGTATGCTTCCAATTCGGGCCTTTCGGGGCCATCACCAATTAGCAATAATTTAGCTGGCATTTCTTTTGCAATGCGAATAAAAATTTCTACTACATCTCTAACCCTCTTTAATTTTCTGAAATTTGAAGCATGCATGATTATTTTTTCACCATTTGGTGCAACCATTTTTTTGAATGCATCAACTGGCTTTTTATTAAAATTGGCAATGTCCACAAAATTGTAAATCACTTCTATTGGTTTGGAGATATCAAAGTTTTTATAGGTTTCTTCTTTTAAGTTTTCAGATACTGCTGTTAATGCATCACTTTCTTCCATGGAGAAAGTTACAACCGGACTATAGGTTTTATCTTTTCCAATAAGCGTGATATCCGTTCCGTGTAATGTAGTTATTACAGGAAGTATAATTCCTTTTTTTGCTAAAATTTGTTTTGCCATATAAGCTGCGGCAGCATGAGGTATGGCATAATGTACATGAAGTAATTGAATGTCGTGATTGATTACTACATCTACCATTGCGCTTGCTAATGCGGTTTCATAGGGTGGGAAATCAAATAGAGGATAAGTAGGCACTCGCACCTCATGATAAAATAAATTGGCATGAAAACCACTTAATCTTACAGGTTGTTGATATGTTATAAAATGCACTAGATGCCCTTTTTCCGCAAGTGCTTTTCCCAACTCTGTTGCCAAAACACCACTTCCTCCAAATGTTGGGTAACAAACTATAGCTATATTCATGATTTCCTTTTCGATTTTAATGCAATTTATATCAAATTGAATTAAAAATTAATCCTGAATTATTTGGTATTATGCTGATTGAGCTATTAGTGAGAATGAATTAAAAATTCAAAATTCAAAAAGTCAAAAAGTCAAAAAGTTCGCTGATATGGTGGAACAAAAAATTGTCAATTCGTATTTTTCACTTTTTACCCGCCACGGCGGACACGCTTTTATTTTTCTATTTTTATTTTAACTATCAGCGTGTAGCAAAAAAATCACAGGTTTCTTATGTAGCTCAGGTTTGCTTTTTTTCCAATCAGATATTTTCTTTGTTTGGATAATTTCATCTTTACCCGTAATATTAACACCAATACATAAGCGGGTTTTATCGCTGCAATGCTGTAACAAACTTTCTAAAAGAGGGTTGTTGCGATAGGGAGTTTCTATAAATATTTTTGTACTGTTGTTTTTCAAAGAACTTAATTCAAGTTCTTTGATTTTCTTTATTCTTTCTCCATTTTCAATGGGTAGGTATCCAATAAATTCAAATTGTTGTCCATTCATGCCACTTGCCATTAATGCCAACAAAATTGAACTTGGTCCTACGAGCGGCTTAATGATGCATCCCATTTCTTGGGCAATAGCAATGAGTTGTTGCCCTGGATCTGCTACACCCGGACATCCAGCTTCACTTATTATAGAGATGTTTTTTCCTGAGGTAATTGCTGTTTTAAAAGCCTGTATATTTATTTGATCCGTTTCCGTTTTATGAATCGTATGCCATTCAAAAGCATCTATAGAAATGCTTTTGTCCATGGATTTTAAAAATCGTCTAGTTGTGCGCTCATTTTCTGCAAAGATGACCAGCGATTTTTTAACGGATTCCATTACATAGGCAGGAATGGTTTCGTTTGCGTCTTCAGCTAAAAAACAGGGAATTAAAAATACAGTCGTTTTCATCTAGAAAGATATCAATTTGTTTTCTTTTGCTTTATGTATGCTTAATGTTGCTGCAACTACGGCATAGCTTGGAGCTAACATCCAACCCAAAAAAGGGATGGCATGAAACATATAAAATACCATTCCATTTCCAATAGCTAATCCGCGATGGTGACCAATTAAATCGATGCTTGCAGATGAACTTAATTTATTTCGTTCGCAACTGTAATCTAGCATTGAAAATCCCATATAAAAACAATCTATAAATATGGCAATTAAAGGTGTTATCCATCCAATTAATGGAACAAAAGAAACGATAAAAAAAGCTAGCATGTAAATCGTTTGCCAAGAAAAATTACGAAGTGCAATTTTAATGGAACGCAACATATCTTGAAGCAATTGAGCAAAATCAAAATGATAATCATTGCCTGTAATAATACTGTCTGTTTTCTCACTTAAATAAGCAAATACTGGTGAGCCAATTACAAGAAATGTAAATTTGAATAAGGAGAAATAAAAAATGAGTAAAAATAAATGTGTAAATACTTGTCCAACGATAAAGAAGAAACTCAACCAACTGTCTTGCATTTTATCCAACCAACTTTTCGCGCCAATTTTAGTGAGTATCCATGCGGTAGCTTCATTGCTAGAAGTCCAGAAATAATAAAATCCAATTAAAAAAAGTATACAATACAAAATTCCTGGAATGAAAATCCATTTCCACAATCGATGCTTTTTAATGAATTGGTGCGCTTCACCGTAAGCCTGAAAGGAAAGAATGATTTCTTTAAGCATATAGGATTTAAATCATGAAAAAAAGTGACTGATTATTTAAGTATCCGAATGATATGTATTAAAATCTCGGACAAGGAATGCCCATGTATTCGCTTGGCCTTTTTGTATAAATGATAGAAAATTCAGTTCCGCCTCTGCTACCAGTTGCTGCTTTTAAAGTACTGGTATTTATATCGTAACTAGCACCAAATCTAATTCCTGAAAACTCTAATCCCAAATATGGAATGATGGCATCATTTACACGTAGCCATGAGCCAATATAAAAGCTAGTTGGATTGTCTTTATCTCCATTTGCATTCAATGAAAGTGCACCCCCTATTACGGTTTCACTTGCTTTATTTTGTGATTGGTGAATGAATGAAACATTTACACCAGCAACATCTGAAATTGGAAATGTGCCTCCTGCATGTACCGTTAACCTACTTGCTAAATACCAACTATTTGCAGTTGAGTTTCTTAAAAAACTAACTTTTGGACGATTAATATGGTACATAGAAACACCGAAATAATAATTATTTTCACCATTGCTCGAACCAGAATATAACATTCCCGCATTTACATCCAAATATTTTTGAGTATTACCTAGATTTGGATTGATTAAATATTCTCCAGAAGTATTTGGTTGAAATCCATTTTGACGCAATTCATCTTCAAACAATAAGCCACTTTTATCAATTGTTGTTGAAGAATATGTGCCCTGGAAGCCAACGCCTAATGTATTAAATCCATTTTCATCAATCGATTTATGATAAGAAACAGAAAGTGAACCGTAGTTTAATTTTAATGCGTTGTTTGAACTGGCATCTGTTAATCCTGAAATGCCTATTCCAAATACATCACCTTCTGGTAATTTGCCTTTTAATATGGGAAAATCTATTGATCCACTAGTAGTCACATAAGCTTTTGGAATGGTTGGCCATTGGTCTCTGTGGTTTACAGCCAATCTCCAAGTACCATTAAATTTTCCTGTAAATGCAGGGTTTAATGTTAATGGAGAAGAAAAAAATTGTGAAAAATGTGGATCTTGCGCTTGAACAGTTGCTGTTAACAATAGAAGGCAAATTATGTTTATAAATTTTCTCATGATAAATATGCTTATCGTAAAGATAATAATTTAGATTTAAAAGTCAAATTTCTATTTAAAACTAAATTATGATGTCTATTGAATTTAAATTGATAAGTAACAGTTTTTTATATTCTGGTTTTTTTACAAACTGCAAATACTGTAAATTTAATGTTGAATCTTTTCTCCGAATGCCAAATCGCCTGCATCACCTAATCCAGGAATAATATATCCTTTATCCGACAATGTTTCATCAATATCACCACACCAAATTTTAGCTTCTGGAAATGTTGTTTGAACTTTTTTAATTCCAAATTTGCTGGCAATAGCACATACAATATGTAAACTTTTAAATTGACCTGCTGTTTTTAAAAAATCAATTGATTTCACCAATGATGCACCTGTAGCCAACATTGGGTCGCAAATAATCATGTCTCTGTTTGTGAGATCTGGGCAACTCATATATTCCAATTTAATTTCAAAACCGCCATCTTCATTATGCTTTCGGTATGCACATAAAAATGCACTATCGGCTTTGTCAAAATAATTCAGTAAACCCTGATGCATTGGAACGCCCGCCCTTAATATCGTTGATACAACAGGCTGTTGTTTAAAAAGCATTGATTTGTGAATTCCAAGCGGTGTTTGTACATCAAGTATTGAACTTTCCAATTGCTTACTGATTTCAAAAGCCGCTACTTCTCCAATGCGTTCAAGGTTTCTTCTAAAGCGCATTCTATCTTTTTGAATGTTAACTTCTCTTAATTCACTTACCCAATTGCTCACTAATGAAGGGGCTTCGCTTAAATTTGTAACCATGTGTGATTTTTATTTTTTATTTTTGAATTTTAAATTATGTCATTAAACAAATTTACTTTAAAAAGTAGGCTTGTTGTTATTTTTTTGAATAAAGTATTTTAATTTTTTAAATGTTATTTTATGAATTTATTTAAATCGTTTCTTTTTGTATTTGCATTGTTTTTGTTTGCTTGTAACGACAAAGGAAAAAAACAAGATGCAAAATCCGATACTTATGAAACCAGTAAAATGACAATTTCTGAAATTGAATCAAAAAATCCTAAAAAGTTTTTAAAAGTAGAAGGAAGGGATAAACATAATTTGATTGGTCAAACTGTAGTAAAAGGAAAAATTTCAAATACAGCAACTGTAGCTGTTTATAAAGACGTAACCATCAAAATATCTTTTTTTAGCAAAACAGGCACACTACTTGAAGAAGATGAGGAAACCATTTACAATGAGGTAAAACCAGGCGAAACTCTGGAATTTAAATCTAAGTTTTATGCACCAAAAGGATCAAGTGATGTAAAGTTGAATATTATTAATGCTAAAGCGTCAAACTAGTTTTTTAATTCAAAACGATCTCCATCAAATAGTCCAAGGTCACTTATTTTTAAATGAGGAATTACCAGTAAAGCCATAAATGAAAGGGTCATAAATGGTGAACTTAAATGGCTGCCTAATTCATTTTTTGAAAAATGATCTATTTCGGTATACGCATCCGCAACTTTATATCCATCTTCATTACTCATCAATCCGGCCACAGGTAGTTTTAATAATTTTATTTGGTGTTCATCTACAGCACTAACGCCACCACCTGCTTGTATAATGGCATTTACCGCTTTGCAAATAGATATGTCATCAACCCCAACGGCAACAATATTATGGCTATCATGGGCTACTGAAGATGCTAGTGCGCCCTTATTTATGCCGATGTTTTTAATAAACGATTTTGCAATAGGTGCATTTTTATATCGATTTACCACAACAATTTTTAAGATGTCGTTTTCAACATCAGCAACAATTGTATCATTAAGAACTTTTGGAGAAACCAACAATTTATTTGTAATCAATTGACCATCTAGAGCTTCTATTACTTGTATATTTTCTTCTCCTTTAAAAATGATTTCAAAATCGGAGGCTAACTTTTCTACACAATTAAACTGATTGATAATTGTTGCAGGTGTTGTATGAATTAAAGATTTTCCATTTTCTGCTACAAGGATTCCATTAACGAAAGTTTGTACCACATCAAATTCAATCAAATCTTTTATTACAATAAAATCCGCATCATCATTTACTTTTAATAATCCAACATCCATTTTATAATGCTCAACAGGATTGATACATGCCGCTTTTAATATTTTAAAAATGTCGATTCCGCATTTCACAGCTCTCGCACATAATGTATTGATATGTCCTAATGCAAGACTATCCGGATGTTTATCATCACTGCAAAACATCATCATGTCTGAATGGTCGTGCATCAAATCGATAAGTGCATCAAAGTTTTTGGCAGCACTTCCTTCTCTGATGAGAATTTTCATACCATATTTTAATTTATCCAACGCTTCTGCAGCTGTAAAACATTCATGATCGGTGCTTATTCCAGCATCTATATATTTTTTTGCATTTGCTCCCATCAAGCCTGGCGCGTGGCCATCTATAACTTTATTATATTTTTTTGCACTTGCTATTTTTTCCATCAGTTCTTCATCGCCATTTAACACCCCCGGAAAATTCATTACTTCGCTTAGATATTTTATTTCAGAAAGTTGCAACAATTGATCTACATCACTTGCGTTTAATGCAGCACCAGCTGTTTCGAAAATGGTTGCTGGTACGCAACTTGGCGCGCCAAACGTACATTTGAAAGGAACTGTTTTACTATTTTCAATCATGTATTTAACGCCTTCTATTCCACATACATTGGCTATTTCATGGGGATCACTTATGGTCCCCACCGTTCCATGAACTACAGCAAGCTTGGCAAATTCTGATGGCACCAGCATCGAACTTTCAATATGTACATGACTATCTATAAACCCAGGAAGAATATAGTGTTCACCTTGTTTGGATTCGCCTTCTTTGGTAATTGAAATTATCTTTTCGCCTTCGATTTGAATCGTTCCCCAGAATATATCTGCTGAATGAATATCTACTATGTTGCCCGTTATGGAAAAATGACTCATGCTTGTTTTTAAATAAATCTAAACATTTTATTGATTCTATTATTCTGCAAAAATTAATATTTATAATTTACATTCGCAAACAATCTATTTTATATGTTAATCAAAGCATTTAATCTTTTATTTGGTCCATTTTTTAATGCCCAAAAAGCACGTATCAATTTATCTTTGAATTATTTAAACAGAAAAAGGGAATACGATAGAAATTATTTAGACTATATCCGACTTTCAACATTGGAACTCGTTTCCAATCAAATTGAAGAAGCTGAATTGTCTGGTGCTGTGGCCGAATTGGGCGTTTATAAAGGAAAGTTTGCACGCTATATCAATCAATATTTCCCCAATAGAAAATTATATCTTTTTGATACATTTAAAGGGTTTGATGAAGTAGATATTAAAACAGAACAATCTAATAAATTTTCTCACGGGGATCAAGATTTTAGCAATACTTCTGTAAAAAAAGTACTAGACATTATGCCTCATCCCAATCAATGTATTATTAAAGAAGGATTTTTTCCAGAAACAGCAAAAGGACTCGAAGAAACATTTGCTTTTGTGAGCATTGATACTGATTTGTATGATCCGATTTATAATGGGCTGCAATATTTTTATCCAAGACTAGTTAAAGGGGGGTATATTTTTATTCACGATTTTAATAACGATGCCTATTTAGGTGCGAAGCAAGCGGTGATAAAATTTTGTACAGAAAACAACATTAGTTTTGTTCCATTACCCGATAGCTGCGGAAGTGCAATTATTACAAAATAGTTATTCGTTTAATAAATCAGGTCTTCGCAATCTTGTTCTTTCCAAAGATTGTTCAGTACGCCATTGATCGATATTTTTGTGATTGCCGCTCATTAATACTTCTGGTACTTTCCAATTTCGAAATATTTCCGGACGGGTATAAACTGGGGGTGCCAATAAATCATCTTGAAAAGAATCACTTAGCGCGGATGTTTCATCATTTAAAACGCCAGGAAGCAATCGTCCAATGCTATCCGTTAGTACGGCTGCAGCAAGCTCTCCACCACTCAAAACATAATCGCCTATCGAAATTTCTTTGGTAACAAAATGATCTCTAAATCTCTGATCAATTCCCTTGTAATGTCCACAAATCATCAATAAATTCTTTTTCAAAGAAAGTTGATTCGCCATTTTTTGATTGAATGTTTCACCATCGGGGGTTAAAAAAATCACTTCATCATACTGTGTGGTTTTTTGCAGCGCTTCTAAAGCATTTACCAAAGGTTCTATCATAATGACCATTCCTGCACCTCCACCAAACGGATAATCGTCTACCTGAGCGCGCGCAAAAGTGGTGTATTCGCGTAAATTTATAACGTTTACTTCAAGCAATCCTTTTGTTTGCGCACGTTTCATTATCGAATGCGAAAATGGTCCACTTAATATTTCAGGAACTACAGTTATAATATCAATTTTCATTTTTTAATTTAATGGGGTGCTTTATACATCTAAAAATTCGTCTAAATCTCGTTTGTCTTTTTTGGTTGGCCTTCCTACTTTGCTTTGTCTTTTTCCAGTTTGAAAAAAAGCGGCTTCAAATTTTATTCTGTCGGTTTCTTCTGCTGGTGTAATATCCGAATAATATTTTATGGCTTCCGAATATTGAACCCTAGTATGCAATAAACCCAATACTATTATCAACCATTTTTTTTCACTTGTTCTGATTTCGTATTCTTCCCCAATTTGCACATTTCTTGATGGTTTCAAACTGTTTCCATTCAATTTTACTTTCCCTTTATCACAAGCTTCGGATGCTAATGATCTGGTTTTGAATAAACGTATCGACCAAAGGTATTTATCTAATCTAAGTTTTGCTGATTCCATATTATTGATGTAAAACAAAATTAAGTTTCTTTTTTTCTATAAGCGATATTTGATTAAGTATTTACTATTTTTAATCTTTAATTTTTACTAAAAATATTGATATGCGTATTTTAAAAAATCTATCTGTTTTTGTTTTGTTTTTATTTGCTTTTATTCAAATTTCTGTTGCACAAAGAAAAGGCATTGTATGGACAAAAGATGGGTTGAGTTATATGAAAATAGTTGATGGAGAAATAGTAAAAGTGGATGTTAAAAAAGAGTCACAAACAGTTGTACTTTCAAAAGCACAATGCACGCCTGTTGGAACCAACACACCCATAGTGATAGAAGGTTTTTCATTCAATATGGATTACTCTAAAATTTTACTTTACACCAATGCGGAAAAAGTTTGGCGATATAAAACTAGGGGAGATTATTGGGTGTTCGATATCTCTTCAAAAAAATTACATCAGCTTGGAAAAAATTTGCCAGCGCAATCATTGATGTTTGCTAAGTTTTCGCCTGATGGTAAGCAAGTGGCTTATGTTAGTGAGCACAATATATTTTCGGAAGATATGTCAACATCTAAAATAAAGAAACTAACTATTGATGGTACACGAAAATTGATTAATGGAACATTTGATTGGGTTTATGAAGAAGAGTTTGGTTGTAGAGATGGCTTTCGTTGGTCTCCTGATAGTAAGTCTATTGCCTATTGGCAAATTGATGCCAATAAAATTAGGGATTATTATATGCTTAACACAACAGATTCGGTGTATTCCAAAATTATTCCTGTAGAATACCCAAAAGTAGGAGATGCTCCATCTTCTGCCAAAATTGGCGTTATGTTATTGGCAAATGGCGTTACAAAATGGATGAAGATTGAAGGCGACCCGAGACAAAATTATTTAACCAGAATGGAATGGAGTGGGGTTAATGAAATAATAGTTCAGCAGATAGATAGAAGACAACAAGAGAGCAAATTAATCTATTGCAATACATCTGATGGAAATGCCAGAACTTTTTGGGC
Organism: Chitinophagaceae bacterium; assembly: GCA_947483415.1. Classification (GTDB taxonomy): domain Bacteria; phylum Bacteroidota; class Bacteroidia; order Chitinophagales; family Chitinophagaceae; genus Ferruginibacter. Next base: position 11,020 of record CANKLV010000004.1, read on the forward strand.
AGAAAATGATAAAGCATGGGTGGATATGAATACAGATAATCCGGTAGGTTGGAGTTGGATAAACAACAAACAAGATTTTTTATGGGTAAGTGAAAAAGATGGCTGGAGGCATATTTACAAAATAAGTAAAGATGGTAAAACCACCACATTGATTACAAAAGGCAATTTTGATATTGGTGAAATTAAAGCAATAGACGAGGCGAATAATTATGTTTATTTTACCGCCTCGCCAGACAATGCAACGCAACTTTATTTATATCGGATAAAAATAAATGCGCCAGCAGGTAAAGTATTTAAAGAAGAGCCAATGGAATTGTTGTGCAACACAAATTTAAAAGGTACCCATAATTATGACATTTCTCCAAATGCAAAAATGGCATTCCATCGCTTTAGCAATCACAACACTCCGCCCATTTCAGAATGGGTGGAATTTCCAGAAAATACGCCAACAAATTCGAGCAAATCTGTCTTAAAAAATATTAATACAGATGCATCAATTCAAGTTGAATATTTAAAGTTATTAACTGCGGATAATATTGAACTAGATGCATGGATTAACAAACCCAAAAATTTCAATCCCAAAAAAAAATATCCACTTGTGGTTTATGTATACGGCGAACCGGCAGCAAAAACCACAGATGATGAATATGGGAACCATGAAAACTTTTTGTACAATGGAAGCATGTCTGATGATGGATATATTCAAGTTGCTTTAGATAACAGAGGAACACCTTCTTTAAAAGGTGCCGCTTGGAGAAAAGCAATTTATAGAAGAAATGGACAGATCAACATTCGCGATATGGCAATGGGTGTAATTAAATTAATAGAAAATTCACCATTCATAGACACATCAAGAGTCGCAGTTTGGGGATGGAGTGGAGGAGGTTCTTCTACATTGAATTTACTCTTTCAATTTCCGAGTATTTTTAAAACAGGCATCTCCATTGCACCGGTTACCAATTTGTTGTTTTACGATAACATTTACACCGAGCGATACATGGGTTTGCCTCAAGAAAACATGCAAGATTTCAGAAAAGGTTCACCTATGACGTATGCAAAAGGGTTAAGCGGAAATCTATTATTGGTGCATGGTACGGGCGATGACAATGTACATTATAGCAATGCAGAATCATTAATCAATGAGCTGATTAAATACAATAAACAGTTTCAATTTATGCCTTATCCCAACAGAACACATAGCATCAGTGAAGGAGAAGGTACGTTTGAACATTTATCTACTTTGTATACCAATTATTTAAGAAAAAATTGTACGCCAGGAGAAAAGTAGTTTGGATGAGGGATGCTTGATATTAAATTCTAGATGTTGGATACGGAATAAACTTCAACCCCCTTCACCTTTCGGGGGAAGGGTTGGGGAAGGGGGCTTCAAACACCAAACAAAAAACCTTTAACTAACCTTGCCCGAATAAACTTCTAATGCTTTTTCAAGACAGTCGATTGCTTTATGAATGGCATTAACATTCAACACATAAGCCAATCGAACTTCATTTTTACCCAAGCCTGCGGTAGCATAAAAGCCAGTTGCCGGAGCGAGCATTATTGTTGCATTGTTATAGCTGAAAGATTCTAAAAGCCATTGACAAAAAACATCGCAATCATCAATTGGCAATCTTGCCATGGCATAAAAAGCACCACCTGGGTTTGGACAAAATACTCCTGGGATTTTATTTAGTCTTTCAACAATGGTATCTCTTCTTAGTTTGTATTCTGCTTTGGTAATGTCAAAATAATCATCTGGTAAATCAACCGCAGCTTCACCAAGAAGTTGTGCGTAGTATGGTGGACTTAATCTTGCTTGTGCAAATTTCATTGCAGCATTAAGTACATCTTTGTTTTTGGTTACCAATGCGCCGATTCTTCCACCACAAGCACTATATCTTTTACTGATGGTGTCCATCAAGATTACATTATTCTCGGCACCTTTTAAATGCATCGCACTGGTATGTGTTGATTCGTAGCAAAACTCTCTGTAAGCCTCATCTGCAAAAAGAAATAAGTTGTGTTTGATTACAAGCGCTTCAAGAATTTTCATTTCCGCTTCGCTATACAAATAGCCAGTTGGATTATTGGGATTGCAAATTACAATTGCTTTGGTTTTCGAAGTAATGGCTTTTTCTATTTCTTCCATTTTAGGCAAATCAAATCCTGTTTCAATTTTACTGCCAATTGGAACAACCTTTACGCCAGCCTGAACAGCAAAACCGTTGTAATTTGCGTAGAATGGTTCGGGAATAATTACTTCATCACCAGCATCCAGGCAAGCCATAAATCCAAATAAAATAGCTTCACTACCTCCGGTAGTTACAATAATTTCTGAAGCATCAACATGGATATTATTTTTAGCATAATATTGAACCAGTTTTTTTCTATAGCTTTCATTTCCTGCACTATGGCTATATTCTAAAACAGAGAAATCTGCGTTTCGAACAGCATCTAAACAAGATTTTGGTGTTTCAATGTCTGGTTGTCCGATGTTTAAATGAAAAACATTAATACCTTTTTTCTTCGCAGCTTCTGCAAATGGAACCAATTTTCTAATTGGAGATGCGGGCATCATTTCCCCACGTTGACTGATTTTTAACATGTTGCAAATATATGTTTTTATCTAAAAAAAGAAACTGTAGTAATGAAGTTCAATTTTTTGTGATTAAGTAAAAAGTGAAAAGTAAAAAGTAAAAAGTGAAAAATCCTACCCGCTGTGGTTTTTACAAAAAAAGAAGTGAAAAAATCATACCCTCTGTTTTGACTTTTGATTTTTGACTTTTGAATTTCTGTTTAACAAGTTTGAGGGTTTTTAAAAAATTGGTTCATTTTTTAATTTCAATGCATTAATATTCAATAACTTGCAATGCAAAATTAAACATAATGACAGTAATTATTGTATTTTTTCTAACCCATTGGTTTTTATCTCTTTTTTTACATACTTTTTTTCTTCATCGATTTGCATCACACAAATTGTATGAAACAAGCAAGAATTGGGAAAGGTTTTTTTATTTCAGCACTTGGTTTGTTCAAGGTTCGTCTTACCTAATTCCGAGAGCTTATGGGGTTATGCATCGCATGCACCACGAGTATAGTGATAGTGAAGAAGATCCGCACTCTCCTCATTTTTTTAAAGATGTTTATCAAATGATGATGAGCACAAAAAAAATGTATCAATCATTCATTAAAAATGAAAAAGTACCAGATGCAAAATTTACAGCAGATTACCTACCGGTTTGGGAGAAGCTAGATAAATTTGGCGATCACAATATCACAAGACTGTTTTTTATCCTATCATACACCGCTGTTTATGTAATTTATGCGCCAAGTTTTTGGTGGTATTTATTATTGCCTATACATTTTTTAATGGGCCCAGTTCAAGGAGCAATTGTGAATTGGTGCGGACATAAATATGGTTACCGAAATTTTAATTCTACCGATCAAAGTAAAAACTCTACACCTTGGGGAATTTTATTGATGGGTGAATTATTTCAAAATAATCATCACCATAACAAAGAAGACGCAAACTTTGCTAAAAAATGGTATGAGTTTGATACGACTTATTTAATAATGAAAGGACTTCATGCAGTTGGAATAATTAAAATAAAAAAGTTACCAAGCTAGCATTCCGCTATTAATTTTCATTTTATACACGTTTTCAATATTTCATTGAACGCTACAAATTATTGTTTACATCATTCTTTAATCGAATATAGTAACGCTATAACGACATTTTTACGAATGTTGACTTTTTTTTAATAGTTAGTCCACATTATCAAGTATAATTATTAAAAGCCAGATGTATTGTAAAGGTTCAATCATTTACTTCTTTGGTTTGGATTAATGATCAAACAAGCTGCATAGTTCATTTGAATAACCTAGTTATAACTCCATCTACAAATTTATAAAGCTATTTTAAGTTTAATTTCTATAAAATAAAAAGCCCCGCAATTTGCAGGGCTTTAAAATATTGCAGTAAAAATAAATTATGGTTTCTTAGTTGTTTTTTTAACTGGTGCTTTTTTAGCTGGTGTAGCAACTGCTTCAGTTGATTTAACTGCAGGTGCTGCAATTTTAGCAGGTTCAGTTGAAGGGGTTGTTGTAGCTGCTGCATCTTCATTTTTCAAAACCTCACCTTTAATCGAAATTGATCTTGCATCATAACCTGCAAATTTTACGTTTAAAGTCTTTTGGAATGCACCTACATTTTTAGCGTTGTAGGTTGCTTTGATAAAACCTGATTTTCCAGGTGCAATTGGTTCTTTAGTATAGTCACCAATTGTACAGCCACAAGTTGGTGTTGCTGATTCAATCACTAAAGGCTCAGTACCAATATTTGTAACTTCGAAAGTTGCAGTAGTAGGATTGTCTTGTTTAATTTTTCCTAAATCAATTGTAGTTGAATTGAATTTTGCAACAGCTGAATCTGATTGTGCAAAAATGCTTGTTGTTAAAACCAATGCAGTTAAAGAAAGTAATAGTTTTTTCATTTTTTTGATTTTTTAGCGTTTATAATTAGTCTTTTAAAATACTTGATGATGTGTTTACTGGAGCGCTAGAAGATGGTGTCTTCCATACTTCTCCTTTAATGGTGATGATTCTGCTCTGGTCTGTATTATAAGTTATGGTTATTGTTTTTGAAAATGGTCCCTCAGCTGCAGCGTTATAGCCCACTTTAATTACGCTAGTTTCATTTGGAGCAATGCTTTTATCTTTTTCCCATTCTGGAGTGGTGCAACCACAACTCGCCTGCACATTTACCAATTTTAAATCTGAATTTCCACCGTTTTTAAAGGTGAAATTATGATTTACAGGTTTTCCCTGTGGGATTTTCCCAAAGTCAAATGTTGTTTCTAACAAAACTAATGAAGTATCTAATTTAGGTTCAAGTGTTGTTTCAGATTTTACAACATCATGATTGTGTCCTTCATGTTGGGCATAAGAACCTATACTTATTAAAATAGAAACGCAAAAAGGGATTAAAATTTTCATAATTACTTCGATGTAAAATAAATTAAAAGTAAATATACAAAATCATTTTAAAAAAACTATTTTGATACTTTGTTTTCTGTTTTTTAACAAACTAATTTGAAAGTGTTATTTTTGAAAAATATTATTATACCAATGGATACATCAATTAATGAAATCAACAAACAAGAACCACTAAGTTTTGAAAATTTTCGAAGTGAAGTACTAAAAGATTACAAAATTTCATGCGAAAGTAGAGAAACGAGTTTAATGGGCAGAAAAGAAGTGCTTTCTGGAAAAGCCAAATTTGGCATTTTTGGCGATGGTAAAGAAGTTGCTCAGGTGGCAATGTCAAAGTTTTTTAAACCAGGAGATTTCAGAGCTGGTTATTATAGAGATCAAACATTTATGTTTTCGAGTGGGTTGGCAACTGTAGAACAATTTTTCGCGCAATTATATGCCGATCCTAATATTGAGCATGAACCTTTTAGCGCTGGCAGACAAATGAATGCCCATTTTGCAACAAAGTTTGTTTCAGAAAATGGCGATTGGATGGACTTGGCATCTTTAAAAAATGTATCGAGTGACATTGCACCTACTGCTGGTCAGATGGTGCGCGCATTAGGCCTTGCATTTGCATCTAAAGTTTTTAGAAATGTACCACAACTTTCGGAACTTAAAAATTTAAGTAACGAAGGAAATGAAGTATGCTTTTGTACCATTGGAGATGCATCTACTAGTGAAGGCCAATTTTGGGAAACCATGAATGCTGCGGGGGTTTTGCAAGTTCCATTAGCCGTTTTTGTTTGGGATGATGGATATGGAATTTCGGTTCCTAAAAAATATCAAACTACAAAAGGTTCAATCTCTAATGCCTTATCTGGCTTGCAAAAAGAAGAGGAAACAAATGGTATAGATATTTACAAATTAAAAGGTTGGGATTATGCGGGCATGTGCGAAATTTTAGAAACTGCTATTCAAAAAATTAGAGATACCCATGTTCCGGCTCTGTTTCATGTAGAAGAAATTACGCAACCTCAAGGACATTCTACTTCAGGTAGCCATGAACGATATAAAGATGCAGATAGACTTTCTTGGGAAAAGGAATGGGATTGTTTAAAACAAATGCGTCAATGGATTTTAGATAATGCACTTGCTGATGAGGATGATTTGAATGCTATTGAAGAAAATGCAATTGCTTTTGTAAAAGAAAGCAAACAAAATGCTTGGTCAAAATATCATCAGCCGCTTAAAAATTTAGTAAAAGAAACGATTGATATTTTGAGCGGTGCAGATCAATCGATTCCTGAAATATCTAATGCAATAAAAGAGTTGAATGCCATTCGTGAACCAATGCGCAGAGATGTGCTTAAATCGTTGGCTTCAATTTTAGATAACGCATCAAATTCAAATGAACCTGCAATTATTCGCATCAATCAATTTTATCAAAAATTGAAATCTGAAAGTGAAAAACTTTATGATTCACACTTATATAATGAAGGTGAAAAATCGGCATTAAATGTGCCTGCTATTTCTGTTCGTTATGAAGATGATGCTGCTTTGCTAAATGGATTTGAAGTATTGAATAATTATTTTGATCAGTTGTTTTCAGCCAATTCAAAAGTGGTGGCATTTGGAGAAGATCTCGGTCATATTGGGGATGTGAATCAAGGATTTAGTGGGTTACAAGAAAAGCATGGCATTCAGCGTATATTCGATACCGGTATAAGAGAGCTTACTATAATGGGACAGGGGATAGGTTTAGCATTAAGAGGTCTAAGGCCTATTGCCGAAATACAGTACTTAGATTATTTATTGTATGGATTGCAACCCCTAAGTGATGATGTGGCAACAACACATTTTAGAACTTCTGGTCAACAAAGTTGTCCTTTAATTGTAAGAACACGCGGACATCGCTTGGAAGGTATTTGGCATAGTGGCTCACCAATGGGGATGATAGTTCACGCACTTCGTGGAATGTATGTTTGTGTTCCTAGAAATATGACTCAAGCAGTTGGCATGTATAATACTTTATTACAAAGCAACGACCCCGGGTTAGTAATCGAATGTTTAAATGGATATCGATTAAAAGAAAAATTGCCTAATAATTTACTTGAATTTACCGTTCCTTTAGGCATTCCTGAGGTGCTAAAATCAGGAGATGATATTACAATTGTGAGTTATGGCTCAACTTTACGCATCGTACAAGAAGCAGCGGAAAAACTAGCATTAATGGGTATTTCTTGCGAAATAATGGATGTGCAAACATTGTTGCCTTTTGATATCAATCATTCAATCAAAGCTTCGCTTCAAAAAACGAGTCGTATTTTATTTGTGGATGAAGATGTACCAGGAGGTGCGGCATCATACATGTACAACAAAGTAATGGAAGAGCAAAATGGTTATCGCCTATTAGACGTAGCACCTCGAACATTGACATCAAAAGCGCATCGCCCATCATTTGGAAGTGACGGAGATTATTTCTCTAAACCCAATACAGAAGATGTAATTAGGGTTGTTAAAGAAATGATGGCTGAATAATAAACTTAAGTTTTATTTATTTTAGATTGTGATAAACTTTTTGAACATCTTCATCTTGTTCAAGCTTATCTACCATTTTCAATACTTCATTGGCTTCGTCTTCACCGAGTTCAACGGTGTTGGCAGGAATGCGTGTAAGCTCAGCCGTTATAACTTCAATTCCTTTTTCTTCTAAGGCTTTATTCATATTGCCAAACTCATTAAAAGCAGTCCGAATAATGATATTACCTTCAGCATCTTCACCTATTTCTTCTAATCCAAAATCTATTAATTCCAATTCTAGATCTTCGGTGTTTAATCCGCCATTTTTTACTTTAAATTCTCCCATTCTATTAAATGTAAAAGCCACACTTCCACTTGTTCCTAAAGCGCCACCACCTTTGGTAAAATGCATCCTTACATTTGCTACTGTACGGGTTGGGTTATCTGTTGCTGTTTCTACCATTACTGCCACGCCGTGTGGTCCGTAACCTTCGTAAGCAATTTCTTCATAGTTTGTAGTATCTTTTCCCATCGCACGTTTAATCGCAGCTTCAACGCGGTCTTTAGGCATATTGCATGCTTTTGCGTTGATATAACACCTTCTCAATGCAGGATTATTATCCGGCTCTGGCCCACTTGATTTTACAGCAATTGCAATCTCTTTACCAATACGGGTAAAGTTTTTAGCCATTTTATCCCAACGTGCAAACATGGCACTTTTACGAACTTCAAATATCCTTCCCATAGTAATTACTTATTTAAGGTTGACAAATGTACGGAAATGATTTTTTTTGAAGTTGCCAGTCTTATTATTTTATAAAATTAAGCTGCATTATCTTCGCTAAATGGAACAAAAATTTTTTTATCATCAGTTGTTTGCTTTTGTGCAATCGATTTTTATTCAGATGGGATGCTCAGAAATAGATGCAATAACTGCTTCAAAATCCTTACTTAGTGCCGATTTAAGTGGTGTAGACAGTCATGGCATTGCTCGTTTGGTGGGTTATGTTCGATTGTGGGAAGTTGGGCGGATTAATAGCAAACCCGAAATAAAAATAATTCATGAAACACCAAGTACAGGTGTTGTAGATGGAGGTGCTGGATTGGGTTTGGTCGTAGCTCCGTGGGCAATGAATATTGCTATTGAAAAAGCCAGGCAAGTGGGCAGTGGATGGATTAGCGTACAAAACAGTAATCATTTTGGAATAGCCGGACAACATGCAATGATGGCATTGCCTCATGATATGATTGGTATAGCGATGACAAATGCTTCTGCGTTAGTGTCGCCTACTTTTTCTAAAGAAAGGATGTTGGGCACAAATCCAATTGCAGTAGCTATTCCTGCAGGTGAACAACCTCCATTTGTGGCTGATTTTGCAACAACTACTGCAGCCAATGGAAAACTTGAAATATCACAAAGAAAAAATATTGCGGTTCCAAGTGGTTGGGTACAAGATGAGAATGGAATTGAATCAAATGATGCGCATGCATTGAAGCAGGGTGGGGCGTTATTGCCACTTGGTGGCGATCGTGAGCATAGTAGCCATAAAGGATTTATGTTGGGTTCAATTGTAGATATTTTTTCAGGAGTATTAAGTGGTGCAAATTTTGGTCCATGGGTACCGCCTTTTCCAGCTTATGTACCAATGCCTGAAAATATGCCAGGAAAAGGAATTGGTCATTTTTTTGGGGCAATGAGAATCGATGCATTTCGAACAGCAGAATCATTTAAAAAAGATATGGATTTATGGATTAGTAGATTTAGAGAAGCGGTACCAATAGATGCTAGAAATCCTGTTGTAATCCCCGGTGATCCAGAAAGAATAATGGAGCAAGAGCGCATTCATAATGGAATTCCAATTCCAGAAGTAATTCAAAATGATTTAAAAGAACTGGGTGCAAAATTTAATGTTCCGTTTGATTTAGTAAAGTAAAAAGTAAAAAAGTATGGATGACTTGTACTTTTAAAAATCCAATGTAATCTGAGCATAACTCAAAAACTTTCAAAAAAACTTTCAAAATCATTTTTACAAACGCAATAAAATCAACGCGTTATCGTTTTAAAGATGGTTTTTCATAGGATATTGGATTAATACGGGCTGCGATTTCTATCACGGCCCTTTTTTTATTTTGGGAAGAGAGAAGTGAAAAGAGAGAAGTGAAAAGTCAAAATTAAAAAAGTATAGATGACTTTTGGTTAAAGAATTCAACGTTTTCTGAGCAAAACACAAAAACTTTCAAAATAATTTTTACAAACGCAATAAAATCAACACGTTATCGTTTTAAAGATGGTTTTTCATAGGATATTGGATTAATACGGGCTGCGATTTCTATCACGGCCCTTTTTTTGTTTTCGAAAGTCAAAAGTCAAAAAGTATGGATGACTTGTAGTTTTAAAAACTCAATGTTATCTGAGCTAACACAAATACTTTCAAATTAATTTTCACAAACGCAATAAAATCAACGCGTTATCGTTTTAAAGATGGTTTTTCATAGGATATTGGATTAATACGGGCTGCGATTTCTATCATGGCCCTTTTTTTATGTATAAAAAAAGCCCCGAATAATTCGAAGCTTTAAAATGATTTTGATTTCTATTATATAATCAACATTGCATCTCCATAACTAAAAAAGCGATACTTATCTTTTATTGCTTTTTGATATGCATCCATCATTAAATCATAACCTGCAAAAGCACATGCCATTATCATCAAACTCGATTTTGGCAAATGAAAATTACTTACCAATGAATCGGCAACATTGAAATTATATGGTGGATGGATAAAATGATTTGTCCAACCCTCTGATGGTTTTAATAATTTTTGTGCAGTATAAGAGGTTTCCATCGCGCGCATTGTAGTTGTTCCAATTGAACAAATTCTGTTTTTGCATTCTTTTGCTTTGTTTACAATGGCACATGCAGTTGCATCTACTCTATAATATTCTGCATCCATTTTATGCTTGCTCAAATCTTCTACTTCAATTTGGCGGAAAGTGCCTAATCCAGTGTGTAAGGTAACTTCAGCAAAACGAATTCCTTGTATTTCCAAACGCTTAATTAGTTCTTTACTAAAATGCAAACCAGCAGTAGGTGCAGCAACGGCTCCTTCATATTTTGCATAAACCGTTTGATATCTTTCTTTATCTTCTTCTTCTGGTTTTCTTTTGATGTATTTAGGCAATGGCGTTTCTCCCATCAATTCAAGCATCTGACGAAACTCTTCTTCTGTTCCATCCCAAAGGAATCTTATTGTTCTTCCGCGGCTGGTTGTATTATCGATTACTTCTGCAACCAATTCATCATTTTCGCCAAAATACAATTTATTTCCAACCCTGATTTTACGCGCAGGATCCACAATTACATCCCACAATTTATTGGTTTTGTTAAGTTCTCTTAATAAAAAAACTTCAATTTTTGCCCCTGTCTTTTCTTTTCTTCCATACATTCTTGCAGGGAAAACCTTGGTATTGTTTACTACAAACACATCCTTATCATCATAATATTCCATGATGTCGGAAAAGTTACGATCTTCAATATGACCGGTTTTGCGATGAATTACCATTAAGCGACTATCTTCTCTTCTTTTTGTTGGATTTTGTGCAATTAAATTTAACGGGAGGTCGAAACGGAACTGTGATAACTTCATGTATATTTTTTTTAGATTTTATACATGCCGCTATGCAATAAGATTGCAATTGTCATTTAAGCCTTAATAAAGGCACTTATCATGTTACGGCATGATTTTGAAGTGCAAATGTAATTTATTTATTTTAAAAATAGAGAAAGAATTTGGGTGGGGAGTTATTAGATATCCGATTCTAGACACTGGATGCTCGATTGTATATGGTTCCAACAATAAACAATAAACAACAAACAACAAACGTCTGATGAAAAAGATTGCAAAGCGGAAAATACGTTTATCTAACATCATGTCCATTTTTCAAATTATTTCGATAATACTCGTAGCTGATGCAAAGAAAAATAAAAGCTTGAATACATTCGAAAATTTCTGATGCGGTTAAATAGTAATAGATGTTATTTCCTTTTGGCAGAATCATCAACACTAACTTATACACAAACCAATTGATTATAAAGAAAACGCCAATAGATAATTTTGGTGTAGGCATTTTTATTTTATGTATAAAATTGGAGATTGTTTTCGACTGAATTATTAAGAATGGGATTACAATTCCATAAAAAAGACAAAACAGTCGGAATAAAAAATTAATTTCTAATAATCTTTCCAAACCAGATTTTTTTGAGCCGTCAAAATTTCCAGTGTTAAATATTTCAATATTATGAAAATTGAACTCGTTTTGAACATTTATTTTATTTAAATAATTGGGGGTAGAAAAGTGCATCAAATGCTGACCCCAGTTAATTTCTTCTCCTGCTCCAACAAAAAATATTACTGAAAGTAAAATGAAAAAAATGTTTTTTGTGCTTCTAAACAAGAGAAATAAAATAACAGAAGATATAAAAAAAAACAAAGCAGTAGAAAGCTCAAATAATGCGTTTTCTTCGCTAAGACGTATAATTAATGATACACTGCAATATTTATATACACCATAACTGGCAATGATGGCTAATACGATTAAAAGTATATAACCTTTACTTTGATTAAAATCATTTTGATACTTTTTAAACATTTATTTTTGATTTGGCAGTTTAGTGTTTCTATTCAGATAATTTAAATTTTCCTGAAAAAAAATAACGAAAATCGAATCGAAATGTTGTATAAGTAAATTATTAAAAGATTTGTTGATTAAAATTTCAAATGTCTTACCGTTAATCCAGAATTAATGAGTTGTTTCAAAGAATCAATGCCAATTTTCAGATGAAGCTCTACAAACTCGGTTGTTACTTTTATGTCGCTGGCTTCGGTTTTCACACCTTCTGGAACCATTGGAGAATCGCTAACCAGTAATATTGCGCCGGTAGGGATTTTATTAAAAAATCCGACAGTAAATATTGTTGCCGTTTCCATATCAATAGCATATGCCCTTATCTTTTCTAGATATGCTTTAAATTGTTCATCGTGTTCCCATACCCTTCTATTTGTTGAGTAGCAAACGCCTGTCCAATAATCGCATTCATAATCCCGAATGGTTGTTGAAATAGCTTTTTGCAAAGCAAATGCAGGCATGGCGGGAACTTCAGGAGGAAAATAATCGTTGCTTGTTCCTTCGCCTCTTATTGCTGCGATGGGTAATATTAAATCGCCTATTTTATTTCTCTTTTTCAAGCCGCCACATTTTCCTAAAAACAATACTGCTTTTGGATGAATTGCCGAAAGCAAATCCATTATTGTAGCAGCTCCTGGACTACCCATACCAAAGTTTATAATGGTTATGTTATTTGCAGTTGCACATTGCATTGGATTTTCTTTCCCAATTATCTCTACTTTGTGCCATGCAGCAAATAGATGTACATATTTAGAAAAATTGGTTAACAAAATATATTCACCAAATTCTTCAATTTTTAATCCGGTGTAACGAGGTAGCCAATTGTTTACGATTTCTTCTTTTGTTTTCATTGTATGCTCATTTAATACTTTTTAATAGAAAAATACTTAATCATTATAATTCTATTTTCAAATTAGCTTATTATAAATATAATCATAAGTTGTTGATTAATGCTGAATAAAATTCGGGTAAACAGAATAAACTTTACCAATAAAAAAACAATTCATCATTGCTGATTTTACTTTTGAAAAAAATATTATGCAATCGAATCGAATTTATTTATGCCTTTTTTTTATGGTGATTTTTATTTCTTGTAAAAAAAATATCGTAGAACCAACGCCTTTATCCTCCGAAGTTGTATCATCCCAAACCATTGATGATTTAATTTATAAATCAACGATTAATGTTGGCGGTTTTGATTGGAACAGTGCAGATGAAAAAATTGTTTGGAGTGCTTTGAATCATAGCGATAATATCATGTCGATTGGTTTTAAACCTGCCGGAATATTTTTTGACATTAATAAAATTCATGAAATTGATGTTAGGGAATCTGCATGGCAAAATGCAAAAAATAAATTGCTACATGAAATTTTGAATTTAGAAATGGAATTGGATTCAACTGTTACTTTGAAAAAAATAATTCCTTGGGAGGAGATTTTTTTACCGGTACTAGATGTAGTTATTAAAAACCCAAAAACAATTTCATGGTTGAGAAAATCTGTTCTGGTTAGATATGCAGAGCCAATGGGCTATGAGCCTCGGAATATTGTTTTTAATGGATTTAAAAAAGAAAACTCAATAAACAATGCCACAACAAACAGTAGTGGTTGTGATGAAAATAATGCTGAAATTGGTTTAATGGCAAGCAGCGATTATTTCAATATACTTCCTATTGCTAAACAATCATGGAATTACCAATTTCACCATATTCCAAAAGCTTGGACGAAATCTACAGGTAAAGGCGTTAAAGTTTTTTTTATAGATACAGGCTGCGAATTTGACCAGGAAAATTTAGGGACTTCATTTAATCAGGGATATTCTACAGGAAGAACAATTGAGAAAATAGTTACATTGCCTAGGTCTAGATTTTTGGGTATAAATACTGGTCCTGTTGAAACCGCTGATGATGGTTGTGGGCATGGCACATCTATGGCGGGAGCTTGTGCTGCACCAAGAGGAATTGATGGAAATGTGGTTGGTGTGGCTTATAACTGTAGTTTGGTTACTTGCAGGGCTGCAGAAGATGTATTTATTGAAGACAGTAGAGAAGCCAAAGGTGTTGCAGATGCTTTTACAAATGCAGCCAACAGAACGGATGTAAAAATAATAAGCATGAGCTTGGGGAGGGTAACAACAAGTTCACAAATTAAGGATGCTATTGCATTTGCCTATGGAAAAGGAAAGTTGATTTTTTGTGCGGCGGGAACTTCGTTTAGTTGGACAAGTGGATGGTATGGCGTAATTTTTCCGGCTACATTGCCACAAGTAAATGCAGTAACAGGGGTGTATGAAAATGATTTCAATACATCATGCGCTAGTTGTCATGATGGAGTTGAAACAGACTTTACGGTTGTAATGGAAAAATCTGCGAATGCCAAGTTCCCTTTATCATTGGCAATGCAAGGAGATATACCTTCTATTGTAGGAGGGTCATCAGTTTCCACGGCAACTACAGCAGGAATAGCAGCTTTGGTTTGGGGTAGATTTCCAACATTATCAAGAGATGCTATTTTAAATAAATTAATTCAATCAAGTTCGAACTATCCAGTGAGGAATGCGCAGTTGGGGTGGGGTAATATCAATGCAGATATGTCTACAAATTAAGAGAAGTAAAAAGTAAAAATTAAAAAATCAAAAATAAAAAGTGCGACTTTTTTTTTTATTCTGTTTTTAAGAGACTCAATTTTTGTCTAATGAATACTTAGCTCAATTTGGGCTTAATTTTTTCGAATTGAATTAATCGCATAAAATTGAAAAATATCTAGGCGTTTTTGTAAGAGGCAAATCGTTGAAAGGGTAATGATTAAGATTTTTTTTCATGGCCCACGGTTTAAACCGTGGGTTGTAGAATGATGTAAATGGTTTCAACCATTTTTTAGTTGACTCAGTGCGGACAATACGTATAAAGAGGATGATTCTGCTTTTTTGAATTTTAAATTTTCACTTTTTACTTTAAATAAAAAAATCCTTCAATAAATGAAGGATTTTTTTTGGACGTTATATTTAATCGTGCAAAACACGTAATCAAATTAAAAATCTCTGTTGTAGCCACCGCTACCACCGCTGCGATTACCGCCACCACCGTAACCACCTCCACGACTTCCGCCGCCGCCACCGTAACCACCACCGCCACGACTTCCGCCGCCGCCGCTTCCGCCACGATTTCCACCGAATCCACCACCGCCACCTGGACGCTTCTTGTATTCGCCTTCTTGACGTGGTTGTGATTCATTAACAATAAGCTTACGATTCATAACTTCTGTTTCGTTTAAAGCTGCGATTGCTGCTTTTGCTGCTTCATCGTCTTCCATTTCAACAAAACCAAAGCCCTTACTGCGACCGTTCATTTTGTCTTTTAAAATTTTACCGCTTGTAACGGTTCCGAATTCTGTAAAAAGATTCGTTAAATCTTCGTCAGTCATTGTCCAACTGAGATTTCCAACATAAATGTTCATTGTAAAACTGTTTAAAAAAATTAAAAAATGTATGATTTAGAAATTACAATGAATTGAAAGTGTTTTCTTTCTTCAAGTCATAAAAACCTTAAACCATTTCTAAAACATAAAGATAGGGGTTAAAATCTTTAAATTACAACTAATTGTAAAAAATAAATAAAAAAGCCACCTAATAAAGTGGCTTTTTTATAAAATTTAGTAAATAATGCAATGATTATTCTGCAACAACTTCAAATTCAACTTCAGTTTCGTTTCCATTTCCGAAGTCGATTTTAGCTTTGAAGCTACCCAATTCTTTAACTTCATTAAGAATAGTAATACGACGACGATCGATTTCGTATCCTTTTTGTTCTTTAATTGCACGAGCAATTTGAACGGAAGTTACACTACCAAATATTTTACCACTTGTACCGGTTTTAGCGCCAATTTTTAAAGCACCGTTACTTAATACAATAATTACATCATTAATAGCAGATAGTAATTTCGCTTCTTTCTTCGCTTGTTGTTTTAAACGCTCATTTAATTGCTTTAAATTACTAGGACTAGCTTCTACAGCCAATTTGCTAGGAATTAAGTAATTACGACCATAGCCATTTTTTACGGTTACCAACTCATTGGATCCGCCAAGATTATTTACATCTTGAATTAAAATTACCTGCATGATTTTTGCATTTTTACCCAATTTCGAATGTTTCGAAACTTTCCCCTTTGAATATTACTAAGGTTAGGGTGGTTAAAAAATATTATTTTAAAAGATCAGTTACGTAAGGAAGAATAGCCATTTGGCGTGCTTTCTTTACGGCTTCACTTACTTTACGTTGAAACTTCAAAGAGTTTCCAGTTAAACGACGTGGCAATAATTTACCTTGTTCATTTAGGAATTTCTTTAAAAAATCTGCGTCTTTGTAATCAATATAACGAATACCCATTTTTTTAAAGCGGCAATAT
Organism: Chitinophagaceae bacterium; assembly: GCA_947483415.1. Taxonomy (GTDB): domain Bacteria; phylum Bacteroidota; class Bacteroidia; order Chitinophagales; family Chitinophagaceae; genus Ferruginibacter. Next base: position 27,603 of record CANKLV010000004.1, read on the forward strand.
TTTTTTGGTCTATTGTCTGCTTTAATGGCCGTTAAATATTTTATTTCATTTGCTTTTGCCATGATTATACACCTGCTTTTTCTGATGAAAAATGTTGTACACCACTTCTCTTTCTATCATTGTACTCAACGGCGTATTTATCGAGTACAGTAAACATGTGACGCATAGCTGATTCGTCACGTAAAAGTTGAATTTTCAACTTTTCATTGAAGCTGGTTGGCGCGCTGTATTCCATTACCCAATAAAGACCTGTTGTCTTTTTGGCAATTGGATACGCCAGTGATTTTAGTCCCCATGGTTTTGTGTGTATAACAGAACCGCCGTTTTCAACTACAAGCGTTTCGTACTTTTTCTGAGCGGCTTTGTAATCCTCTTCAGACAACACTGGGGTAAAAATCACCATCAATTCGTAATTGCTCATTTTACCTGTTTTAAAGTTTAAAAAATTATTAATCCCCAATTATTTTTTTAGGGGGTGCGAAGATAAGGCAAACTTTTTTAAATACACTATATACGGCGATTAATTTTTCCCATGTGTTTTAAGTAATTAAAAAAACTAAATAATAGTTAAGTTTTTCAAGCTTTTTAAAGCACAAATAAAAAAGACCCACTCAAAAAGCAGGTCTAAGCTATTTAGAAATAAAATTATTTACTTAGTAGCTAAAGCATTTACCCTTAAAGCAAGTTTACGCTTTAGATTTGATGCTTTATTTTTATGAATTGTTCCTCTTCTTGCTAATTTATCAATCATTGAAGCCACAGAAGGTAATTTTTCTGAAGCCGCAGCTGGTTCTTCAATTGCACGGATGTCTCTTATTGCATTACGGGTTGTTTTTCCGTAATATCTATTTCGTGCATTACGTTTTGCACTTTGACGAACATCTTTTTTGGTAGCCTTATGGTTTGCCATTTATTCTATTTTAGGGACGCAAAGATAGGGATATGATTCTTATAAAACGAGTTTTTTTTAATTTTTTATTTCTTCAATAAATCTTTTTGAAAAAAAATCATTTTAAAATACAACATTTCTGTCTTAGATTCTTAAGATTTAAGCCGATATTTGCAACCAAATTACCAATTAAAGCGCTTCAAAAAATCATTTTAACCATTATGAAGGATTTTCAATTTATTACAAATTCCACTCCGGCCCATATTGAAAGTTTATATCAAGATTTTGTAACTAACCCTACAAGTATTGATCAAGAACTTCGGAAATTCTTTGAAGGCTTTGATTTTGCTGTTTCTAATGTGTCAAATGCTAAAGCTTCTGCTCATTCAGAAAAACCGGAATCTGTAGGTAATCTAAAAAAAGAATTTGCAGTTTATCAGTTGATTCAAGCATATAGAAATCGGGGTCATTTAAGCGCAAAAACAAATCCAATTAGAGAAAGGATAGACAGACATGCTAACATTGATATGGCTCTTTTTGGATTAACAGAGGCAGATATGAATGCACAATTTCAAATTGCAGGGTTATTAAACATTGAGAAAAATACTTTAAAAGATATCCTCACCCATCTACAAAATTGCTATACAAACCATATTGGTATTGATCTTTCTTATATAAATGATCCGGAAAAATACAATTGGTTGTTAAATGCTTTTGAGAAAAAATTATTTGAGCCGATTTCGATTGAAAAAAAGAAAAGAATACTACAAAAATTGAATGAAGGTGTAATGTTTGAAAAGTTTTTACACACCAAATATATCGGACAAAAAAGATTTAGTTTAGAAGGTGGAGAAACAACCATTGCTGCTTTGGATGCCATTTTAAACGTTTCATCTGAAAACAATGTGGAAGAAGTGGTTATTGGAATGGCGCATCGTGGAAGACTGAATGTGTTGGCGAATATTTTAGGAAAAACTTATGCAGAAATATTCAATGAGTTTGAAGGAAATGCTTTGCCTGATACCACAATGGGAAGTGGAGATGTGAAATATCATCTTGGTTTTACCAGCGACGTAGAAACTTTTTCCGGAAAAAAATTGCATTTAAAATTATGTCCTAATCCTTCACATCTAGAAGCCGTAGATCCAGTGGTAATGGGTTATGCGAGAAGTAAAGCAGATGTGATGTATGGTAGCGACCACGAAAAAATCTTGCCTATTTTGATTCATGGAGATGCTTCAGTTGCCGGACAAGGCATTATTTACGAATTGCTTCAGATGAGTAAATTATATGGATACACTACAGGTGGAACCATACATTATATCATCAACAATCAAATTGGTTTTACTACAGATTTTCAAGATGCAAGAAGTGCTGATTATTCAACCTCAATTGCGTCATTAGTTCAAGCACCCGTTTTTCATGTAAATGGTGATGATCCTGAAGCGGTGGTTAAAGTATCTGAAATTGCAGCATTATACCGTCAAACCTTCAATGCAGATGTTTTTATTGATATGGTATGTTATCGCAGGCACGGACATAATGAAGGCGATGAGCCCAAATTTACTCAACCACAATTGTATGCGCTTATTGACAAACATTTGAATCCAAGGGAAGTATACACACAATTTTTGATGGAAAATGGTGAGCCGGATGCGAAATCACTTGCCAAAGAAATGGAGCTTAAGTTTTTGAAAGAGCTTCAAGATCGTTTAAATGAAGTGAAGCAAAATCCATTGCCTTACAAGTATCAACAACCTGAGTTGTGGTGGAAAAGTTTGCGTAAAGCAACACAAGAAGATTTTCAAGCTTCGCCAAATACCACCATCAAAGAAGCGGATTTGAATTTTCTTTTTGAAGGATTAATGCAATGGCCAGCTGATTTTAAGCCATTGAAAAAAGTGGAAAAATTAATTCAAGATAAAATAAAATTGTTTCAAGACCAACAAAAAATTGATTGGGCAACAGCAGAATTGTTGGCATATTCAAGTTTGATTTTTGAAGGCAAGGATGTTAGAATGAGTGGACAAGATGTGAAGCGCGGTACTTTCAGCCATAGACATGCGGTGTTGTTTGATGAAAAAACAAATGTTGAACACAACCGTTTGAACTTTGCAAATAAAGACGCTGCTCAATTTAGAATTTACAATTCGTTTTTAAGCGAATATGCGGTACTTGGTTTTGAATATGGTTATGCAATGGCTAACCCAAATACATTGACGATTTGGGAAGCACAATTCGGCGATTTTTCAAATGGCGCTCAAATCATTATCGATCAGTTTATAACTTCTGCAGAAACGAAATGGCAAAAAATGAGCGGATTGGTTATGCTTTTGCCTCATGGATATGAAGGACAAGGTCCGGAACACAGTAGTGCAAGAATGGAGCGTTTTTTACAACAATGTGCCGAAAATAATATCATTGTCACCAATATTACAACAGCTGCAAATTTATTTCATGCGTTACGTCGTCAATTAAAATGGGAATTTAGAAAGCCGATGATTAATTTCTCACCAAAAGCGAACTTGCGTCATCCAGGCAGTTATAGTGATGTAGAGGAGTTTACTGAAGCTGTTTTTAAAGAGGTAATTGATGATGCAACTGTTGATGCAAATTCCGTGAAAAAAGTATTAATGTGTTCTGGAAAAATTTATTTCGATTTAGAAGAAAAGCGTCAAAAAGAAAACCGTACAGATATTGCGATAGTAAGAATAGAGCAGTTGTATCCTTTGCCACAAAATCAATTGGATGAGTTGTATAAAAAATACGGAAAAGCAATATGGTATTGGGTTCAAGAAGAGCCATTAAATATGGGCGCAGCTTCTTATCTTAGAATGAATTTGAAGAATATCAATTTTTATATTTTCAGCAGAGTAGCAAGTGCGGCTACGGCTACGGGTTATGCAAAAATGCATGCAAAAGAACAAGCGGAATTGCTCAATGCAGCGTTTAATAAATAATAAATTAGGGTTTAAAAAAAACTAGAAATATGTTTCAGAATTTAAGTGAAAAATTAGAAAGTGCATTTAAGAATATAAAAGGTCAGGGGAGAATTACCGACTTAAATATTGCGAATACCATTAAAGATATTAGAAGAGCTTTAGTAGATGCCGATGTAAATTATAAAATTGCCAAGGATTTTACGGATAAGGTAAAAGAAAAGGCAATGGGGGCTAAAGTATTGCTTGCTGTTAATCCTGGCCAACAGATGGTGAAAATTGTGCAGGATGAGTTAACCGAATTAATGGGTGGTTCAGAGAGTGTGTTTAATGTAACGGGTAATCCCGCCATCATTTTAATAGCAGGGTTGCAGGGTAGTGGTAAAACTACATTCAGTGGAAAGTTGGCCAATTATCTAAAAACAAAAAAAGGAAAATCTCCATTATTGGTAGCTGCTGATATTTATCGTCCGGCTGCGATTGATCAACTTGAAGTACTTGGTGGTCAAATTGGTGTAGACGTTTATAGCGAACGTGAAAATAAAGATGCGGTATCGATTGCTCAAAATGCCATTAAAGAAGCCAAATCAAGAAATAAAAATGTAATCATAATAGATACTGCTGGTCGTTTGGCTGTAGATGAAATCATGATGAATGAAGTTGCCAATATCAAATCGGCTATTAATCCACAGGAAATTTTATTTGTAGTAGATAGTATGACCGGGCAAGATGCTGTGAATACGGCAGCGGCATTTAATGAAAGGCTTGATTTTACTGGGGTTGTACTTACTAAATTAGATGGTGATACAAGAGGTGGAGCTGCTTTGTCGATTAAATACACGGTAAACAAACCGATCAAATTTAGCAGTAGTGGGGAAAAGATGGAAACGCTGGATGTGTTTTACCCGGAGCGTATGGCGCAGCGAATTTTGGGGATGGGTGATATAGTGAGTTTGGTAGAAAGAGCACAAATGCAATTTGATGAAGCAGAGGCTGCAAAATTGGAAAAGAAGATTAGAAAAAATCAATTTGATTTTGAAGATTTTAAAACACAGCTTCAGCAGATTAAAAAAATGGGAAATCTTAAAGATTTGATGGGCATGATTCCTGGTGTAGGAAAGCAGATAAAAGATTTGGATATTAATGATGATGCGTTTAAAGGTATTGAGGCAATGATCAATTCCATGACTTTGGAGGAGAGAAAAAATCCAGATTTAATAAACCCGAGCAGAAAGACAAGAATTGCAAAAGGAAGTGGAAAAGAGCTTGCTGAATTAAATCAGTTTTTGAAGCAGTTTGACCAGATGAAAGACATGATGAAAATGATGAATAAAATGCCAATGGGAAATATGCCTGGTTTGGGTGCATTGGGTAAGCGTTAAAAAATGAGTGCCAATTATTTGTTTAAAAATTTGGAATAAAAATAATTTTATTTTTATACAACTTTTCCACAAATTTTTATATATCTTCGTCCTCCGTTTTTAAAAGCGGATTAAACCCTATTGTTCACAACCTAAAAAATTTCTATTTTTATGGCTGTAAAAATGAGATTGCAAAGACATGGTTCTAAGAAAAGACCATTCTATTTCATTGTAGTTGCTGACGGACGTAGTCCTCGCGATGGTAAATTCATTCAGAAGTTAGGTACGTACAATCCTTTGACTGTTCCTGCAACTGTGCAGGTAGATCGTCAAAAGGCATTGGACTGGTTACAGAAAGGTGCACAACCTACTGATACCGTTCGTCGTATTCTTTCATTCAAAGGTGTATTATTCCTTAAACATCTACTTCGTGGCGTAAGTCTTGGTCTATTTGACGAAGCTACTGCTATGGAAAAATTCACAAAATGGACAACTGAGCATGATGCTCAAATTGCACAACGTCAATCGGCTCATAAAAAAGCCCACATGGATCGTCGCAATGTACCAGTAGTGAAAAAAGTAGAAGTTGTTACGCCAGCTGAAGTTGAAGCAGAAGTTTCTGCTCCAGCTGAAGAAGTAGCTCCAGAAGAAACAAAAACAGAAGAATAAATACTCTCTGTACCAAAACGAATCAAGTCCTGCTTTAGAGCGGGACTTTTTTTTGAAAGAAGGTTTTTGAGGTTTGAGAAGTTTATGAAGTTCAAGAGGTTCAATACGTTCAATGGGTTCAAAAGGTTAGACAATTCCAAAGTTGTATCAGCTCCATTTTCTGCCGATGTTGGTGTTTTCACCAAACATCAAAGAGAAAGTTTCAAAAGGTCCGCCCTCGATCCCTGAAGGGGGAAGTTGGGAGCTTACATAAAAAGATGCATGTATAAAAAAGATGATTATACACAACCCCAGCGGGGTGATATCCTACTAAAAAGATGAGGAATATGAATTACAGCCCCAGCGGGGCGGCATAAAAAGTTTGCAACTGGTGTCGGTAAATGCTTTGTTAGTAGGTTGGTTGTCAGCAAGCTGTCTATGTTGTAGATTCAAAGTTTTGTTGTTTCACGTAAAGTACGTAAAAGGATATTGAAACACGTTATGACGAAATGCTTGCAGCATTTTTTTGACACAAAGACACGAAGGCGCAAAGACACGAAGTTTTTTTATAAAACAAAGATGCTACTAAATGGAAAGTTCTTCCAACCTTATACCATTAAACTATTAAAAAAGCGAAGCGATTTAAATCATTTTCTCTACTTTGATTATTGAAAATTACACCAATATCGGCAGACGAAAATTCCCAACCTTTTGAATGCATTGAACGTATTGAACCTTTTGAACTATTTTTCTTTCACTCAAAGCTGCAAGGACACAATGGAGTTTCCAGGACGGGCTAATCATCCTTTCTGAACCCAATTCGATTTCTTTTTGGAATCGGTTTCGGCTCCAACATTTTTTTTAACATGTTAAAAATCACCGCAATTTCTTTGTCATGCATTCCTATTTTTTGTTCAATTTGTTCGATTTTCAAAAGCATGTCTTTGTTATGTAAAGCCAATTCTCGAATAGCCGTGAACACCCTTACAATTTGAATATTAGCTTGAATGGCTTTTTCGCTATTTAATATACATGCCAGCATAACAGCACCATGTTCGGTAAAGGCGTAGGGTAATTGATGCGAAAAAATTAAATTCTTGAGGTGGTCGCAATTTGCGACCACCTCCGCTTTTTCTTCTTGGGTTAATTGAAATAAAAAGTCTTCCGGGAACCTGGATAAATTTCTTTTCACTTGTTCATTTAATCTTTTTGTGGTTACACCATAAATTGAAGCTAAATCTCTATCAATCATAACTTTTTTACCACGGACTCTTATTATACAATCAAGGATGTCATTTTCTGAAATC
>CANKLV010000005.1 GCA_947483415.1 Chitinophagaceae bacterium
AAATATTATATGGAAGAATCGTTGCAAAATAGTTCAGACGAAATCAGCATCAAGGAATTGATTCAAAAATTTCAATCCCTCTTCAAATTTCTGTTTTCAAAATGGTTGGTCATTTCATTATTTGGCATCCTGGGGGCTGCACTTGGTTTTGGCTATGCTTTTTTGCAACCAATAAAATACACTTCAAAGCTGAGTTTCGTGGTTGAAGATGGAAAGTCTGGTGGTGGTGGTTTGGCATCCTTGGCTGGTCAGTTTGGTTTTGACTTGGGCGGTGGAGGTGGAGGAGGCGTTTTCAGTGGGGACAATATTCTGTTGTTTTTGAAAAGTGAAGGATTGGTCCGAGAGACATTGTTGACATCTTATGATGAGCTTGGAAAAACAACTTTGGCTGATCGGTATGCTGAAGTAGCCAAGTTGAAAGAAGGGTGGGAAAAAAATCCAAAAGTAGGTGTTGTTGAATTTTCCCATTTTGTTGCTAAAGTTATGCCAAGAAAAGAAGATAGTTTGATGCAGACCTTGGTTTCTTCAGTTATCAAAACTGATTTGTCTGTAGCCAAGCCAGACAAAAAAGCGTCTTTTATAGAGGTTAAAGTAATGACCAAGGATGAGATCCTTTCAAAGCTTTTTGCAGAAAGGCTGGTAAAGATTGCTACCGATCGTTATATTGAATCAAAGACAAAAACAAAGGCCCTTAACATCGCCAAACTCCAATACAAGGCGGATAGTCTTGCTGCTCTTTTGAATAACAAGACATATGCAGCTGCTGCCTCACAACAGTCCTTGGTAGATGCCAATCCAGCCTTGAGAACAGCACCAATTGCTTCAGAAATCAGTTCAAGAGAAAAAACAATGGCCGCAACAATATTTGCAGAGGTGGTCAAGAACCTTGAAATTTCAAAAACAATTTTAAACCAGGAAACGCCAGTCATACAGATGGTAGACCAGAGCACATTTCCACTCCCTAAAGAAAGGGTGGGTAAGGTTAAATCACTCATCCTCGGAGGTCTCTTGGCTGGTTTTTTTATTATTTTGTATCTGCTGGCTCAAAAATGGGTAAGGACTCAACTGTAAACATACAATCCCAACACAAGCTATGACCTACACCAAAACATTGTCATTCCTCAGAAAAATCAACATTGTTCCTCGTTGGTTTATTTTCTTGCTCGATATCGGCTGTAGTTTTTTCGCAATATTTTTTGCACTTTTACTTCGAAACAACCTTATTCTTCAGAATCTGGATTGGAAAAGTGTAGGCCATAGCATCATGTTGGTTGCATTGGTAAACACCATGGTATTTACATCCTTGCAAACATTCAGGGGTATTGTGCGATTTACCGGAATCCAAGACGCAATCAGGGTTTTTATTTCAGTCTTTGTCTCCTCTCTGGCACTTTTTCTGATACAGCTTTTTTATGTTGATGCGTTGACAGGTTATCTGTCTTCAAATGTGGTTTTGGTTCTCTATGCGTTGTTTAATTTTACTTTTTTGCTAGGGTATCGGGTAACTGTGAAGTATGGATTTGAAATAATCCGAAATTATCGACAGTCCAAGAAGACGGTTGTAATTTATGGGGCAGGTGAAACCGGAATAGCAACAAAAAGGGTTTTGCTTCATGATGCAAGAACCGGATTTTACGTGGCGGCGTTCATTGATGATGATCGTAAAAAAAACAGTAAATCCTTGGATGGAGTTTCAATCATTTCTTTTGATCAATTCAAAGAAATGGTAACCATTGCTTCTATTGACGAGGTTGTGATTTCAAGTTTTGCCCTCTCGCCCCAAAGAAAAAATGAGTTGGTTGATTTTTGCCTAGATCACGACATCAACGTATTGACAGTCCCTCCATATAATCAATGGGCAGATGGGGGGTTTACTCCCAAACAACTGAAACAAATCAAGATCGAAGATCTGTTAGAGAGAGAGCCAATTATACTTGATAACAATCAAATACGTAAACAGGTAAAGGGAAAACGAATTCTTGTAACAGGAGCTGCAGGATCAATTGGAAGTGAAATCGTTCGTCAATTGGCAAGTTTTTCTCCAGAGATGATCATTCTTTGCGATCAGGCAGAAACCCCACTACACGATTTGGAACTTGAAATGCGTGAAAGCTCTTATAACGTTCAATACATTCCTTTTCTGACAAGTGTCAATCATCGCCCAAGGATGGAGGCATTGTTTGAAAAGTTCAAGCCACACCATGTTTATCATGCAGCGGCATACAAACATGTGCCCATGATGGAATTTAATCCTATTGAGGCGGTAAAGGTCAATGTTTTGGGTACGCAGCAGGTTGCAGATCTTTCTGTCAAATATGGAGTTGATCGGTTTGTGATGGTATCCACTGATAAGGCAGTCAATCCCACCAATGTAATGGGCGCTTCCAAACGGCTGGCCGAGATGTATGTACAAGGATTGTCTGCTGAAAAAAATCATCAAACAAGATTTATTACTACACGGTTCGGAAATGTGTTGGGTTCGAATGGCTCTGTAATTCTTAGATTCAAGGACCAGATAGAAAAGGGAGGGCCTGTAACAGTCACCCATCCAAACATTACACGTTTTTTCATGACTATACCTGAAGCGTGTCAGTTGGTTCTGGAAGCTGGTAGCATGGGAAATGGAGGAGAGGTGTTTGTTTTTGATATGGGAAGTCCAGTTAAAATAGCTGATCTAGCCAAAAAAATGATACGATTGTATGGCATGATTCCCAACATTGACATCAACATTACCTATTCCGGCCTAAGGCCAGGTGAAAAATTGTACGAGGAACTGCTGACCGATGGAGAAAATACCATAAAAACATATCATGATAAAATCATGATCGCAAAAGTGCGGGAAGTTGATTTCTCTGAGATAAACACATTTTTTAACCAATTTTCAGATTTTGTTTCATTCAATTGCGAAGAATCGGTTTTGGTTTCAAAAATGAAGGCAATTGTTCCAGAGTATATCAGCAATAATAGTGTATTTGAACGATTGGACCCTACCCTTCAAGCCAAAATATTGGATATGACGGGGGGGGGGTAGAAATTTTTAAGGCGAGATAATCCTTCATCTCCCTAAAATAGATAAGAATTAACATAAAAATATTTCATACTATACTCAATAGTTGTTATATTCACTACTCAATAACGCGCTACATCAAAATATTGAATTGAGTACATTTTAATAAAATTGTGACTCAGGTCGGCGAAGCCGTAAGACACTTACTCAAATTTCCCATCTACCCCAATGATCTTAGATAAAATTTTTACTGGAAAAATACGAATACAGCTACTCACCAAACTACTACTCAATCCCGCCCGCACTGTGTATTTACGCGGTTTGGAACGAGACTTAGGGGTAAGTAGTAATACCGTTCGGTTGGAATTAAATAAGTTATCGGATATGCAACTCATACAGGAGCAAGCCGATGATGAAAACACTAAAACCAAACATTATTCTGTAAATACAAAACACCCTATGTTTAAATCCTTACGAGGGGTGATCATGCAATATGTAGGCCTGGATCAGATTATTGAAAATGTATTAGAAAAGCTAGGCAATGTGGATGAGGTATATTTAACGGGCGACCTAGCTTTAGGAAAAAACAACCCCTTTGTGGATTTAGTCATAGTAGGTGATATTGATAAAGCTTATTTATACCAACTAATTGAAAAGGCGGAAACATTGATTGATAAAAAAATACGTGCAGCCATCTACCGACCCCAGGAGTTTACCGAGAAAAAGCTGCAGGAGGTAGGGGTGTTTATGAAGTTGATGGGGTAGAGGCGAATAACTTGATTGAAAATTATTAAATGGATTATATATTTTCTAAACATGCTATTGAACAAATGCTTAACAGAAGCATTGAGAAAGATAATGTTATTGAAACAATAGAGCATCCAGATGAAATCATTTATGAAGACGATAATCAATTAATTTACCAAAGAATATTTAAAAAAGAAGTAAGCATTAACGCTTACATGGTTAGGGTTTTTATAAATGCCACTAGCGCCCCAAGCTTGGTTAAAACGGTTTATTTAACAACAAAATTGATTAAATATTTAAAATAATTATTTATGAAACTTAAATACGACAAAGAAACAGATATACTATATATCAGATTAAATGATTTAAAAATTGTAGAATCTGACGAAAAAAATGGAGTAATTATAGATTATTCTGAAAAAGGTGAAGTTGTGGCCATTGAGGTGTTGGCAGCTTCAAAAAATGAAAATACCCCATTAAAAGTTGAATACGAAGTCGCTTAATTTGATTTGTATTAATAGTGATTTAGGATTAGTGTGGTCCACTGGACGGATAGCTACTCACAGTTCGGTATAAATAGAAGTTTAGATACAAATCAAACACAATAACTGTTTGATTTTTTGTTAAAAGGGTTCAAATTTTACAAAGTATAGTCACTCGGTGCGCAGTATTGTGCGTTATAAATAACTAGAAAAAAGTATTTCATTGAAAAAAGCAATTATTACAGGAATCACCGGACAAGATGGCGCCTATTTAGCGGAACTTCTTTTAAGAAAAGGCTATGAGGTTCATGGCATTAAAAGGAGAGCATCATCATTTAATACCCAGCGTATAGATCATATATATGAAGACCCTCATATTCCCGACAGACATTTGCACTTACATTATGGCGATTTAACGGACAGTACCAATTTAATTAGAATTATACAAGAAGTTCAGCCAGATGAAATTTATAATCTTGCTGCAATGAGTCATGTGCATGTGAGTTTTGAAACACCAGAATACACTGCAAATGCAGATGGAATTGGAACACTCAGAATTTTAGAGGCAGTGAGATTATTAGGGATGGTTAAAAAAACCAAAATATACCAAGCATCTACTTCTGAATTATATGGGTTAGTACAGGCTGTTCCACAATCAGAAACTACCCCATTTTATCCAAGATCACCTTATGCTGTAGCTAAACTATATGCTTATTGGATAACTGTAAATTATAGAGAGGCTTATAATATGTTTGCTTGTAATGGAATTCTCTTTAATCATGAATCTCCACAAAGAGGTGAAACATTTGTAACAAGAAAAATAACTCGTGCAGCGGCAAAAATTGCTTTGGGTATGGAATCTTGTTTGTACTTGGGTAACCTTAATTCACAAAGAGATTGGGGGCATGCTAAGGATTATGTTGAAGGAATGTATTTAATATTGCAACAAGATAAACCTGAAGATTTTGTACTTGCAACTGGAATTACTACAACTATTAGAGATTTTGTGAAAATGTCGTTTAATGAATTAGGTATTGAAATTTCTTTCAAAGGGATAGACGAAAATGAAGAAGGAATTGTAACAGCCTGTACTGGAAAATACAGTTTGCCAGTTGGACAGATAGTAATAAAAGTTGATTCTAAATATTTCAGGCCCACTGAGGTTGATTTGTTGATTGGCGATGCAACTAAAGCCAAGGAGAAACTTGGTTGGGTTCCTAAGTATAATTTGGCAGAACTAGTTAAAGAAATGATTGCTTCTGATCTTGCAATTTTTTCAAAATCGGTTTAAATGGTATATAAAAATAAATTAGTGCAAAAGAATATTTCAAAAGAAGAAATAGTTTCCTTCATTAAGGAGCTTTATCCTAACAATGATTTTATACCATTGCATGCACCTCGTTTTTCAAACAAAGAGAAAGAATATGTTTTAGACACTATTGAATCTACTTATGTTTCTTCTGTAGGAAAATATGTTGATCAATTTGAAGAAATAATGTGCAACTATACTGGTGCAAAGTATGCTATTGCAGTGGTAAATGGAACAGCCGCATTGCATATAAGCCTCATTTTAGCAGGAGTAAAGCAAGGTGATTTGGTATTAACTCAAGCACTTTCATTCATAGCAACTTGTAATGCAATATCCTATATTGGTGCCGAACCATGCTTTATCGACGTAGATCCAGTATCAATGGGATTATGCCCTAGTTCCCTTGAAACATTTTTGCAATCCTCTACTTTCATAAAGAATGAGGTATGTTACGAAAAAGAATCTGGTAAAAAAATTTCAGCATGTGTACCCATGCATACTTTTGGTTTTCCTATTGAAATAGATAAATTAGTTGCCATTTGCTCTAAATTCTTTATACCTGTAGTAGAAGATGCTGCTGAATCTATTGGTTCTACTTATAAGAATAAATGCACAGGTACTTTTGGATTGCTGGGAACATATAGCTTTAACGGAAACAAAACAATTACCTGCGGTGGGGGAGGCATTGTGGTAACAAATGATGAAAATTTAGGAAAGATGGCCAAGCATCTAACAACTCAAGCTAAAGTACCTCATAAGTGGAATTTCTTTCATGATCATATCGGGTATAATTACAGGTGCCCTAATATTAATGCGGCATTAGCCTGTGCTCAATTAGAAAAATTAGAAGAAATTATCTCAAATAAAAGAGTTACTGCCAATCTTTATAATGATTTTTTTATGAATTCAAATATTCACTTCAATAGTGAACCTAATCATACTCGATCTAACTATTGGCTAAATTCAGTTTTGTTTGAATCAATTGAGAATAGGGATCTATTTTTAGAATATTCTAATACAAATGGAGTAATGACAAGACCCATTTGGGCACTAATGCATAGGATGAAAATGTTTGAAAATTGTTTGCATGACGGCTTAAAAAATAGTATTGATATAGAATCCAAATTAGTTAATTTGCCAAGTAGTTTTCGAGAACTTAATAGTATTGTTAATGAATAATTGTTGCCTTATTGGTTATTCTGGTCATGCTTATGTTGTATTTGATTCGGTTAAATCTATGGGGTTTGAGTTGAAATATTATTGTGAGCTGAATCAAAAAATATTCAACCCATATAATCTCGAATATTTAGACACGGAATCTGCAGCTTTTGAAAAGGGGCATTTCAAAAATACATTTCCAGTTCTCGCAATTGGAGATAATAATTTGCGAAAAAGAGCTGGTGATTTTTTTTCAAATGCTGGGATAAAAATGTTTACAGCAATACATTCAAAGTCATATATAGCCAATGAAGTTTCTTTGGGTGAAGGAACAGTTGTTTTTGCAGGCGTTGTAATTAATCCACTTGTAAAAATTGGGATTGGAGTTATTTGTAATACGAGTTGTATTATTGAACATGAATCTGTTATTGGCAATTATTCCCATATTTGCCCAGGCGCTGTAATAGCTGGGAACGTTCAAGTTGGTAAGAATGTATTTGTTGGTGCTAACAGCGTAATAAAACAAGGTATAATTATTGGGGATGATGCAGTGATTGGTGCTGGATCCGTAATAGTTAAAAATGTTGATGAAGGTGACATCATTTTTGGTAACCCCGCAAAAGCGAAACTAAAATGAGTGTATTAATTATTGCAGAAGCAGGCGTAAATCATAATGGTGATTTGAAAATTGCAAAAAAACTGATTGAGTCAGCAGCAGAAGCAGGAGCCGATTATGTAAAATTTCAAACATTTAAAGCAGATAAACTTGTATCTAAATCCGCTAAAAAAGCTGTATACCAACAGAAAAATAGTTCAAGTGTAGATGATACCCAAATGAGTATGTTGAAAAAACTTGAAATTCCTGAAAACTGGTACAACGAACTTGTATCACATGCTCAAAAAAATAATATTGCATTTCTTTCTACTGGGTTTGATGAAGAAAGTATTGATTTTCTTGACACACTCGATATTCCTTTTTTTAAAATTCCTTCTGGTGAACTCACCAATAAACCTTACCTAATACATGTTGCATCTAAAGGCAAACCTGTAATTCTTTCTACTGGTATGGCAACTTTATCTGAAATTGAAAGCTCATTAGCAGTATTGATTAAAGCAGGAATTTCTAAAGATAAAATTACCATTTTGCATTGCAATACAGAGTATCCAACACCTATGAATGATGTTAATTTGAGGGCAATGATAACAATTGGCAATTTATTAGCCGTTAACATTGGTTATTCTGATCATACAATTGGAATAGAAGTTCCAATAGCGGCTGTTGCCTTAGGAGCGAAAGTGATAGAAAAACACTTCACTTTAAATAGAATGATGGAAGGCCCCGACCATTTAGCATCATTAGAACCTGATGAACTAAAGCAAATGGTTTTAGCTATTAGAAATATTGAATTGGCTATTGCTGGTTCCGGATTTAAAGAACCCAGTTCATCAGAAATTAAAAATATCCAGATAGCTAGGAAAAGTATACATATTTCACATTCAATCCCAAGTGGTACTGTTTTGAACAATGCTCATTTAGTTATGAAGAGGCCTGGCGATGGAATTTCTCCAATGGACATTGAAGAAGTAATTGGGCAAAAAACAATATTAGATTTAGATTCAGATTCAAAATTGCAATGGGAACATCTAGAAAAATAAAACTTGCTATCCTTACTAGCTCAAGGGCAGATTTTGGGATATATCTTCCTTTGTTAAATCAATTAAAGAAGGAATCTGCTTTTTTTGATTTTTCTATTATTGCATTTGGAACACATCTTTCCCCATTTCATGGGCATACAATTGATGAAATTTATAACAGTGGGTTTGAAACGAAATTTCGAATTAGTAGTATTTTACTATCCGATAATGAAGAATCTATAGCAACTTCCTATGCACTAACTGTCATGAAATTTGCTAATTTTTGGGCCGAACAAAAAAAGTCTTTCGACTGCGTTTTATGTTTGGGCGATAGATTTGAAATGGCAGCAGCCGTAACTGCCGGTATCCCGTTTAATATTTTCTTTGCTCATATTCATGGTGGAGAAACTACTCTAGGAGCTATTGATAATATTTATAGACACACTATTTCTCTTGCTTCGAAAATTCATTTTGTTGCAGCAGCAGCATTTGCGGAAAAAATAAAATCCTTTATGAGTGAAGATGCTATTTGCAATATTGTAGGCGCACTTAGTTTAGACAATATTAACAACCATAAATTACCATCAAAAGAGGTCTTTACACAAAGGTGGGGTATTAGTAATGATCCGTTTATATTGTTCACATTTCACCCAGAAACAGTTGAGGCAGACAAAATACTTTTGCATCTTCAAGTGATAGAGAGCCTGATAAATAAATTAACAGGATTATATAATCTTGTTATTACAATGCCCAATACGGATACTAATGGCTCAATGTTTAGAAATCTATTTAATAAGTTATCTAAAAATTACCTATCTAAAATTATTTTAATTGAAAATTTTGGGACTGAAAATTATTTTTCAGCAATGCAATATGCAGCAATTATTGTGGGAAATTCCTCCAGTGGAATAATTGAAGCAGCGTCTTTTGGTAAATATGTGATTAACATAGGAGATCGACAAAGAGGAAGATTGGCTAGTGAAAATGTGATAAATTGTAAACTAGAGTCAGAAATAATTTTTGCAAATACACAAATTTATTTCGACAAAAAATTTAGTGGACAAAACGTTTTTAAAATTGGAAATGCCGCTGAATTAATTTCAGAAGTACTTAAAAATTCATTTGATTGAAACTGATTAAGTACAAAATTTTTGAAACAGTATCGAAATCGCTTTTTTTTCTGATAATGCTCTACTTTCTTAGTGTAGAGCAAGCAGGCTTGTTTGGGTCAATTACCTTAGTAATTAATTTTTTTTCAGTGGTTTCGGGATTCGAAAGTCATATTTGTTTACAAAGAGAACTTGTAAATAAATCAAATAATGAAATACAAAAAATAATAAAGTCAGCTCTAATCTTTTTTTGTATTAATTATTTAATTACTATCCCAATATTGGCTTTAGCATTATTCAAATTTGGTGTAAACGGTTGGATTTTAATTATTTCATGTTTTATAATTGCAGTTTCAGAACATATTTGCAATATGGCTTATAATTTAGCTATAGTACATGAAGAATATATTAAAGCAATGCCTTTGATAATTACTAAAAATATAATTTTAATTAGTGCTACAATTTTTATGATTTTAAATAAGTATGAAAATACCCTTTCATACATACTCTGTTTATGGGCAGTCATATCCAGCGTTATTCTTTTATTGTTTATAAGATTTATTATTGTTAAGCAAAGTATGTCTGGATCACCATTATTTTCTATGAACTTGGAAGCTATAAAATTTCTCTATAGAAACACATACATTAACTTTTTAATTGGAGCTGTAGCTGTTTTGTCTCTTCAATTTGATCGATTAATTGTTAGCTTGAACATGACAGAGTCAGAGGTTGGAGTATACTTTCGCCATGTATCTGTAATTTCTATTCTTTATCAACTCTTTAATATTATTTCCTACAATAAATTGGTACCCAAAATATTTTCAGTTGCTAAGCATAGTAATCGCGTAAATCTTAAAAAAATAATTAATAAAGAGTATAATTATATTCTTATAATATCATTCTTATCTATTATTGCACTTTACTTTTCTGTCCAATATTTATTTGCTAATTATATAGCCAAATTTGAAATTGATATAGTCATTTTAATTGTGCTACTCTTGAATTTTACTATTAGATCTTATGCAGATTTTATGTCTTTGATATTTAATGCTTTTCGTTTTGAAAGTAGAATTTTATTTTTTCAATTGACATCGCTAGTTATTGGAGTTTTAGTGTTGTATTTTTTAATTCCTGTTTACAAAATTAACGGTGTATTAATGGCTATCGTTTCAAGTACGCTTCTTTATTCATTGTTGATGATATTGTTTTGCCCCCAAACTATGAAAACAAAAAACTATCAACAAGTTGGGATTAAAAATTAGTATAATTATAATTTTGTGAGCACCACTCCTAGTAAAATGATGTTTAATGTTTGGGGGATTTGCATCCTTTTATGGATAATGCTACCCTTTAACTTAGTGGATAAGCATCTTAGTATAGTTGGTATTCTTGCATTTCTTTTTTTCTTTTTTGCCTTTCTGATAGGTTGTTGGTCTACTTCTATTCAAATAGTCAAACCCCAAATCAGAAGATTATTTATTTCTGGCATTAAACTTAAAAATGCCACATTTATTTTAAAATTATTTTCTGCAATTTCATCTTTACTTTTATTTCTTTCACTTCAAGATAGAAATTTGCTTAACCTCACAGAATCCTATCAGGTCAGAAGTGACCAAGCCGAGGCCTTATTAAATGGATTAGAATCAGCAAGCTCAATTTTTTTTCAAATAGCTTTTTTACTTTATCCTTGCGGCTATATATATATTGTGCTCCACTTAATCTATAGTAAAAAAATAAGTTATCTATCTATTATTGTTTTTGGCTTTCTGCCAATAATTCTCGCAATGTTAGTGATGGGTGGAAGGTTTCCTATTTTATACGCCTTTGCTATTGCTTTTTTTGCCTTCCGCATCAGAAAAAGTAAAGCAGTAGAATTAGGGCATGATACTAGTACAAGACGAATTAAAATAAAGAAAAAAAACATAAGCATTTATTTTTTAGTCCCAATTGTTTTACTAGTTTCACTATATTATTTTTCAATAGTTTTTTTTGTAAGAGCAGAATCATTAGGTGGTTCTAGTGTTATGTTTGCTTTCGCCGAACAAGTTTGGGGAGTACAATTTAACGGTTTATTATCTGGGTTTTTATTCTCGTTATTAGGACCAGATGGTACTTTTCTCCTTTTCATATTCTCTTGGTACGCTATACAAGGTTTTGTAATGACCAATTTCATATTTACTCTTTACGATGGGCCACTTCAATTTGGCTCCTATGGGATTGACATTTTTTCAGCAATTTTTCGAAGATTATCTAACTCGTTTGTGACCGACAACTTTTCTTCCTTATTAGATATTGGTACCTATGGATTTTTACCATCTGCATTTGGATCATTGTTTGTTGATTTCGGGTATTTGGGTATAATAGTCTGTTTTATTTGGGGCAGGTGGTCTACATTAGTTTACATGAAAAATAAAATTGGCGATATCCGTTCAATCATTTTAATGCCATTTATGTTGTCAGGAATTTTATTTAGTTTAATAAACACACCTTTCGGGTTTACAAACGGGTTTATTACTTACTTATGGCTCTTTCTAACCTATTATATGATTAAGCCATATAGTTATAAATGTATTTGACCAATTTGTTAATTTTATATATTTTAATTGAATAAATGAGACCCTTTAGTAAACATCTACTTTTAGCTACTTCCTCTGTTCATGATGCTTTAAGCGCTTTAAATGAATTGGCTGCAGATGCTATTTTATTTATTGTGGATAATGAAAATGCTTTAATTGGTAGTCTTACAGATGGCGATTTAAGACGAGGTTTTTTAAATGGATTAAGCTTCAACAGCCTCATTATTGATTTTATACAGGAACATCCAAAAAAGTTACAAAAGGGTAGTTATACGTTGAAGGAGGTAATAAATTTTAGGAATTCGGGGTATAAAATTTTGCCTGTTGTTGATGTGAATAATCAGGTAGTTAACATTGTTAATTTTAGGTATTTTAAATCATACCTCCCACTAGATGCAGTAATTATGGCTGGCGGACGTGGCGAAAGATTAAAACCACTTACCGACACCCTACCGAAGCCCCTTTTGAAAGTAGGGGATTTGCCAATTATTGAACATAACATTAATAGATTAACAAGTTTTGGAATTGAAGATATTTGGATTTCTATAAAATATTTAGGTGAAAGTATAAAAAAGTATTTCGGAGATGGTATATCTAAATCAATAAATATTAGATATATAGAAGAAAAAAAAGCCTTAGGTACAATTGGAGCACTTAGTTTAGTAGAAAATTTACTTCACGATCATGTATTAGTAATGAATTCTGATTTACTAACAAATATAAACTACGAGGATTTTTTTTTATTTTATCAAGAACATAGCGCTGATATTGCAGTTGCTTGTATTCCTTATAAAGTAAAAGTCCCCTATGCAGTGATGGAGACAGAAGGGAATATGGTTGTAAACCTGAGAGAGAAACCAACCTATACTCATTATTCTAATGCGGGTATTTATATAATTAAAAAGAGTATTTTAGAAATTATTCCCAATGACGCTTTTTTCAATGCAACCGATTTAATGGAACAAGTTATAAATTCTGGTGGAAAAGTTGCTGCATATCCTTTAATTGGTTACTGGCTTGATATTGGACGACACGATGATTATTTAAAAGCACAAGAAGACATAAATCATATTGAGTTTTAATGAAAATACTATTTTTAATACTTGCAAGAGGTGGAAGTAAAGGGTTGCCTAATAAAAATATTCTTCCCTTATTGGGTAAACCATTAATTGCGTACAGTATTGAGTGTGGTTTAAATAGCAAGTATTGCACAGATTTAATAGTTTCTACTGATGACACTACTATAGCTGAAGTTGCAAAATCGTATGGTGCTAAAGTCCCTTTTTTACGACCTGAGCATCTCTCTAATGATACAGCCAAAAGCGCAGACGCAGTTTTACATGCGGTTGACTTTCAAGAAAAAATTGGAAAAAAGTATGGCCTTATAGTCTTACTCGAACCTACTTCACCTTTAAGAGATACTACGGATATTGATTTTGCAATTGAACAATTATTAAGAGTCGAAAACGCAGAAAGTTGTGTAAGTGTTACACTAAATGAATCAGCACATCCAACATTTTTATTTTATAAGAATGAAGATCATATGCTAAATAGCTTTATGAAGAAAGACAATGTAATTAGAAGACAAGATTTACAAAAATTATATTACCCCGAAGGCAGCTTTTATATAGTTAAAACCGAAACGTTTAAGAAATTACAAACTTTTTATATCGATCATTATACGCTAGGAATAGATTTGCCTAAATGGAAATCTTTTGAAATAGATACACTAGAAGATTTTATAATAGTTGAAGCTATCATGAATGCTAAAATAAATAATCAATTTAATATTTTAAATAAGTAATATGGAAAATCTAAGAAAATGCGGAAATTGTTTACTTCCTGAAACATATGAAACCTTAGTAATCGACGATGATGGCAAGGGTTGTAATATGTGTAAAACTTCAAAATTCAAAAATGAGGGGATTGACTGGGCAAAGCGTAAGTTAATGCTTGATGGTGTTATAGAGAAATATCGAGGTAAATATGACTATGATTGTATTGTTCCTTTCAGTGGCGGGAAGGATAGTACTTATACCCTTTATTATCTTTTAAAAGAATATAAAATTAAGCCATTAGTAGTTAGGTTCAACCATGGTTTTATGAGATCTAATCACGAAAAAAATGTAGAAATTGTCTTAAAGAAAATGGGAGCTGATTTTATTAACTTCACTCCAAATTGGAAAGTTGTTAAAAAATTAATGTGGGAAGCATTTAGTCGAAAAACTGATTTTTGTTGGCATTGCCATACTGGAATATACTCATATCCATTACAAGTAGCCTTAAAATACAATGTTCCTTTGATTCTTTGGGGTGAGCCCTTGGCGGAAATGTCGGCTTACTATACTTATGAAGATAATATTATTGAATGGGAAGACGAGGAAAAATTCAATATGGTAAGGAATCTAGGTATTACTGCCGATGATATGTGGGGTATGATCAACACACCAGAAGACCCAGTTGATAAAAGAGATTTATATCCATTTACTTATCCAAAGTTGGCTGATCTTAAAAAAATGGATTACTATTCTGTTTGTTTAGGAAGCTTTATACCTTGGGATTATAAAGCGAATACTAAAATAATAATGGATGAGCTTGGTTGGACTGGCGATGTTCTTGAAGGGGTACCAGATTCTATTAATAAAGAATTTGCAAAAATTGAATGTTGGATGCAAGGGACTAGGGACTATATTAAATATTTAAAACGTGGCTATAGCAGAGTTACTCAGTTAACAAATTTTGAAATTAGAAATGATCGAATGAGTACTGCAGAAGCTCAGGAATGGATTGATAATTTTGAAGGCAGAAAACCTCAATCATTGAAAATATTTTTAGAATATATGGGTATTACAGAAGAGGAATTTAACGCAACTATCAGCAAATTTGTAGTTCCTCCTTTTGCGCCGGATTTCGATAATATTAAAGAAGGTGAGAAAGTGCATGATATGGATGAGTGGTACAGAGAAAATAATACAAAATGATAGGAATAATTGATTATGGGATGGGAAATCTTCATTCTGTTAAAAACGCACTAGAATTTTTAGGCATTGAAAACCAAATCATTGCTAATCCAAGCGAAATTGAAAGCATGGATAAGATAATCATCCCTGGTGTTGGATCTTTTAAACGAGCAATGGATAATTTACACGAGAAAAATTTTGTTGAACCATTAGTTAAATTTGGTAATTCCGGGAAATACTTATTAGGAATATGCCTTGGAATGCAATTATTAGCTGAAACAGGCACTGAGCCAACAATTAGTTCTGGTTTAGGGCTCATTCCTGGTAACATAGAACTTTTAAAGTCAGATACCCTAAGAATTCCCCATATGGGCTGGAATGGATTAACAATCAAAAATGATCATCCAATTCTTGAAGGTGTTAAATTAGGTGCAGACTTTTATTTTGTCCATTCCTATGCCTTTCATGTAGAATCTGATGAGAATATTGTGGCAGTTACGCAATATGGTTATGATGTTCCTGCAATAGTGAAAAACAAAACTGGAAATATCATTGGTATTCAGTTTCATCCTGAAAAAAGTCAGAAACAAGGTCTTAAATTAATTGAAAACTTTTCAAACCTTTAAATTGTTAAAACAAAGATTAATTCCCACATTGTTGTTGCGTGATGGGAGAATGGTAAAAGGGATTGAATTTGATAACTATCGCGATACGGGTGATCCTATATATGCTTCACGAGTTTATAATGCGCAATATGTTGATGAACTAGTTTTCTTAGACATCGATGCAACCAACCAATCTAGAGCTACTAATAAAGACATTATTGCAAAAGTTTCTAAAGAATGTTTTATGCCACTTACAATTGGTGGAGGGATAAAACATATCGATGAAATTAGAGATTTGTTACTTGTGGGTGCAGATAAAGTTGTTATTAATACAGCTGCCTATGACAATGATGATTTAATTAGATCCAGTGCTGAGATGTTTGGGAGTCAATGTGTAATTGTTGGCATTGATGTACGTTTAGAAAATAACGAATACATTTTATACAAAAACTCTGGTAAAGTTAAAGCAGACATTTCTCTTCTCGATCATATTAAAAGAATGGAAGCGAATGGAGCTGGTGAATTCTTTATAAATAATATTAGCAGAGATGGTTGTATGAATGGTTATGACTTAGACTTGATTAATATAATTACAAAAAATACAAAAGTCCCAATAATTGCATGTGGCGGTGCCGGAAATTTTATGCATTTAGTTGATGCTTATAAAAATACAGCCGTTAGTGGATTAGCAATGGCGAGCATATTTCATTTTGGAGATAATAATCCAATAAGAGCGAGGGCACATCTTAAAAACAATAAAATCCAGATTAAGGAAGTTTAATTTAGTTAATGAAAAAATTATCATTAAGTATAAGAGTACCAACATTGGTTACTTATGTTACTAAGCAATTAAACACTTTCTTTCCCGACGATAATATTATAACTGAGGATAGTATTAATACAATTATATTCGAAGCTTTTAATCGTCTTGAGCAATGTTTTCAAAGTATTAATTTGCCTTATTATCGTAAAGATGATAGTCCATATTTTAACCATTTGCACGGCGATCATTACTCTTCATTTCTATATTTACTCTCCCGGCAGGCATACCTAAATGGTATTGAATCAGTGGCAGCTAAAATATTTTTACTGAACAAGGCTTTATTCGGTATAGATGCTTTTTATACCATACAACTTCCTGAATCATTTGTTTTTGTTCATCCTATTGGAACTATTTTGGGACGTGCAACCTACTCAAACTTTTTTGTAGTATATCAGGGAGTAACTATTGGTGCAAACGCAGATGGCGTGTACCCTGCTTTTTCAGAAAGAACAATACTGTTTTCAAATTCTTCAATTATCGGGGATAGTAAAATCGGAAGTAATTTTATTATTGGGGCTAAATCTTCACTTATTAACTCATTCGTTCCAGATAATAAAGTTGTTGTTGGTAATTACCCCAACCATAATATTCTCACAAACACATCTAATCAAATCTCTAATTATTTTTACTTATGATGAAATATTCAATTAGTTTAAGTGAAAGATTGCACAAAGTAATTCCAGGTGGTGCACACACATATTCGAGAGGGGACGACCAATTTCCTTTAAATGCACCAGCTATCTTAGAAAGAGGAGAGGGTTGTTATGCATTTGATCCGAATGGTAATAAATTTCTAGATTATGGGATGGGCCTTCGGTCCGTAAATATTGGATATGGTAATAAAGAAGTAGCAGATGCTATTTATAAGGAAGCCTTAAAGGGTAACAATTTAACTAGAGCTTCTGTTACTGAACTAGAAGCAGCTGAATTGTTTGTTTCAACAATACCGGCTGTTGATATGGTGAAATTTGCTAAACATGGATCTACCGTTACTACTGCTGCAATGAAATTGGCAAGGGCATATACTGGAAGGAAATATATAGCAATACCAAAGGAGCATCCTTTTTTCTCTTTCGATGATTGGTTTATTGGTACTACAGTTATGCAAAAAGGTTCATTAACTGAAACATCCGAATATACCTTGGTATTTAATTATAATAATATAGAATCCCTTCAGTTACTTTTCGAAAAATATCCAAATCAAATTGCAGGTGTGATGCTTGAGCCTGCTACCACAACTGGCCCATGTGATCATTCATGTTCAAGAACCAATAAATTGAATTGTGCAAATTGCCCAAATAATCAATCCCATTTTTTACATAAAGTAAAAGCACTTTGTAAATCAAATGATGCATTATTCATTTTAGATGAAATGATTACTGGGTTTCGTTGGCATTTTAATGGGGCACAAACTTACTTTGGTATCGAACCAGATCTCACAACTTTTGGAAAAGCAATGGCTAATGGTTTTGCAGTTGCAGCATTAGGTGGAAAAAAAGAAATTATGGAATTAGGGAGCATTAAAAATGAGGGTGCTGAAAGAGTTTTTCTTACCTCCACAACTCATGGTGCAGAAATGTCTGCTCTTGCAGCTTATATTAAAACAAGTGAAATTTTAATAAGAGATAAAGTAATTGATCATTTTTGGCAATATGGGCAACAATTAATGGATGGTTTTAATGATTTGGCAAAATCTAAAGGAATAGGGGAGTTTTTATATATGGAAGGTTACCCATGCTCGCCCAATTATATAGTTAAAGACTCCGAAAAAGTTATTTCAATGGCTTATAGAACACTTTTTGCAGAGCAAATGCTAGAAAGTAATGTGCTAATGCCTTATATCGCTATTTCTGCTTCACATTCTAATACCGAGTTAGATATTACACTCAATGCTGCCGAAAAAGCTATGAACATTATTGTTCAAGCTTTAAATGACAAAAGCGTTGCTAATTATTTAAAATCGCCCATTATAAAACCAGTATTTAGGAAATTCAATTAGAAATGAAATCGCTCGAAAATAAAGTTATTGTTGTTACAGGGGGTTCTGGATTAATTGGTAGCTCAATTTTATCTCGTTTGATTAGAGATGGAGCTATTTGTATTAATGCAGATTTAAATGGAGTTGCATTGGGCAATGAGATTATGAAACAATGCGATGTTACCAACGATACATCAGTTGATCAATTAATTGCAGACATCATTAAAGAGTTTGGAAGAATAGATGGGTGGGTAAATAATGCATATCCTCGTACTTCTGATTGGGGAGCTAAATTTGAAGATATTGAATTAGCGTCTTGGAGAAAAAACGTAGATATGCAGCTAAATAGTATTTTTTATATAAGTCAAAAAGTATTACCAATAATGCAACAGCAAGGAAATGGTAGTATGGTAAATATTGCATCAATCTATGGAATAGTAGGCAATGATTTTACGGTTTATGAAAATACTGGAGGGCTCACTTCTCCAGCAGCATACTCTGCAATCAAAGGTGGATTAATTAATTTTTCAAGATACCTAGCATCATATTTTGGTAAATACGGAGTAAGGATAAATTGTGTTTCTCCAGGAGGTATAATTGATCAACAGCATCCTAATTTTATACAACAATATTCAGCAAAAGTTCCGCTTAAACGATTAGGGAAGCCAGCTGAGATTGCGCCAGGCGTTTCTTTTTTATTGTCTGATGATGCCTCTTACATAACTGGTCATAATTTAGTAATTGATGGGGGGTGGACTTCTATTTAATGCGGATCAATTTTAAAAATCAGTAATCTATAAAATGGATAAGTTGATAAATGGTAGAAAAGGAGTTTTGTTATTCGCTATAAATAGTACTTTTCATTGGTGGAAGAATATTGGTGAATCTCTTGCTAGTGAATACAATGTAAAAGTTATAACCGAGCACAAAACAAATGTTATAGATTCTTTAAAAGATAGGTTCTATTTTTATCTAGATAAAAAAAATAAGAAAACCTTCTTTTCTGAGGCTGAAATAGACAATATTTATGATCGATGTAGAGTAATTAAAAGTCTATCGAAAGACCTTGCAGTTGAAATGATTATTAGCTATGAAAACGTTTTTGAAGAATTATTTTCTACCCAACAATTTCATTACATATTTAGCTTTCCAATTGATCGCTATCCTATGGATGTTTTAGAAAGAGTAGCTAAACGATATGGTGTTGAATATTTTGAAGTAACAGCTTGTCTTTTTGACAATACATCTATGTTGTTAAAGCGAGGAAAGGTGGTTAAAATGCCAAATGGAATTGAAAAATCAATTTCTTTTGAAGAAGCCTATTCTACTTTAATTAGTCCAAAATATACTCCCGTTTATGTGCGTAAGCCGAAAAAATACAATAAAATAAAATGGCTGAAAGTTTTTTCATGGCAATATGCTAGAGATATTGTATTTAAATTAATTATGATTTTGGAAAGGGATAGAAGAAGTCTTCATTACCTCGATTCTCAAATGTACTTGAAACACAAAGCATCTCTTAGTGATATTTTTGTAAATAAGTACATTAATTACAATTATCAAGAAGTAATGCAGAATAATCCGAAAGAAAAAAACGTGATTATAGCACTTCAATTATATCCGGAGGCTTCAATTGATTATTGGGTAGAAGATATGGAGATTGTAAATTATGAGCCCTTTATGTTGAAGCTTATTAAGCAACTTTCTAATGAGGGCTATAATATATTTTTGAAAGATCACCCCCTTCAATTTGGATTTAGACAAGTGAAATTCATTAAGGATGCAATTCAACTTCCCAATGTTCACTTCCTTCCCTATAATTCAGACATAAATGAAATGTTAGAAAACGTTTCTATTTCTGTTACTACAACCGGAACTGTAGGCTTACAAGCAGCTTTACGTGGAATAATATCAATTGTAACGCCTTCATATTACTCTAATTCGACTGATTTTATAGTCTTGAATAGTGCAAACGATTTAAATATGCTCAATTCGAAAATTCAACAACAATTGGGCAAACCTGTTAATTTAGAAGAGCGTAGAAATAGATTGATCGAACATTTGTATGAAATTTCTTTAGCAGGTGATATTTTCTCTTTCAGACAGAAAGAAAATTTTGAGACCAATACATCACTGAATCAATTAATCAATAGTCTTAAAAATTTCCTCGCCTTAAAATCACAATAGTAAAGTTATCTAAAATGAAAATAAGCCTAATTACCGTTGTATATAATAATGAGCATAGTGTAGAAGACGCTATAAAATCAGTATTGGCGCAAACCTTTACAAACAAAGAGTTTGTTGTTGTTGACGGCGCTTCCACTGATAATACTTTGAATATTGTACACCGTTACGATGAATTTATTGATAAGTTTACTACTGGTAAAGATGTTAGTAATTATGATGCTTATAATAAAGGGTTGCGCCTTGCAACAGGAGATGTTATTGGCTTTTTAAATTCGGATGACATTTTTGATGGAGATGATGTAGTGCAAGTTGTTATGGATTTATTTGAGCAACATCCTGATGTTGATATGATTTATGGTGATCTTTTATATGTTAAAAAGACAGATACCAATAAAGTTGTTCGGAAATGGATTTCAGTTCCCAACTATGATAATTTTTTTGAAGATGGTAATGTTCCCCCGCATCCTTCTCTCTTTATAAGAAGAAAAGTATATGACGAAGCCGGCTTTTTTGACATCTCCTTTAAGATGGCCGCTGATCACGAATTCATGTTCCGAGTATTTAGAGCTTTTCGTTATAAAGCACTATATGTGAATAGGGTTTTTGTTAAAATGAGATTGGGTGGCAGAACCAATAAAAGCTTAAAAAATATTTATAAAGGGAATATAGATATTTTAAACGCATGGAAAAAACATGGCATTACTCCTCCTATTTTATTATTTCCAAAAAGATTTCTCAAGAGGATCAAACAATTTTTTTAATCACACCAAAATATTACTGTAAAAAATATCATTATGGAAAAAAATGACAAAATATATGTCGCCGGGCATACAGGAATGGTTGGTTCTTCAATTACTCGAGAACTAATAAAAAATGGTTTTAACAATCTTGTGTTTAGGACTCATTCCCAACTCGATTTGCGAAACCAAACTGCAGTTAAAGAATTTTTCGAAACGGAAAAACCACAATATGTTTTTATTGCCTCAGCAAAAGTTGGCGGAATAGTAGCGAATAATACTTTTAGAGCTGAGTTCATTTACGACAACTTGCAAATGGAATTAAATTTAATTCATCATGCATATTTGTATAATGTTAAAAAATTAATTTTTCTTGCAAGCAGTTGTATTTATCCAAAATTTGCGCCACAACCACTTAAGGAAGAATATTTGTTCACAGGAATATTAGAGCCTACAAATGAACCGTATTCCGTTGCTAAATTAGCAGGGTTAAAAATGTGCGAAGCTTATATGAGTCAATATGGAGCTAATTTCATTACATTAATGCCTACCTCCTTATATGGAGTAAATGATAATTACCATCCAGAAAATTCTCATGTTTTACCTTCAATGATACGCAAATTTCATACGGCTAAAGTCAACAATATCAAAACGGTTGAACTTTGGGGAACTGGAACTCCAATGAGAGAATTCTTATATGTTGATGACTTGGCTGATGCTGCAATTTTTTTAATGAACAATTATGATCATCAAAATTTTATTAATGTTGGTGTAGGGTTTGATCATACCATAAAAGAGCTTGCTGAGATGGTTAAAACTGTTGTTGGTTACAATGGAGAGATAGTATTTAATTCAGATAAGCCTGATGGTACTCCAAGGAAATTAATGGATGCATCCAAATTGTTAAATATGGGATGGAAACATAAAATTGAACTGAAAGAAGGCTTGGAATTGTCTTATATTGATTACCTAACTAGAGCAATAAATTTGTAATGGATATTAATACCTTTTTTTATAACTTCATTGGACGTCCTGAAAGTATGTTCAGTAAAGATCTTTTAGATAAATCTTCTGAACTCGCTTCATCAATTAATGATAAAAGCATATTGGTAATTGGAGGCGCAGGTTCAATAGGCTCTTCATTTATAAAAGCAGCACTAAAGTTTCGACCAAAAAAACTTGTAGTTGTTGATATCAATGAAAATGGATTAACTGAATTAGTCAGAGACCTGCGTAGCTCTAAAGACCAGTATATTCCAGAATCTTTTTATACATATCCAATTTCATTCGATTCTAACGCTTTCAAAAAATTATTCATTAAACATGGGCCTTTTGAAATTGTAACCAATTTCGCTGCCCATAAACATGTTCGGAGTGAAAAAGATATTTTTTCTATAGAAGCACTTATAGAGAATAATGTACTCAAGGCAAAGAAGCTAATGGATATTCTATTAGATTATCCTCCTGATCATTTCTTTTGTGTATCTACTGATAAGGCTGCCAATCCAGTAAATATTATGGGGGCTAGTAAAAAATTAATGGAAGAGCTAATTCTATCTTATGCAACTTCATTTAAAGTAACTTCTGCTCGTTTTGCAAATGTGGCATTTTCTAATGGTAGCCTTTTAGATGGATTTGTAAGTAGGCTCAATAAAAATCAACCAATTGCTTGTCCTAATGATGTGCAACGTTTTTTTGTTTCTCCACAAGAGTCTGGACAAATATGTCTCTTGGCTTGTATACTTGGTAGGTCTGGGGAAATATTTTTTCCTAAATTAGATATGCAAAACGATTTGATAAAATTTTCTGATATACTCCCAGAATTCTTAAAAGAACACGGATTTACTCCATTTTTTTGCAACTCTGAACAAACTGCTAAAGAACAAGTTCATCAAATACCACATAAAAATTATCCAGTTTATTTATTTGAAACAAATACTTCTGGTGAAAAATTATATGAAGAATTTTATACCGAAAGTGAAGATTACTATTTGGATAAATATCATGCATTAGGTTTTATTAAAAAGACAGCATCCTATTCGAAGTCTGAAATGAATCAATTAATTGAAGATCTTAATAAATTATTTTTGAAAGACGAATTAAATAAGTCGGAAATAGTTAGTTGGTTGAAATCTTGTATCAGTGATTTTGAACATATCGAAACTGGTATTGGATTAGATAGTAAAATGTAACACTTTATTCTTTATGAAATTTCTGCTCACTGGCTCCACTGGTTTTCTTGGATCTACTATCTTAAAGGCTTTAGCTGAAGAAGAAGTTTATACACTTGGCAGACAAAAATGCTCTATTTCTGTAGATCTTAAGCATTTGCCTAAAGAACTTGTCTTGCCTAAAGTAGATTTCGTAATTCATATAGCTGGGAAAGCACATGTTGTGCCCAAAACTTTAAGTGAGGGAAATGATTTTTTTGAAACCAATGTAGTAGGTACGAAAAACTTATTGGCTAATTTGGAAAATGGGCGACTACCTAAAACTTTTGTATTTATTAGCTCTGTAGCTGTTTATGGATTAGCTACAGGTAATGATATTTCTGAAAATGCTGATTTATTAGCTAAAGACCCTTATGGCAGATCAAAAATTGAAGCAGAAGCTATGATTATTGAATGGGCACAAAAGCATGCTGTTAAATTCTTGATTTTGCGATTGCCTTTAATTGCTGGCTTGAATCCTCCAGGAAATCTAGGGTCAATGATTAATGGGATAAAAAAGGGGTTTTATTTTAATATTGGACGTGGAGATGCAAAAAAAAGTATTGTTTTGGCATCAGATATTGCACTGTTAATTAAGAACCTTTCTGAAAACGTGCAAAGCGGTATTTATAATTTAACAGATGGATATCATCCAAATTTTGCAGAATTAAGTCGATGTATTTCTGCTCAACTTGGGGGGGGGGGTATACCTAGCATTCCAGTAAATATTGCTACAATTTTAGCAAAATTTGGTGATTTTATTGGCGGTCGAACTTTTTTTAATTCAAAAATTCTGATTAAGTTATCTTCATGTTTAACATTTGATGATTCAAAAGCTCGTAAAGATTTAGGTTGGAACCCTATGCCAGTATTGCAGGGTTTTAAAATTTATGAAAATCCTCAATGACTAGGTTTTTTGATATGTTTTTCTCCTTTCTTGGTCTCATTCTTTTGAGTCCAATACTCCTTGTATTAATTGTTTTTGGATACTTTGATACTGGGTCACCTATCTTTCGCCAAGAACGAGTAGGAAAGGGCAAGAAACCTTTCCGTTTGATGAAGTTTCGTTCTATGAACGTGAATGCTCCTTCTGTGGCTACACATTTAGCAAGTGCTTCTTCTATTACAATTTTTGGAGGTTTTTTGCGTAAATCCAAATTGGATGAACTCCCTCAGCTTTGGAATGTATTGTTGGGTGATATGAGCTTGGTTGGACCTCGTCCAAACCTATTTAGCCAAGAAGAATTGATTTTAGAACGTGATCATCGTGCGGTATATTCTGTTCGTCCAGGTATAACTGGATTAGCACAAATCAACAAAATTGATATGTCTACTCCCCAACTCTTGGCCGTGACAGATGCCAAGATGATTCAGGGCTTAGATACACTAGGTTACTTCAAATACATCTTCCTTACTGTATTTGGCAAGGGGTTTGGTGACAGGATTCGTAACGATGGGTAAGAGATTTATTTGACAATTTATGAATAGCCCACCAATTGGTGGGTTTTGATTTTTAAAGATTTATTTCAATTTAGAGCCCTCCCCACTTGCTGATTATTGTATACCACGGCACTTCAAATATCTATTTAAAACTCTTGGTTTACCTAAATAATTGACTGACTTTTAATAGTTTATTGGTATTTTTGATAAAATTATGATCGCTTTTGCGACCAGCATTAAAAGTTTATAAAATTGAATTTGATAACTCATTTTACACTTAAAATATTGATTGTCAAATAGTTGATTTTTAACCTCCTGTTTCTTCACACTTTATGACGAATACCTCCTTCAAAATATTTCTTTGTTCCTTGATCATTTTCATTGGTAGCCTTGGTGCTCTAAATGCACAAGACATACTTAAGTCAAAAGATATCTCTACCGTAAAAGTTGACTTGCTTGCAGATGCTGATATCCTCAGAATCAAACAACAATTTTCAACAGCTAATCTCACTATAGATGACGTCAGGACCCAACTTATCCTTCGAGGAATGTCTACCACTGAATTCCTAAAATTGAAAGCCCGCTTGGAAAACAGCAACAAAAAACGAAATCTTACGAATGGTAAATACAAGGTTGACGATAAAAAAGACGACCAGAAAACCAAGGATGGAAGAAAACAGTCAGATAGAGAACTCCAGGGTGAATTTGATGAAGAGGAAATGCATGATTCTTCCTACCTCTCAAAAAATGAAAAAAAACCTGTCATACTGATCGATCCAAGAATATTTGGTGCTGAACTCTTCAATAAATTGAAACTTGACGAAAAGAAAAACGCCTTCGAACCCAACCTTAAAATTGCTACGCCTGTTAACTACGAAATCGGACCGGGTGAAAAATCAAAATAATTGTTTACGGTCAACAAGAGTATACAAAAGACCTAGTAATTTCTCCTGAAGGCCAAATCAACATCCTAAATGTGGGTGTAGTTAAAGTAGCAGGATTATCTATTGAAGCTGCGGAGATGCGCATCAAACAATTGATGAGCAAGCCCTATCCCTCTTTAGCTTCTGGTTTATCCAAGCTCTCCCTTACCATTGGCGATATCAGAACCATCCATGTTACTGTGATAGGGGCTAACTATCCCGGCAGTCATGACATACCTTCTTTATCCACCGTATACTCCGTGCTCTCATTGGCTGGCGGTCCAACAAACATTGGTAGCTTTCGTCTGATCGAACTTGTTCGTAATAACAAAGTCATTAAAGTGATTGATCTTTACAGATTAATCGCGAAGGGCGATCAGTCTGACAATATCAGGCTGCGTGACAATGATATTATCCGAATTCCTTCCTATACTTCCCGCATTGAATTAAACGGTCAAGTGAAACGCCCTGGTCTATTTGAAGTATTGCCTGCTGAAAGCTTTAAAGACATCCTTCAATTTGCCGGTGGCTTCGATGATACCGCTTATACCGCCATGGTAAAAGTGATCGGAAAATCATCCAAAGAAAGGGAATTAGTGCTGTTGGTCATGTAACCATGGAAGAGTTTAAGGGATCTAACAAAAAATTAATTAATGAGCATGAACAATCCAGATGAAATTAGAAAACTTGCTCATCAAAGATTAAAAGAGGCACACATTTTATTTGAGAATAAAATGTGTGATGGAGCATTTTATTTAGCTGGTTATAGTGTTGAAATGACATTAAAAGCAAAAATTTGTGAAAGAATAGGCATTCCTAATTTATATGACGAATCTGATAAAAACGTTAATTCAATTAAGGGTGTTGGAGAAATTAGAAAGTTTTTGAAAACTCATGACTTATTTACGCTTTTAATTTTTAGCGGTTTCAAAAATCAATTTGATGAAGCAAAGGCGAAGGATATTAATTTAGCAAAAGCAAACTCTTTGTTATTTAATAGCTGGAATGAAAAAGCAAGATATAAGCCTTGTGGTCATATCCGTGAATCAGATGTCGAAAAACTAATAACCTCATTGTTAAATAAAGAAGAGATAATAACATGGATAGAGAAAAATTAATTGAAATTTTAGATTCTTTTAAATCTGTGTGTGCTCAAAAGCAAAGAGCATTGGAGGAGATTTGTTTAGAGGAAGCATTTCCTGGTGATGATTCTACTTCTTATATTTTGAATGTGAGAGCGAATTGGGTTGATGATATGAATTGTTCCGATGCAATTGACTTTTTATTTGAAATTCTTTGGGAAACCACTACAGTAGAAAATAGAAAATTCATTTTTTCAATTCAAATTAACGACAGTAAAAATAATTTACATTGTTGGTCAGATTTAGAAAACAATACAAGTGAAAAATGAATAATTTTTAGTTCACGAGTTTATTTGGAAATACCACTCAAAAGTACCCCTCTGCGCCATTTCATATTGACCCCCTAAAAAAAGTCACTTCAAAAAGTGATAATTGTGGCCACTAATAAATTGTATTGGCAATATTTTATTAGATAATTTAATTAAAATTTTATGGCTAAAAAATCAAGTAAAACTGAAATAAATAGAGAACAATCTTATTTAATAAAGTCTCATTTTCAATTTGCATCTGAGTTGCAAGAAAGAATCGACATAGGATCTAATCTATTAAGTGAAACTATTAAAAATGGTAGTGATTATGAAAAAATTAAAAAAGAGTATAATTCTTGGCATGACTATAACCTTGAATTATTAAAGCAGTCTTTTAATTTCCCCGATAATGAGTATAGAAATGATTATGAACGAGTTGGCTCATACATTGGTCTGTTCCTAAGTGGTAATTATGATTTAGCGAGTGAAATTGAAAACTTTACTGAGAAGTTTAATTCAAAAGTTGCGTTTTTAAAAAACTTACATAAAAAAGTTTTATTACTTAAGTCAAATGTTGAAGATCAAAAACATTTCGAAACAGAAGGTTCTAAGATTGGAAAGACACATGTATTTATTGTGCATGGTCATGATGATCTTATAAAAAATGAAACTGCTAGATTTATTGAACACCTAGAGCTAGAAGCTATCATTTTACATGAACAAGCAAGTTCAGGAATGACTGTGATTGAAAAGATTGAAAAATATTCCAATTTGGCCGCATTCGCAATTGTATTATATACACCCTGTGATGTTGGATCAAAGAAGGGAAAAGAAAATGAAAGCAAATCTCGTGCACGTCAAAACGTTGTTTTTGAACATGGATTTTTAATGGGAAAAATTGGAAGAGAAAATGTTGCAGCGATGGTTAAAGGAGACATTGAAGTACCAAATGATATTTCTGGAGTTGTATACATTGCAATAGAGAATGATTGGAAGTTAGCATTGGCAAAAGAATTACGTAAAAGTGGTTATCAAATTGACATGAATAAAGTCGTCTAAATGTAAGCCCCCCAGCAATACCCTTCCAACTATTTAGCAACAAAAATTAATTTTGCAATTATTATTTTTTATTAGCTAACCAGTTTTGTGGCATGGTTTCGCCGGAATGTCAGGTTGCCATCTACAAAAGGTGGCTCAGTTTGCGTGGAATTTTTTGAAAACCACCCAATTTTAATCCTAAAATACCCTTACAGCGGGTGGCTCAGTTTCAGCGGAATAGTGGCTCACTTTGCGTGGAATATGCAGCTGTTATGGTTACAAGAATATCTGTGATGAGCTCAAGGACAAAGGGTACATTATCAACCATAAGAAGGTTTACCGGCTGATGAAAATCCACAACTTGTTGTTCAACCGCAAGATTGGAATCACAGGAGTTCCGAGGCAGTTTGTCCGCTTTAGAAAAATCAAGGCGGAAAAGCCACTAGAGCATCTTTGCATGGACATCAAATATATCCATATCCACGGGGCTCAGAGAAATGCACTGCTTCCAACTGTAATTGACGCATACAGCAGAAAGGTATTAACACATATGCTTCGGTTCAACATTAAAAAAGGTGACGTGATTACTCTTTTGTCACTTTTACTGTTGGAGTACAAGATTGAAGGCATAACCATACGCAACGATAATGGATCTCAGTTTATTGCTAATGTGGTTAGGCAGTTCTTGAAAGACAAAGGTGTTAACCAGGAGTTCACCCACGTGGCTACCCCAGAGGAGAATGCGTACATAGAAGCCTTGCATAGCAATATGTAAAGAGAAGTTGTTGAGCGTTTTGAATTTGAATCCATTTACCATGCTCAGATGATTTTTAACCGATATTACGATTGGTATAACAATCATCGAAAGCATGGCGCACTGGGTAGAAAATCCCCGGAACAGTACCTCCGCGAAAATGACCTTATATCCGGGCCCTATAAAACTGAAAAAAAATCCGATATTGTCTCAAATTTTAACCCCATTTTGTCCAAAAATTAAGGGGTCGATACACTAGTGCCACCTTAGCCTTGAAGGCAGGACTGAATTTTCTGCGGGTTTGCTTTTTCATAATTGAGGTTTAAATTAATAAAAAATTATTAACTAACCCTCTGGTCTTAAATTTGGGGAGTATTATAAAATCATGATGAGGCTAAAACCTTACTTGCATCGAATATTGAAGTATATAACAATAGAAGGCCTCATGCAAGCTTAAATTATTTAACTCCTTCTGCTGCCCATGAAATGACTGGAGATTTTATCAAACAGTGGAAACATTATCCATATCTTGAAAGGACTGAATCTGTAAATCAATAAAATAATACTCCATTCATTTTATTTAATTAAACAATACGATTTATGCTAGCATAAATCGTATTAATAATAGTAATACCGTCAAACATTGACAGGATTTTGGGTTTATCTATACCACTGTAAAGTAAATCCAGGATTAATTTTTAACAGTGTAAGGTTTTTCTAGGACAAGACACTACCATAGATCCTGCAGCCATTAGAAACAACCGATTGGAGTTTGTACAAAAGAAGACAGGTTCCAAAGTAACCATTCCAATTCACCCTATGGTGCGCCAGATTTTAGAAAAGTACAAGTACGTCCTTCCAGAGGTGCCCCCCAACAATGAGTTTAACCGCATCATCAAGTTAGTAGGTGAGCAACTGCCATCGTTGCATGTGCCCTTTGTTAAACAGATTACCTACCAAAGAGAGCGCAAGCAAGTGCAGAAGATGAAATACGAGTTCCTGCAAACCCATACGGCACGCCGTTCCTTCTGCTCCAACGAATACCTGCGTGGAACGGATCCCATGGTCATCATGGCCATTAGTGGTCACCGCAGCCACAAGTCCTTCATGCGCTACATCAAAGTCTCTGGTGAGCAGTTTGCTGACAAGCTAGAACAGATTTGGGCGGAACGGGGGTAATTACCCTTCTTGAAGTGCTTTATAAGCTCGCAACATTATATTCCAATAAGATTCCTGCATTGCATCGCTTAAAAAGGATGCATCAATCAAGCGCTTTGCCACAGGTTTGTTGTGTTCCAGTCGATTAAATACACCTTGAATCTGTTTTTTATTCAATCCTAGATTGGTTCCAAATCGTTCAAAATGGTGGCGGGTAAATTTCCTTTTCTTTCCCTCCATGCTCAGTGCCAACTCTTCTTTGTCTTTTGGATTCGCCAAATTCACATTGAGTAAATCATAGGCAGCAGACAGCGACCATTGACCATCCGTTTCAATCATTGAAAAGTTCTTCAGGTGCATATCGTTGTTGCCAGTCAAAAAGCAGAACACCGTCAATTCAAAATACTTTAACTGATCCAACAGGGTGTCTGCGGAGTACTGCCTCAGCGCCTTCCCTACGCGCTCCATGGTGCTCTTGTACTTGTCTACGGCCTCTGTAATTTGAAACATATCCAGCATGTGTATTTTTTTACCGTCCTCGTTTCTGTCAATTCTTTTGGTGATGTAGGCCAATTCACCGGATTGAAGCCGAATCAAACTGGAAGGAACCGTTGGCACACCAAATGCCTCCGCGATTTTCATCGTTAGATGCTCATTTTCCGGCATCTCAGGATAGGTGCTTGAAGGGGGCTTGAAAATATAACGTCCACCCAAAGCACCAACCACGGTAAGTCGTGTGGCATTTTTTTGATTTAACACCTCATCAATCAGTGTAAGGGAAAGTTTGGGCTGGACTCCAGGAACTGCAATGCGATGGCTGACCACTTCTTTGGCCAACTCATTCATTTCGTTTAAGGAATATTGAAGAGATGGAGGTGTAGTACTTCCAAAAAATGCCAGACTACATTGAGGGTGGTAGTCGAACTGCTCCAAATCTGCCAT
>CANKLV010000006.1 GCA_947483415.1 Chitinophagaceae bacterium
AATCATTTTTTTTATTCTTTGTCTTTGTAAAGTTTTGATTTAGGTTTGCATTTCATTAATCATATTGCCGTGGAAATAAATACTTTAAAACAAACTGCTTCGCAAATCAGAAGAGATATCGTAAGAATGGTTCATGCTGTTCAAAGTGGACACCCTGGAGGATCGTTGGGCTGTACCGATTTTTTAACTGCTTTATATTTCGATGTAATGCACCATAATCCTCGGTTTTCTATGGATGGGGTTAATGAAGATGTTTTCTTTTTAAGTAATGGGCATATATCACCAGTTTTTTACAGCTGTTTGGCGAGAAGCGGATATTTCCCTGTATCAGAATTGGCAAGTTTTAGAAAAATAAATAGTCGTTTACAAGGCCATCCAACCACGCATGATCATTTACCTGGTGTAAGAATAGCAAGTGGTTCATTGGGGCAAGGATTAAGTGTTGCTATTGGTGCGGCTTTATCCAAAAAATTAAACAATGATTCCAAAACAGTGTTTGCATTATTAGGAGATGGAGAATTGGATGAAGGTCAAAACTGGGAAGCTATTTTGTTTGCAGCACATAAAAAAGTAGATAACCTAATTGCAACGATAGATTGTAATGGTCAACAAATAGATGGACCTACAAAAAACGTGATGAATTTGGGCAGTTTGAAAGCGAAATTCGAGGCTTTTGATTGGACGGTTACAGAAATGGACGGCAATAATATGGAAGAAGTGGTTGCAGGATTGAACCATGCAAAATCATTTTTGGGCAACCAAAAACCAGTTGTTATTTTGATGAAAACCGAAATGGGTAAAGGCATTGATTTTATGGAAGGCACACATGAATGGCATGGTATTGCGCCAAACGACGAACAGTTGGCAAAAGCGTTGGCTCAACTTCCTGAATCGCTGGGAGATTATTAATATTTATTTCAACGATAAAGGTTGCTTAGATGCTTTGTGTGCGGGTAGCCAAGAAGCAATGAATACAATGATAAAGGCAACGCCAATCACCAAAAGAAAATCCGTCAATAACATTTTTACCGGGAAATAATCAATTAAAAAAGACCCGCCCTGGATTTTTATAATTTCAAATTTGACTTGAAGCAAGCAAATTAAAATGGCAGAACCTACCCCAATCGACGTCCCTATAATACCCAACAAAAAACCTTCACTTAAAAATATCTTCTTTATTTGGGTTGATGACGCTCCCATACTTTGAAGGATAGAAATATCTTGCTTTTTTTCCAATACCAACATGGTTAATGCGCTGATCATATTGAAAGCTGCAATGATTAAAATTAAAGTAAGAACAAAATAAATCGCCCATTTTTCAATGGCCATAGTTTGGTATAATGAAGCGTTTTGTTCAAATCGATTTTGAACATTCATTTTATTGCCAGTAATTGTTTTAAAATACTCGAATGCTTTTTTGTTGTCAATATTTTTCTTCAACTGTATTTCAATTGCCGAAAAAGTATTTTCTGACATCCCATTTTGCTGTCGTAAAAAATCAATATTCGTGAGGGCGTAACTGTTATCAAACTCTTGTTGAATGGAAAATACACCCGAAGCTTGAATAACGCCTTCGCTTAAATTGGAAAGTGGATCACTTTGAATGGCGTTGGATTTTGGTAGAATAATGGTTAAATTTTCGGGGCCAAAAGCTTCATTGATGATGATGCCCGAAGCTTGTTGCACACCATATCCTACAACGATTTTCGGAGTGTCGATATTTCCCAATTGAAATTTTCCTTGGATTATTTTTTCGGAGATATTTACAAGGTTTTTGTAATTATTATCTACGCCTTTAATTTTTACAATAGATTGAAAATCGCCGTTTTTTAGTAGTGCTTTTTCTTCAATATTGTACGAAACCGTTTCTACAAAAGCATTGTGTTTGATTTTAAAAATAAGCGCCGAATCTAGGGTTATTGTTTTTCCGGTAGCCGGAATAATTTTCATTTCTGAATAAAAAGAACTGTAGAGTGATTTTACCAAATCCTCAAAACCATTATAAACACTGAGTACCAAAATTTGACAACAAGTGGCAAATGCAATAACACCTGTTGTAATCCATGAAATGATGTTGATTGCGTTGGCAGATTTCTTTGCCTTAAAATATCGCCAAGCAAAATCTAAATACATGTTTAATCTTGTTTTGGTTTGTTTTGGTCTTCTTGTGTTTTGATGTCTTTAAACAATTTGTCTATTTTATCTACGTAATCCAAAGTATCATCAATATAAAAATTTAGTTGTGGCATCGATCTGAGTTGATGTCTAACACGCCCAGTTAGTTCTTTTTTAATTTCCCAAGATCGATCTTGAATGGTTTTTAGTGTAGCAATTGG
This sequence comes from Chitinophagaceae bacterium, assembly GCA_947483415.1. Taxonomy (GTDB): domain Bacteria; phylum Bacteroidota; class Bacteroidia; order Chitinophagales; family Chitinophagaceae; genus Ferruginibacter. The sequence continues at coordinate 2,337 of CANKLV010000006.1, forward strand.
ATCACTCACTTTAAAAAAACTGAGGTAAATTCTTGCGTCAAATAAATCAGGTGTGATTTTTACACCCGCTATCGAAACCATTCCGCCCTGAAGCATGGTTAGCCCCAAACGTTGAAAAATTTCATTCAACTCTTTTTCAAGTACAGCTGCAACTTGTTTTTGTCTTTTACCTTCAATCATGGCATTATCCTTTTATTCGCTGTAAAATTAGTTACTTTGTGCCAACTTAGATTTATATTATTACATCATGAAGCGATACTCCAGAATTTTTAATTATTTAAAATCGTACAAATCTGCGATTTTTCAATATCTCATTACCATTTTGTTGTCTATTTTCTTTTCGGTGCTTTCTTTAGCCATGTTGTTCCCGTTTTTGCAATTGCTATTTGGCGTTAACCAAGCAACAAGTGTCAAATCGAGTTCAAATTTCGTTATGCAATGGGTAAATGATTATTTGGGGAATTTAATAAAAAATGGAGATGCTTTTTTTGCCTTGGGCATCGTTTGTATACTAATTGTAGTTACGATATTTTTAAAAAATTTGTTTCTGTATTTATCATTTCGAACATTAGGTCCAGTAAAAAATGCCATTGCCAATAAGTTAAGAATTGATATGCACGATAAACTGCTGCAACTTCCAATTGGGTATTTTACCGAACAAAGAAAAGGCGACATCATGAGCAGAATGACCAATGATGTTAACGAAATAGAAGGCTCTGTAATTGGCGCTTTAGAAGGTTGGATAAAAGATCCGTTGGCCATCATAATAAACCTAACGGTGTTGTTTTATATCAGTCCGAAACTCACGATGTTTATTTTGATTTGCTTGCCTATAATGGGATTTGTAATTGGAAAAGTAAGCCGTTCATTGAAAAAGCAATCGATGAAAGTAGCCGAAAAAAGCGGCGAAACATTTTCTACAATAGAAGAAACATTAGGCGGTTTAAGGGTGATAAAAGCATTTAATGTGGAGCAAAAACTCAGACAGAAATTTTTAGCGTTAAGCGATGAATTTTTAAAGGCAAGAAATCAAGTTGGATTTAGACGTGATATGGCTTCTCCGATGAGTGAATTAATGGGTGTATCCATTTTTGCTGGTATTTTATGGTTTGGCGGAAGATTGGTTTTATCGCATGAAATTGCTATGAATGGCGCATTGTTTCTAACGTACATGGGATTGTTTTACAATATTATAGATCCAGCAAAATCCATTTCATCAGCGTTTAGCAATATGCAAAAAGGCGCTGCTGCTATTGAAAGAATTGAACAAGTTTTGCAAGCGCCTGTTACCGTAGACGAGAATCCCAATGGGAAAAAAATACATGAATTTGCACATAGCATTGAATTTAAAAATGTTGGTTTTTCTTATGATGATGTGGTGATTTTAAAGAACATTAATTTAAAAATTGAAAAAGGAAAAACCATTGCGTTGGTGGGAAGTAGTGGCGCTGGAAAATCAACATTAGCCGATTTAATTCCTCGTTTCCATGATGTAACCTCCGGCGAAATTTTGGTAGATGGCGTAAACATTAAAGATTATTCTTTGCATGCAATAAGATCTTTGATTAGTATTGTTACACAAGAGCCGATTTTGTTTAATGATACCATTGCCAATAATATTGCATTAGGTATGGAATCTACCAATCTTTCTAGCATTCAAGAAGCGGCAAAAATTGCCAATGCCGATAGTTTTATTCAGAAAAAAGATTCGGGATACGATACCAATATTGGTGACAGGGGTTCTAAATTGAGTGGCGGCGAGCGTCAACGATTAACGATTGCTAGAGCGGTTTTAAAAAATCCACCGATATTGATTTTAGATGAAGCTACTTCATCATTAGATACAGAAAGCGAAAGATTGGTTCAAGATGCGATTAATAATCTAATGAACAACAGAACCTCAGTGGTAATCGCCCATCGATTAAGCACCATCCGTCATGCAGATGAAATCATCGTTTTAAACAAAGGTGAAATTGCCGAGAGAGGAACGCATGATGAGCTTCTTACACACCAAGGCATTTATTTCAAACTTGTGGAGATGCAGGAGGTGAGATAGGTTTTTTGAAAGGGTTTCAGGTTTAATGGTTGAGGAGGTTTCTTACTATTTCATTAATTTCAACATACGTCAGATTTCTAAATTAGATAAAGACCTAGTATAAATAAAAAAAGAGCGTGGTTAAAACGCTCTTTTAAAATTATTTATATCATAAAATTATTTCACAATCCCCATTTTAGCTTCGATGCTTAATGTAGCATGTGGAACAGCTCTTAATCTTGCTTTATCAATTAATTTACCGGTTACTCTACAAACGCCGTAAGTTTTACTTTCAATGCGCATTAAAGCTTTTTCCAAATGGTCGATAAACGTAATTTGGCGGCTTGCCATTTGACTAAGTTGTTCTCTTTCCATACTCAAACTACCATCTTCCATAGTCATGTAGCGGTTTTCGCTTTCATCACCACCGTTTTCATCTTTTCTGGTAATAAGTCCTTGCAAATAATTCAATTCTTTTTTTGCAGAATCTATTTTGCGGTGAATTAAATCTCTAAATTCTTGTAAATCGTTATCTGAATAGCGAACCATTGGAGCACCTGGATCATTTTTTTGACTATCCAAGACAGATTTCATGAAATCTGGATAATATTTACGTACCGTTTTAGTAGTTATGTTAGGAATTACAACTGGCTTTGCAGCTGGAATTTTAATATCCTTAGGATTTTTTGCGATTGCTTTAATGACAGGTTTTTTGTCAACTGTCTTTGCTACCTCAGCTTTTTTTGCTTTAGGGGCTTCAACAATTGGCCCTTTTTTAGCTTCAACTTTTTTAGTTTTCATGGGTTGGGTGGGTATCGTTGCTTTTGACTTTGTATTGACAGGCGCAACTGGCTTTTTAACTTCGGGTTTTTTAACCGGAGTCGGATTATTTTTAGTTATTGCCGCTTTTTTAGCTACAAAAACTGGCTTTACGGTTTTTTTAACAACAGGTTTTACTGCTTTTACTTTTGAATTTTTAGCTGGAACAACTTTTTTTGTTGCCTTTGCAACTACTTTTGCAACTTTTTTTGTTGAAATTACTTTTTTTGCTACTGGCTTAATTGCTTTCTTAGCCACTGGTTTTGAAACTTTTTTAGCAGGTGCTACCACTTTTTTAGCAGGTGCTACTACTTTTTTAGCAGGTGCTACTACTTTTTTAGCAGGTGCTACTACTTTTTTAGCAGGTGCTACTACTTTTTTAGCAGGTGCTACTACTTTTTTAGCAGGCTTTAATACTTTTTTAGCAGGTGTTACCACTTTTTTTGCAGGTGCAACCACCTTTTTTATGGGCGCTTTAACTTTAACAGGTGCGGTTTTTTTTGCTACTGGTTTCGTTGTTGGTTTTTTACTAGCCATAACTAAGTAATTTTTTTGTTTACACTTATGTATAAAGCATTGTCATTTACCTCAATTGTTTGGGTTGAAGTAAATGCTGATTGAAATTCTAGCGATTCTGCTAATATTTCCCGACAAATATATGCTTTAAATTCAATTAAAGAAGGTGTTAATTTATCATTTTCTCCAACCATTACAATTATCTTATCAGTAAGTTCAAAATTTTGTTCTTTGCGTATGGATTGAATTCGGTTGATGAATTCTCTCGCATTTCCTTCATTTTGAAGCACTTGTGTGATAGTTATGTCTAATGCTACAGTTAAATTTCCTTTGCCTGCAACCTCAAATCCAGGAATGCCATCAGTAACAATTTCCAAATCTTCCCCCGAAATAATGATTGGCTCTTCCCCTTTTTCTACCATTTCAGCATTGAGGATATAATCTCCAGCCTGAACTTTTTCAATCATTTCGTTATCAAACTTTTCAATCTCATTGGCTGCCCATTTCATTTTTGTCCCCAATTTCTTTCCAAGCGTTTTGAAATTTGCCTTTGCCTTTTTTCTGATAAAATCATTTCCGGCATCTAAAAGCTCTATTTCTTTGATATTGGTTTCTGATTTAATGATTTCTTCTACTTGTTTAATGTTTTTTGCCATTTCCGCATCTAAAGCTGGGATAAATACTTTTTGAAGCGGCTGCCTCACCTTTATATTTACCTTTTTACGAATCGACAGTATTAAAGAAGAGGTATCTTGCGCGATTAGCATCCTTTTTTCTAAATCTGTATTGATGATTTCTTCATTGGCAACTGGAAATAAGCAATGATGTACAGATTGTTGAGTAAACCTTTTCGTTGTTTCATTTAAGTTGTTGAATAACCAATCTGCAAAAAACGGCGCAATTGGCGCAATTAATTGAGAAACCGTTTCCAAACATTCATATAAAGTTTGATAAGCGCATTTTTTATCATGCTCATATTCTCCTTTCCAAAAGCGTCTTCTACATAAACGAACATACCAATTGCTCAATTGAGCATCTACAAAATCTTCTATTGCTCTACCTGCCTGCGTAGGTTCGTAAGCATTTAGATTTTCGGCAACATTTTTAACCAATGTATTTAAAGCCGAAATGATCCATTGGTCAATTTCTGGTCTTTCTGATAAAGGAATTTTCTTTTCTTCAAATGTAAATCCATCAACATTGGCATAAAGCGCAAAAAACTGATACGTATTATATAACGTGCCAAAAAATTTACGTTGTACTTCTTTTATGCCTTCTTCATCAAATTTCAAGCTGTCCCAAGGAGACGCGTTGGTAATCAAATACCATCTTGTGGCATCGGCACCATAATTATTTATGGTTTCAAAAGGATCTACCACATTTCCCAATCGCTTACTCATTTTATTTCCAGCTTTATCAAGCACCAAACCATTGCTCACGACTGTTTTATAGGCAACACTATCAAAAAGCAACACACTTAATGCATGCAAAGTGTAAAACCAACCACGGGTTTGATCCACACCTTCTGCAATAAAGTCGGCAGGGAAGCTGGCCTCGAAGGTTTCTTTATTTTCAAAAGGGAAATGCCATTGTGCGTAAGGCATCGCTCCGCTATCGAACCAAACGTCTATCAAATCTGGAACCCTTTTCATCGGCTGACCTGACTCACTTACTAGAATAATATCATCAACAAATGGCTTATGTAAATCAGAAGTTAGATGTGAAATATAATCATCGGGCGATTGTCCGTTTGTGATTTCAAAACAATCTGCTTCAAGTGATTTTTTCAATTCGGATTTCAATTGTTCAATAGAACCGATGCATATTTGTTCGCTGCCATCTTCTGTTTTCCAAATGGGAAGCGGCGTACCCCAATAGCGACTACGACTAAGGTTCCAATCCACCATGTTTTCGAGCCAATTGCCAAATCTGCCAGATCCCGTGCTTGCTGGTTTCCATTGAATGGTTTTGTTGAGTTCTACCATTCTGTCTTTTACTGCGGTAGTTTTAATAAACCAGGCATCTAATGGATAATATATAATTGGCTTATCTGTTCTCCAGCAATGCGGGTAATTGTGCTCGTATTTCTCTACTTTGAACGCACGGTTTTCCATTTTTAAACGAACAGAAATATCAATGTTTACATCAACATAATCTGCCTCGTCTTTATAATTCTTAACATAACGACCGCTGTATTCCCCAACACCATCAACAAATTTTCCTTGTTTATCTACCAAGGTTAAAATACCGATGTTGTTTTTCTTTCCTACTTTATAATCATCCGCACCAAAAGCCGGAGCAGTATGTACAATTCCAGTTCCATCTTCCGTAGTTACAAAATCTCCGATTATCACTTTAAAAGGAGTAGCGCCAGGCGTATCTTCCCAAATTTTTTCAACGCTATTTGCTTCAAAAGGCAAAAGTTGTTCGTATTGCGCATTTTCCAATTCTTTGCCTTTCAGCGATGCTAAAATCTTCCAAGGAATTGCTTTGTCGCCTTCTTTATAACTATCGAAATCTGCATTTTCAGTATCTGCTTTGAAATATTTGCCTACGAGTGCTTTAGCTAAAATTACATTTACAGGTAAATAAGTGTATGGGTTAAAAGTACTCACCAAAACATATTCAATTTCTGGTCCAACGGTAAGGCCTAAGTTTGAAGGCAAGGTCCAAGGGGTAGTGGTCCAAGCCATGAGATACATTTCTTTTTGTGCATGTTCGCCCAAAGATGAAACTGCTGCAGTTGGAAGGGTTTCGTTTTTCACTTTAAACATCACCACAGCACTGGTATCTTTTACATCTTTATATGTACCTGGTTGATTCAGTTCATGAGATGAAAGTCCGGTCCCAGCAGCGGGTGAGTATGGTTGAATGCTTACACTTTCGTATAAATAGCCTTTTTTATGAAGTTCGCTTAAACACCACCAAAGTGTTTCGATGTAATTGTTTTCAAATGTTACGTAAGGGTTTTTAAGATCTACCCAGTAACCCATTTTCTGGGTAATGTCGTCCCACTTATCTTTAAACTGCATCACTACTTCGCGGCATTTTTTATTGTAATCTTCAACAGATATTTTCTTGCCAATATCTTCTTTGGTAATGCCCAATTGCTTTTCCACACCAAGTTCAACTGGAAGTCCGTGGGTATCCCAGCCACCTTTTCTATTTACTTGAAAACCTTGCATGGTTTTATAACGGCAAACCAAATCTTTCAGTGTTCTGGAAATAACGTGATGAATACCAGGCATTCCGTTAGCACTCGGCGGTCCTTCAAAAAATACAAAGGGCTTGTTTCCTTCGCGAATAGAAATACTATTTTGAAAAGATTGTTCAGATTCCCATTTTTCGAGAATTTCTTTACCAATATTGGGCAAATTAAGCTGTTGGTATTCTCGGTATTTAGACTTCATACACGTAAAAAATAAAAATTTATAAAATTGTTTGCGAAGTTAATGAAATGAAATAGGAAAGCAAAAAGAGGTTAGTGAGGTTTGGGAGGTTCCGGAGGTTTAACGGTTTAATGGTTTAAGTCGCTACGCTGGTTAACCAAACACCAAACATGAAGATATTGGTTTCTAGATGGTTGATGATGCAACCCCCTTCACCTTTCGGGGGAAGGGTTGGGGATGGGGGCTATCTAACGTACTAGTAACTCACAAGGTTTCAACCCCGTATGATTTTTAAAACCCGTGCTAAAATGAGATATAGAAGAATATCCCAACATCGCGGATACTTCGGTTACGCTTAAGCCTTTTTCATAAAGCAAATATTTAGCATGTTCCATACGTTGACTTTGATAAAAATCAAAAATGGTGGTGCCGAATATCTCTTTAAATCCTTGTTTTAGATAACATTCGTTGATGGCTACTTTTCGGCTCAAAGCCTTAATGGTTATAGGCTCTCCAATATGCTGCAACAATATTTCTCTAGATTGAATGATTTTTGCTCGGTCTTCTGGATTCGATAAAAACTTACAACCAAATGTTGTTTCGTCTTTATTGCCCAACATGCAATCGGTACTGTACAAAAGAATGATTTGCGTTTGCGCGTTTATGAAAATATTTTCTCTTGTATCGGTATAATTATGGTTTAACAATGCTTGAATGGCAGAAGTGGTTTTGCTGCAAAGTGGGCCAACTCTGTTGAAAGATTCATTATGTGAGAACGAAACAACAGTATCAACCAGCGTTCCATCATTTTTATTTGATTTCGCAAATTGATTCAAATAGCTTGGGGAATAAAAAAAGCTTAACACATCAACAGTTTCTATTTTTTCAATGCAGCTCGAAGACTCACTAAATTTACAGCGATCACATTCCATTAATTTTTCTCTACAATAATAATTGCCAGAAACACAAAAGCGGAGTTCAAGATGATTTTCTTCCGGATGTTGCAAATCGAAATGATAAATCAACATGCCAGAGTCTTCAATTTGCCAATTGGGTTGCTTGCGGTATCTTTTAATAGAATATTTTACCGATCCAGGAACCTGCCGGTTGACTTCTTGCAAAATATTTACTTCATCATAAAGAAGTGGCAAGAAGCTCGAAATGTCTAATATATTGGGTATTGATTTCATTTTTTTAATAGCAGGTAAAGTTAATGATTATAAATTTATATAATTCCCTTTTTGTGATTCTGTACACATAAACAAACTAAATGTAATTTGGGTGGAAAAATACACCTTGGTTTGGGGATAATTAATCCGTCATTGGCGCTTAATTTAGGTATATTTGCGTAAATACGATTTTGATAAATTTTAAAGTATTTTTTAGCAATTATGAGCACAGAAATCGAAGAAGTAATTCCCGTTCCAGAAAATACGACTTATGGAGCCGATAGCATCCAAGTTTTAGAAGGATTAGAAGCCGTTCGTAAAAGACCGGCAATGTATATTGGTGATATCAGTGTAAAAGGTCTACATCATTTGGTATATGAGGTAGTAGATAACTCAATTGATGAAGCTTTAGCTGGGCATTGTAAAAATATTACCGTAACCATCAATGAGGACAATTCAATTACCGTTCAAGATGATGGTAGAGGTATTCCAACAGGCATGCACACAAAGGAAAATCGAAGTGCGTTAGAAGTTGTAATGACTGTGCTTCATGCGGGAGGAAAATTTGATAAAGGTTCTTACAAAGTATCTGGTGGTTTGCATGGAGTTGGGGTAAGTTGTGTAAATGCCTTGAGTACAAAATTGCACGTTATTGTAAATAGAGAAGGCAAAAAATTTGAACAAGAGTATGCTACCGGTATTCCACAATATCCAGTTAGAGAAATTGGCGTTTCTGATACAACAGGTACACGTGTTCAATTTTGGCCTGATGGAAGCATTTTTACTACTACCGAATACGTTAAAGATATTTTGGAAGGAAGATTAAAAGAGCTTGCTTTTTTAAATAGAAAAATCACCATTATTTTAAACGATTTACGTGAAATGGGTGATGATGGTAAACATTATACCAAAACATTTTATAGCGAAGGGGGTATTGTAGAGTTTGTAGAAGCCATTGATAAAATAGCCAATAGAACGCCATTGATTCCTGTAACCATTTATTGCGATGGATACGATGAAAAAAGCAATGTGGCGGTAGAAGTAGCGATGGTTTATAATGCCAGCTATCAAGAGCATATTTTTAGCTACGTAAATAATATTAATACCATTGAAGGTGGAACCCACGTTGCGGGCTTTCGTCGTTCAATCACCCGTGTATTCAAAAGCTATGGTGAAAAACAAGGTATGTTTGAAAAAGCAAAAGTGGCTATCGAAGGAGATGATTTCAGAGAAGGAATTTCAGCAATTATTTCTGTAAAAGTTCCTGAGCCACAATTTGAAGGACAAACAAAAACCAAATTAGGTAACAGTGAAGTAATGGGAATTGTGGATACTACATTAAGCAGGGTTTTAGAAGCTTATTTAGAAGAGAATCCACGTGATGCAAAAACGATAATTCAAAAAGTAATATTAGCCGCACAAGCAAGAGCGGCCGCTAAGCGTGCCCGTGATATGGTACAACGTAAAAGTGTTTTAGTAGGCGGTGGATTACCAGGTAAATTGGCAGATTGTTCTGAAAAAGATCCAGGAAAATGCGAGTTGTTTCTTGTGGAAGGAGACTCGGCGGGCGGAACTGCAAAGCAAGGTAGAGACAGAAGTTTCCAGGCGATTCTTCCATTAAGAGGTAAAATTCTGAATGTAGAAAAAGCAATGGAACATAAGATTTACGACAATGAAGAGATTAGAAATATGTTCACCGCACTTGGTGTAAAAATTGGAACATTAGAAGATGCAAAAGCCTTAGATATTTCTAAGTTGCGTTATCATAAGTTGATCATTATGACGGATGCCGACGTTGATGGAAGCCATATCGCTACATTGATATTGACATTTATTTTCCGTTATATGAAGGAATTGGTAGAGCAAGGATTTGTTTACATTGCACAACCGCCTTTGTATTTAGTGAAAAAAGCAAAAGACCAAGAATATGCTTGGAATGATGAAGAAAGGAAGTTATTGGTAACAAAAATAGGACAAGGGAAAGACGATAGCGTAACCATTCAGCGATATAAAGGTTTGGGAGAGATGAACGCGGAGCAACTGTGGGAAACAACAATGAACCCTATGACAAGAACGTTAAAGCAGGTAACCATTGATAGTTTATCCAATGCTGATGGGGTTTTCAGCATGTTGATGGGAGATGAAGTGCCACCAAGAAGGGCGTTTATCGAATCACATGCTAAATATGCAAAAATCGACGTGTAACTCATTCTAAAAAAGTAGTCCACATTATGTGGACATGTCTTTTTTAATGTTTTTGGGAAAATTCGATTTTTTTAGTAGCTTGTTGCCTGAGCGAAAAATTCGTTCTTTATTTACTAACTATAAATTATATTCAAATGTCAAAAATGTTAACGGCTTATTGCATGAAAACCAAAGAAAAAAATGTTCCAATGCAAGATGCAGTAATTACCAAAACAGCTCGCGGTGGTTATATGGCTCAAGGTCATGATGGAAAAGGAAACAAAATGACTACAATGCTAAGTGAAGCAACTGCTTTAGAAGCTGTAAAAAACGATGTAGCTAAAAAAGCTTGGTAATTATTAAAAAATTAATCTTAGCCGCTCTATTTGGAGCGGCTTTTTTTATTTTAATACAATGCTTTTTTTATAGTAATTCAAAAGTTAAAAGTAAAAATTCAAAATGTAGTTGATAGAAATCTTGTACGATGATGCACTAAAATTGATAATACCCCGTTTATTTTTTTACATTTTAATTTTCACTTTGATTATTGCTTTTTTCCAAAACCGGTTATTACCCAAAATAACTTCTTGTCTATTTATAGAGATTATAACATAAATTGTACTTTTTTAAAACCAGAATTTAAAATTTAGATAAGTTAAAAGTTAAACTTAATGAAGCAATTTTTATTGATATGCAAATTGATATTATTTGCAATGATTTTTTTATTTAGTTCAAGTAATGCGCAATACACGGTAAATGGCTCTGCATTTCAAAATAGTTGTAGATGTTATACAGTTACACCTAATGTAGCTACACAAAAAGGGAGTGTTTGGAATAACAATAGAATCAATTTAAATCAATCATTCGATTTTACTTTTCAAGTATATTTAGGTTGTAGTGATGGCAATGGTGCTGATGGAATGGCATTTGTATTACAACCAATGGGATCATCAACCCTTTCTTCATCACCCGCAGGTGGTGGAATGGCATTTTTTGGATTGACCCCTTCCTTAGCAGTTTCATTAGATACATATCAAAACATTGATGTTTCTAATACCAATGACAATGACCCAACTTATGATCATATCGCCATTCAATTAAATGGTGTAACAAGTCACAATTCTGTAAATACAATTACACCAAACACAAGAGCTTCAGCAACAAGCGATAATATTGAAGATTGCATAGACCATAAATTACGAGTTGTTTGGAATGCGGTTACCAAAAACATGCAAGTTTTTTTTGATGGTCAATCACGTTTAAACGTAACAAATGATTTTGTAAATACTACTTTCGGCGGAAATAGTTTGGTTTATTGGGGCTTTACTGGAGCTACAGGCGGACTTTCTAATGTTCAAAAGTTCTGCACTGAATTAACGCCTCGTTTTAGGTTGTTACCCAATCAAATAAAATGTGTAAACCAGCCAGTTTCATTCATAGATTCTACCACTTCATTTGCAGGTATAGTAAAATTTTATTGGAATTTTGGCGATGGCAGCCCAATTGATTCTGTAAATCAAAACCCAATTCACACGTATACTGTCGGCGGTGATTATACCATTACCTATACTGTTTTTGGTTTTGATGGTTGTAGCGAAACATACACACAACCTTTACGAATTGGCGGCAAACCCATTGCCGGTTTTTCATATACTGCTTCTTGTCAAAATTCACCCGTACAATTGGTTGATACTTCTACAGTAACAGTTGGTACAATAAACAACTGGTTTTGGGATTTAGACAACAATGGATTAACATCTACATCACAATTTGTATTAACTACTTATACTGCACCTGGAATAAAAAATATAAAGTTTGTTGTGAAATCGGCTGAAGGTTGTTTGTCGGATACTTTACGAACTACCATAACCGTTAGTCCACGCCCCACCATTAATTTTAGTTTCACCGATTCTGTTTGCTTAGGTACTCCAACTATATTCACAGATCAATCATTTGTAAATGGCAGCACAACAACACCCATAAATTATTGGCAATGGTTTTACGGAGATAGTAGTGCGCCAGCAATTATACAAAACCCAACGCATGTTTTTACCAATCCAGGCAATCAATCAGTTAGCTTAATCACATCTGCATCAGGCACAAATGCTTGCGCTGGAACCGCCATTACAAAAAATGTTTTTGTTTCTGATAAGCCTGTTGCAAAAATCAAGTCTATTATTCTTTGCGAAAGACAACAAGCACAATTTCAAGATTCATCTTATTCAGCTGATGGCTTAGCCATTACAAATTGCTGGTGGGACTTTGGAAACGGTCAAACCTCAACGCAATGTACCCCGCTTTTTACTTTTACCACCCCAGGCCCCAAAACCATTAAACATGTTGTATTTAATTCAAGAGGTTGCAAATCTGATACGTTAACCATTTCAATAAATGTGGCAGATAAACCTCTGGCTAATTTTAATTTCAGTCAGCCAATTTGTAATGATAACAGCATTCAACTAACAGATATTACCACATTACAAAATGGAAGTTTGAATCAATGGAATTGGATTTATAATTCATCAACATTTAGTACAACTCAAAACACAACAGGAAATTTCCCTTTTGGAGATGTGCAAGTTGGATTGGTTGCTACAAGTAATTTAGGATGCTTTAGCGATACCGTTTTTTATACATTTAAACTTATAAAAAATCCAGTTGTGGATATGCAGTTTAATGACACTTGCAAAAATGCTTTGGTTCAAATTACATCTGCTGAAACCACAACCAGTATTGGCATCAATCAATGGCAATGGAATTTTGGAGACGGCACTCAAGGAATAGGGTCGCCCGTTACGCACACATACACAAATAATGGTCAATACACCATTACATTATATGCCACATCGATTGAAGGCTGCAAAGACACTACAGTAGAAAGCATAAATATTTATGGAACGAATGTATTTGCAGGCAATGATACCATTGTGGTTACCAATCAACCGATTCAGTTGAATGCAACGGGAGGTTTCAGTTATCAATGGACGCCTACTTTTGGATTGAGTGCAGATAATATTCCAAATCCAATCGCAATTGCTTCTTCAGATCAAACCTATTCTGTGGTGGCATTCACGCCAACTGGTTGTAAAAGCTACGATACGATAAAAATAAAAGTGTATGATGGTATTCCCCAAATGTATTTCCCAAATGCATTTACACCAAATGGAGACGGATTGAATGATGTATTTAAACCCTTTCCTGTAGGGTTGAAAAGGTTTGAATATTTTGCTATTTATAATCGTTTTGGTCAACAATTATTTTATTCTACAAAAGCATATAAAGGTTGGAATGGAGAATACAAAGGGATAAAGCAACCAGTAGGAACTTATGTTTGCATTGCAAAAGGCATTGATTATAAAAACAATGCATTGTCTGTTAAGCGAACAATCTTATTGATTAGGTAACTTTTTCACGCTATTGTGCATGCGTAAAATGAACTCGTAAATGTGGTTCATTGTTTTGATGTCTTCCACAATTAAAATTCCGTTTTTACCTACTTGTTTTAAACGTGCTTTATTGGTGCCCGTTTGCAAAAACATCAATATTCTATTAAAGGTTTCACTTTGGAAATAAGGAGAATCAGGGTTGCTTACAAAAAAGCATTTCATGGTTTCGTTTCTAAGCAATAGCTTTTCAAATCCTAAATCAACTGCCATTTTTCTGCAACGTACAATCGTAAACAAATCTTCTGCTTCTGGTGGAACTGCCCCAAATCGGTCAACCATTTCTGCATGAAAATTTATCAAGTCATCTTCTGTTTCGCAATTGTCTAATCTAGAATACAAGCTCAATCTCTCTGTGATGCTTTCTACATATTTATCCGGAATTAAAATTTCAAGATCGGTATCAAATGTGCAGTCCTTTACAAAATCATCTTGCTTACTGATTTCTTCTTTAAACAATTCTTTAAAATTATTTCGCTTCAATTCACGCACGGCTTCGTCCAAAATTTTCTGATACATTTCAAATCCAATTTCCGAAATGAATCCACTTTGTTCGCCACCAAGCATGTTACCAGCGCCACGGATATCTAAGTCGCGCATGGCAATTTGAAAACCACTTCCCAAATCACTGTATTGTTCTAATGTTGATAAACGTTTTCTACTGTCTGTAGGAAGCGTACTCATAGGAGGAGCAAGTAAATAACAAAATGCTTTTTTATTGCTTCTGCCTACACGACCTCTTAATTGATGTAAATCACTTAATCCAAACTGATGCGCATTGTTTACAATGATGGTGTTTACATTAGGAATATCTACGCCACTTTCTACAATGTTCGTACATACAAGCACATCATATTTTTTATCCATGAAATCAAGAATTGTATCCTCAAGCTGATCGCCTTCCATTTGGCCATGCGCAAATGCAATGCTGATATCCGGACAAAGCCCTTGAATAAAGCTTTTCATTTCGGGCAAACCTTTTACACGATTATGTATAAAAAATACTTGACCACCACGTTCTGTTTCATAATAAATAATGTCTCTGATGCTGTCTTCATTAAAAACAGCAACTTCAGTTTGAATGGGTTGTCTGTTAGGCGGCGGTGTATTGATGATGCTCAAATCTCTTGCGCCCATCAAACTAAATTGTAACGTTCTTGGGATAGGTGTTGCCGTTAGTGTAAGCGAATCTACGGTAGCGCGCAATTGTTTTAATTTCTCTTTTGCGGTTACGCCAAATTTTTGTTCTTCATCAATAATCATTACACCCAAATCTTTAAACTTTACATCCTTGCTTAACAAAGCGTGGGTTCCGATAATGATATCAATTTTACCTTCTTCTAATTTCTTTAATGTTTCTTTTTTTTCTTTGGCTGTTTTAAAACGATTTACAAAATCTACGGTTACCGGAAAATCCTTCAATCTATCTTTAAATGTTTTAAAATGCTGATAAGCCAAAATGGTTGTTGGAACCAAAATAGCGGCTTGTTTGCCATCGCAGCAGGATTTAAACGCAGCCCTGATGGCTACTTCTGTTTTTCCAAATCCCACATCACCACAAACCAATCGATCCATGGGCGCATCCTTTTCCATATCTCGCTTTACATCATCTGTTGCTTTTGCTTGGTCGGGCGTATCCTCATAAATAAAGCTTGCCTCCAATTCGGTTTGCATGTAATTATCCGGACTATGCTGAAATCCTTTCTGGCTTTTGCGTTGCGCGTAAAGTTGTATTAAATCATTGGCAATATCCTTTACTTGCTTTTTTGTTTTTTCTTTCAGCTTACTCCATACATCACTTCCCAATTTATTCATCTTTGGGATAGAACCCTCTTTGCCACTGTATTTGCTTATTTTATGCAGCGATGAAATATTTACATAAAGCAAATCACCATCTTTATATTGTATTCTAACGGACTCCTGTAAACGCCCGTTTGCTTCAATTTTTTGCAAGCCACTGTAAACACCAACGCCATGATCAATATGTGCTACATAATCACCAGGTTGTAAGTCGCGCATGGTTTTCAAGGTCAGCGCTTTGTTTTTACTAAACGCTTGTTTTACTTTATACTTATGATAACGTTGAAATACCTGATGGTCGGTGTAACAAATTAATTTATTGTCGTCGTCTATAAATCCTTCATGTATTGAAACAGGAATTGGTGTAACCTGAATTTCTGCTTTTAAGTCGGTGAAGATGATGTGTAATCGCTCTAACTGTTTTGGGTTTTCGGCAAAAATAAAAATATTGTATTTCTGCTTTTCGTACTCCTGCAAATTTTTAATCAACAAATCAAACTGTCTGTTGAAAGCAGGTTGTGGCTTTGAAGCAAAATTGATTTGCTCAGCTGCTTTTTTACTGTGTTCAAATGCTGCTTTTTTCCCAACTTCAATCAGATGTTTTTTTGTAATTTCTTTTTCGAATGAAGCTAAATTGATGAATTCATTTGCTTCAACATTTATTTTGAAATTGATTTCTGCAAGCTCATCTATGGCATCGTCTTTCTGTGTATCTGTTTTTACATGCTCTAAGAAAATGGTAAGATATTCTTCTTCCAATTCAAGTTTGTCTTTTATGTAATTCCAATCTCTAACCCAAATGATGGTTTGCTCGGGTAAAAATTCTAATAGAGAAACTTTCTCTCCTGTTTCAAATTGTGTTTCCACATTTGGGATAATATTTACTTGCAAAAGTTTGCGTTCGCTCAATTGCGTTTCCGGATCAAAAATTCGGATGCTATCCACTTCGTTTCCAAACAATTCTATCCGATAAGGTTTTTCGTTTCCAAAAGAATAAATGTCTAAAATTCCACCACGAACTGCAAATTGACCTGGCTCGTAAACAAAATCGGTACGCACAAATCCATGATCAACAAATTTTTGCAAGATTGCATTTACATCCAACTCATCGGCTTGTTTGATGCCGATGATGTTATCAGATAAAGATTTTGATAAAACAACTTTTTCAAAAATGGCTTCGGGGTAAGTGACTAATATTTTTTTATTTCCGCCTGATGCAATCTTGGTAAGTGCTTCAGTGCGCAACATCACATGACTGCTGTTGAGAAGCTGATAGTTTTTTTTATTTTTAAATGAAGAGGGGAAATAAAAAATATCAAGGGCGTTGGTGATATTCTCAATGGTATTGTGAAAATACGCGGCTTCTTCAGCATCACGTAATACAATTAAATGATTGGTTTGAGATAAATATTCGTTGCTATGTAAAGCCGCAACAACGAATTCTAAGGAGCTTCCTTCTAAACCAGATAAAAGTAAATGCTGGGGTTCAGACAAAGTGGTTCTATTCGCTATTTGAAAACAGCGGGGATCATTTTTGTAAAAATTCAACAACACATCCAAATTCATTCACCCAAAAAATTAATTTCGCAAAGATAAGTGTCTAAGAGAAAGTTTTATATTAATTCTACATGATGTATCTTAGTAAAAATAAAAAGTATGTCGTTACAACCTTGGCTAACTGGAACAGTAATAAAAATTGTAGACGAAACAAATGATACCAAAAGATTTTGGATAGAAGTGCCATCATTAGAGAAATTTGATTTTTCACCCGGCCAATTTGTAACCTTGGATTTACCGATTCATGAAAAATCAAATAAAAGATGGAGAAGTTACTCCATTGCATCTTGGCCTGATGGAACAAATGTATTTGAATTGTTGATTGTGCTTAATCCCACTGGATTGGGAACGCCATATTTATTTAATGAAGTAAATCTTGGAAGTGAAATTACACTAAGAGGACCCCAAGGCGTGTTTACAATTCCTCAAAATTTAGAAAAAGATTTGTTTTTAATTTGCACGGGTACTGGCATTGCGCCATTCCGTAGCATGTTAAATTTTATCTTTCAAAATAATGTTCCACACAAAAAAATCCACCTCATTTTTGGCACAAGAACAAAATCGAATCTCTTGTATTTCGATGAAATGAAAAAATTAGAAAATGATTTCGGGGATTTTTACTTCCATCCAACTTTGTCTAGAGATGATTGGGAAGGGGAGAAAGGCTATGTTCATACTATTTATGAAAATCTTTGTGTCTCAAAACCTGAAGCTCAATTTTATTTATGTGGCTGGAAGAATATGATAGACGAAGCCAAATCTAGATTACTTGAAATGGGTTACGACAAAAAAGACATTCATTTAGAAATATATGGGTGATTTTTTTAGATTCCAATGCTAATTTGTAGTATAATTTCTACAAGAATTTTGATGTATAAATCATTGATATTCAATTATGTTAACTTAAATTCGTTTTCCAAAATATCTGAATCAGCTAACTGAAAACTATGAACGAACCAAACCATTAAATAAAGAGTCGACTTGTGTCGGCTTTTTTATTTGTATATCCATTCAATTTCTTGTTGATATTTTTCCATAATAACTTTTCTTTTAATACTAAGTTTCGGTGTCATTTCTCCGGTAAACACGCTCCATTCTTCAGACAATAATTTTATCTTTTTTACTTGTTCTACATGATTGAAATAGCCATTGTAGATTTCAATAATACTATTGTAAAAATTCACTACTTCGGGATGTTGAATGGCTTCATGGTTGGTTGTAAATGTTATGGATTTGCTCATCATCCATGTTTTTAAATTTGAAAAAGAGGGAACAATTAAAGCAGATACAAATTTTTGGTTATCGCCCAAAACCATTAACTGCTCTACAAACCGCGACTCTTTTAATTTGTTTTCGATTACTTGAGGGGCAACGTATTTTCCGCCACTGGTTTTAAACATCTCTTTTTTACGGTCTGTTATTTTCAAGTATTTGCCATCTTCAAATACGCCAATATCTCCGGTATGCAACCAGCCGTCTTTGATTACTTCTGCAGTCCATTCGGGGTGTTTATAATAACCAATCATTACGCTTGGTCCCTTTACACAGATTTCGCCGTCGGTTTCTATTTTAACTTCTTGTCCGTCGATGACCAACCCAACGGTGCCAAATTTTGTTCCGCCTTTTTTATTGCAATTCACACTGATCACTGGACAGTTTTCTGTTGGACCATAACCTTCAAAAACGGGTATTTGAGCAGCTGTAAAAATTCTTAAAAGTTTAACCTGACAAGCAGCACCGCCTGTAATAATGTATTCAATATTTCCGCCTAATGCCTCGCGCCATTTTTTAAAAATCAACGCATTAGCTATCGCCAATTGAACTCGATAACTCAAACTGCCTTTATTAATGTTATCGAATTTTTCTGCTAATTCAACAGCCCAATAAAATAATTTTCTTTTTACACCTTTTAATTCGGCGCCCTTTGCCATTATCTTATCAAATACTTTTTCGAGTAATCTTGGAACGGTGGAGAATAATAATGGTTTTACTTCTTTTAAATTTTCGCCAATGGTATCTAAATTTTCGGCATAATAAATTGAAATGCCTGTAGAAATGTAAATGTAGGAAGCCATTCTTTCAAAGATGTGATTGAGTGGCAGAAAGCTCAATGCCCGTTCGTTTGGCATAATTGGAAACGGAAAGCTTTTGGTAGAGTTTAATACATTCATCACCAAACCGCGATGACTCAACATTACCCCTTTGGGCACTCCGGTGGTACCAGATGTATAAATGATGGTTGCACAATGTGCTGCTTTTATAGAGGATTTGATTTCTTCTAATTGCTTTATTGTTTCAGCATCTGGGTCTATCCAAATGTCTTTCCAGTATTTCACTCCCGGCTCATCATCAAAACTATACACATCAATTAGTGAGGGCACATTAGATTTTATGCTGTTTACTTTTGTCAGTATGTCGGCATCACTTACGAAAGCATATTTTATCTGTGCTTCGTTAAAAATAAATTCAATTTCGTTGGCATTGGTTGTAGGGTAGATGGGACAAATTAAAACACCTATTTGTTGTGTTGCTAAATCAAGCATCAACCACTCAGGACGGTTTCGCGAAATGATGGCAATCTTATCTTGATTTTCGGGTTGCATGTCATTTCCACTTAATCCCAATTTTAGCAAACCTGCGCCAATTTTTTGTGTATTGTTTATGACCGTTTCCGTAGAATGTAAAATCCAGTTGCCATTTTCTTTTCCAGCCAACATATCTTTTTTAGGAAACTTGGCTTGTTGCTCGTACAAAAAATCAAATAATCTGGAATTTTCATTCATAGCTCAATAATTTTACTGTAATAGAATATTGTATTAGATACAAATTTTGGATTAATGATAAAATTCGTCTTTGGCTGGCTTAAACGGTTTGACTTTAAAATACTGCATGAATTCGCTGTATTCTTGATTGTGCAATTGTGTCCAATTTTGAAATGTGGTTAAATTTTCTGATGAGCCAAATAGCCATTGATTGTAAGGTTCAAATAATCCCTCTCGCAATAATTTCAAATGAAAGTCAAACAGATTAAATGGATATTTTTCCATTTTATCATTATACCAATCTAAAATAAATTTAGTTCTTATCATGGTTAAGGTGGAAGTAGTAATGCCTTTTTCCCTTGCGATATCATTTTGTTTCGAAAGATTAGAAAGTACTTTCTGAACGAATTTATTTTTTTCTTTGAGGTATTTTTCATTAAAAAAATCAGAAAAATAATTTTTATAACTATTGATTAAGATGTCTTTTATTTCTGGGCTTTTTGGGTTTAAAGGATCAAGATTTACATATATTTCGCCATAAATGATGCTCCAAATTGGCTCCAAATTTTCATAATATTTAGCTGCATTAAAATAGTTACGAGCGTAAGTTGGATCGAGTTCAATACCTCTTTCCCAAAAATCAATGCACTGATTGTTTTGTTGACGATTTTGAAGTTCGCCAATGTCATTGTAAAAGGCGCCATTGCCTGGAAACTTCTTAATGGCTTTCAAATATAAATTTTCGGCTTCTACAAATTGTTGGTTTGCACTATAAATGGTTCCTGCGATTTGATAAGTTTGTTCATCAGCAAAACCTGAATCAATTTTTTGGGATAAAAGTTTGATACCTCTTTTATATTCCTTTTCAAAATATAAACAAAGAGCCAGATCTTTTACGAAAATGATGTTGTTGGTATCTAAATTGTAAGCATCATTTAACAATGATTCAGCATTAGAATAATCGCCATCTATCATATAATTTTTACCCATTTCATGCAAACGATTTGCATCTTGAGCATTTCCACCTTGAGCAATTGAAATTAAAAGGATAAAAATGAATTTCTTCATGTTGATTTTTGTTGAATACGTATTGTTGAATTCAATTTCAATAAATCTGATACTAAAATTGGTTCAATTTCTATAAACTAACTTGAAATTAAATGCGTCAACAAGCCATCTCTAAGTTTTGGTTCAAACCAAGTGCTTTTTGGCGGCATCACGTTTCCACTATCAGAAATGTCAAACAATTGCTGAATACTTACAGGATATAAGCTAATCGCCAAGGCCATCTCTCCACTATCGACTCTTGTTTGAAGCGCTCCTAGTCCACGGATTCCACCCACAAAATCAATACGTTTATCTGTTCTTTGGTCTTTGATATGTAGTAATGGATCAAGAATATTATTTTGTAAAATGCTTACATCCAAAACGCCAATTGGGTCTTCGGTATAAGTGCCTTGTAATGAAGTTAATTTGTACCAAGTTTTATTGATGTACAATCCAAAACTATGCAGTTCCTCTGGGCGATAAGCGCCATCTACTTTTTCTACCAAAAATTGTTCATTTAGTTTTTGCAAAAAAGTTTCTTCACTCAAATCTCCTAAATCTTTCACCACACGATTATAATCCAATATCATCAATTGATTTGAAGGAAATAACGTGGTTAAAAAATAGTTTGATTCTGGTGTTGCTTTGCCACCTAATGCTGCGCTTACTTTTGCTGCAGATGCTGCACGATGGTGCCCGTCTGCAATGTATGTACATGGTACTTTTGTTTTAAAAAGTTCCGTAATTTTCTCGATGGTATTGTCATCACTGACAATCCAAATGCTATGTTGAATTTCATCATCTGCAACAAAATCGTATTGCGGATTTTTTTTTGATGTCCATTTATTTATGACAGCATCAATCTCGTCTACATTGCGATATGCTAAAAACACATTTCCAGTTTGAGCTCCCGTAGTTTTAATGTGGTTGATGCGATCCAATTCTTTTTCCGGACGAGTGAACTCATGCTTTTTAATCAAATCGTTTTCATAATCATCAACCGAACTGCCACATACCAAACCAGTTTGGCTTTTTCCGTTCATAATCAAACGATAGATATAATAACAAGGCTTGTTTTCTACGAATAAAATGTTTCTACTAATGAATGCCGTTAGGTTTTCTTTGGCTTTATCGTAAACTTCTTGCGAATGAATATCCATAGATTCAGGTAAATCAATTTCGCTTTTGGTAATATGTAAAAAAGAAGAGTGGTTTCCTTGAGCTTCTATTTTTGCTTCTTTGCTGTTTAATACATCATAAGGTCGCGATGCAACTTGTTTTGCCAATTGAGCTTCTGGCCTTAACGCCTTAAATGGAGAAATCGTTATCATTTTATTTTTAAATTAAAACAAAAATAGGGTTATTAAAATAGGGAATTTGAAATACTCATATAAAGTTTTAAACAACGGATTGCTCAAAATTTTTCATGAGGTCAACGAGAACCTGTATGCTGCTTAAAGGTAAGGCATTATATAAAGATGCCCTAAATGCCCCAGAAAGTCGATGCCCTTGAATTCCAATAATGCCATTCGAAGCAGCATAATCTAGAAAACGCTGTTCATGCGCTTTATTTTTTGTTGCAAAACAAACATTCATTTTGCTTCTATCGGTAGGGTTAACGGATGTATCGAAGATTTCATTTCTGTCGACTTCATTATAAAGTAATGCTGCTTTTTCATTGTTCAATTTTTCTATTTCCTTTATACCGCCCAATGCCTTGAGCCATCTAAGTGTTAACATACAAACATAAACTGCAAAAACAGGCGGTGTGTTCAACATGCTTCCATCTGCAATATGGTTTCTATAATCCATTATGGTTGGGATAAGATGTTTTACTTTTCCCAAAATATTCGAATTGACCACCACTAAATTTACGCCAGCTGGTCCCATGTTTTTTTGTGCTCCAGCATAAATTAATCCAAAGTCATTGAAATTTAATTCGCGACTAAAAATATCGCTACTCATGTCTGCGACCAAAACATTGCTGGTTTTTGGAATCGTTTGCCATTGCGTACCATAAATGGTATTATTGGTGGTAATGTGAAAATATTTCGAATCGTTTGGGATGGCGAAATCATTGGGGATGTAGGAATAGTTTTTGTCTTTTGAAGAACAAGCGACTTCAACTTTTCCAAACAATTTAGCTTCTTTAATGGCCTTACTGCTCCAAACCCCTGTATCTGCGAAAGCGACAGTGTCTTTGGGGTCTAGTAAATTCATAGGCACTTGCATAAATTGGGTAGATGCGCCGCCATGTAAATACAAAACTTCGTAATCATCATTCAGATGCATCAATTCTTTAACTAGCGACCTAGCTTCTTCCATAACTGTTGTAAAAGCTGGTGTACGGTGTCCCAATTCAAGAATGGATAATCCCGAATTATTGAAGTTTATAACCGCTTCCGAAGCTTGTTGAAAAACAGTTTTTGGAAGAATAGAAGGCCCTGCGTTGAAATTATGAATCATCGAAAATATTGCGTCTGAGTTTTAACAGACATTGATTTTAAAAATAAAAAGTAAAGGTAATAAATTTAAAATAGTTAGCCCATTGATAAAACGAGAAACGTAATATTAAAATACATTTTTTAGTAAAAAAAGAAAAACAAATGCGGCAATTATGAGATAAATGGAGAATTAAAATCTGAAATAAATTGTTCCGCTTCGTCTGGGGTAATTACTATCTTTTTATTGTTGATTTTGGTAATCAAAACGATTTTGTTTTTTCTTGTAGCGTACCATGTCATGCTGCCTAATTTTGAACTAGAAAATCTACCCCAATAGCCAAATAACCCACCAACGCCAAATGTTCGGATTAGCCAACCCATTTGCTCTTTCTCAATAATTTCTACAGATAACATTTCGCTTCTTTTAATTTTTACATTCCCCAAAAGCCTACGAATGACTACATCATCTTGTGTAAGTTCATACGCTTTTGTACTAAAACCGTATGAAATAAAATAGAATAAAAGCATTGCGACTCTGGTGTATATCGCGTTTTGATTATCTGAACCGTCTTTAATAATGATGATTGGAAGTAAGAATATGAATGCAAATAAAATGGTTACGCCAATGGTTACGATCTTGGTTAAATTATCGAATGAAGCTTTGTAATTCATTTATTGTTTGTTGTTTGTGGTTTGTTGTTTGTGGTTTTGTTCGGTGTTTGTAGTTTGTTGTTGTAAGCCCCCATCCCCAACCCTTCCCCCAAAGGTGAAGGGAGTTTGACTTCGTTCAGTTTTAGCATCTTGTGTCCAGTAAATCTAATCCCCAAAAAGTACAATACACTCAAAGCGTCCATACATTCACCTTAAACCATTAAACCTTTAATCCAGCGGAGCGATTTAAACGATTTCACATCCCTACTTTTTCTCCTCCATCTCATAACGGTCAACTTTTTCAATGCCTGGCAAAGCGTATAATTTTTTCACCAATAAATCCAACTGGTCTTTATCCTGTACATAAACTTTTACATTACCTTCAAATACGCCATCATGCGCTTCAATGGTCATTCCCGAAATATTAATTTTCAATTCTCCACTGAGTAGGTTTGTAATTTTATGAATTACGCCAACATCGTCTAATCCCAATATTTTCAATCCAGTTAAGAAAGAAATCTCTTTATTTTTTGCCCATTTGGTTTTTACAACGCGGTGCCCATAATTGGCAAGTAATCTAGTAGCATTCGGGCAGCTCGTTCTGTGTATTTTAAGTCCTTCGCCTGTTGTAATAAAACCAAATACATCATCTCCTGGAATTGGCTTGCAACAATTCGCCAAGGTGTACATGATTTTGTCGCTACTTTCGCCAAAAATGATTAGCTCTGTATCTTTTTTCGGTAATGACTTTAATTCATTTTCATCAAATTTATCTTCTGGTATTTTTAATGGTTTCGGTGCAATTAATTTATCGCCATGAATGGTAAATTCTTTTAGTTCTTTTAGCTCATTTTTTTTGATGGCAATATCATACATCAAATCCAACGAACTTGGGTATTTATAAAAGTTAACCAGTTCCTCAATATTCGTTTGATTGAAAGACGCATTGAAAGATTTCAATTTTCTTTCCAAAATGCTTTTACCCAAATCCGCTATTTGTCTGCGTTCATCTTTTAGTGAGTCTTTTATTTTTGCCCTTGCCTTGGAGGTTACAACAAAATTCAACCATTCCGCATTGGGTTTTTGTTTGGCGCTCGTGATGATTTCTATTTGATCGCCACTTCTTAATTTATAACTTAAAGGCACCAATTTGTGATTCACTTTTGCACCTATACATTTTTCCCCAACTACTGTATGCACACCAAAGGCAAAGTCTAAAGTACTTGCCCCAACAGGTAGCATTTTTATATCACCTTTAGGCGTATATACGTAAATCTCTTCTGCTAAAAAAGAAGTTTTGAAATCTTGTAAAAAATCGAGCGAATTGGTATCTTGATTGGCTAGCGCTTCTCTTATTTGATTAAACCATTTGTCAAAATTACTTTCGTCGTCTTTTTCTTCTTTGTATTTCCAATGTGCAGCCAATCCTTTTTCTGCAATATCATTCATACGCTTTGTTCTGATTTGAACTTCCACCCATTTTCCCATTGGTCCCATTACGGTGGTGTGTAAAGCTTCATAACCATTGCTTTTTGGGTTGCTCAGCCAATCTCTAAGCCGCTCTGGAGAAGGGTTGTATTCATCTGTAATAATGCTGTATATTTTCCAACAATCTTCTTTTTCTTTTTCTGGTACTGCATTCAAAATGATGCGGATGGCAAATAAATCGTACACCTCTTCAAAAGAAACACTCTTCTTTTTAATTTTTGACCAAATGGAATGTATGCTTTTAGGTCTGCCGTAAATTTCAAATTCTAAACCAGTGGATTGTAATTTTTCTTTTAATGGCTTAATGAAATCATTGATATAGCGCGTTCTTTCTCTTTTGGTTTCATGAAGTTTCTTTGCAATAAATCGATATGTTTCAGATTCCATGTATTTCATGGATAAATCTTCCATTTCTGTTTTGATGTTGTAAAGCCCCATACGGTGTGCCAATGGTGCATAAACATAAATAGTTTCTGACGAAATCTTAAGCTGTTTCTCCTGCTTCAAACTGTCAAGCGTTCGCATGTTGTGAAGCCTATCTGCAAGCTTTATTAAAATCACCCTTGGGTCATCGGTAAGTGTGAGAAGTATCTTTTTAAAATTCTCGGCTTGTTGACTGCTATTGGCATCCATTACGTTAGAAATCTTTGTAAGTCCATCAACGATTTTTGTAATTTCAAAACCAAATTCTCTTTTTATATCATCCAGCGTAATGTCGGTATCCTCAACGGTATCGTGTAAAAGTGCACAAATGCTACTTCTAACACCCAATCCAATTTCTTCAACACATATTTTAGCAACGGCAATGGGGTGTAAAATATAGGGTTCGCCGCTTTTTCGCCGCATGGTTTTATGTGCATTAACCGCCATTTCAAATGCAGAGCGCACAAGCTCTTTATCTCCTGG
>CANKLV010000007.1 GCA_947483415.1 Chitinophagaceae bacterium
AATGTTTGGATTATCAGAGAGGATAGTGGCAAAAGGTATTTTTCAAAAATTGATTTAACGAGCAAAAAGATTTTCGAATCGCCTTATTTTTTCCTGAGAAGTAATGATTTTATTTATGTTATGCCCAATAAATACAATTGGTTTGTTAGTCCTTCTAGTCCGGTTAGATTGACTTTTTCGCTTTTCGTTTCAATTGTTGGGTTCTTTATTTTGTTAAACAGATTGATCGTAAAATAGGCTATAAATTTATAAACGGAAACCTCAAACATAATAAAGTTAAAAACATTTATTTTTCTAAGGCTGGTAAAACTTTATAATTTTAAAAAGAAGAATCAGCAATTTTGACTTTTTAATTTTACATCCTGACTTAAATATTCAAATATGAAAGAAGATAAAAACATTTGGGAAGGGAATAAGGCCAATGTTTCAGAGCCTGATTATTATATAAAAAATAATCAGTCTGCAAATACAGGTTCTTCTTTTGATATTGATTTCAGAAGAATATTGGCTTTGTGGCCATTTATTTTATTGTTTGGGATGTTGGGTTTTGCATTAGGAAGCATTTATTTAAGATATATCACACCTATATACACCTTATCAAGCAGTATTAGTATTGAGGATAAAGCTGAAATTTCTTTGGGACAAGCGTTTTTGGGGTCATCAAGAGATCCGTTTAATGACCGAATTGAGTATTTCAAATCGCCATCTTTGGCAGCTGAATTGGTTGAAAATTTAGGAATTCAATACAAATCTGTTTCTCAAGGAAGGTTTAAAAACAAGGACTTTTATGGCATTATAAAATGGGAGATATTAGATACTGTAAATCAAGATCCACCAGAGATTAGCTTTTCAATTTTACCCAAAAAAAATGGCTTTCACTTTGTTTCTGGAAAAGCAGAAGGAGAGGGCGTTTGGGAAGTGCCTTTTGTATTAAATAATCAAAAAATTATAATTCACAAATTAAAGGAGTTTAATAGTTTTACCCCAATTTATTGTTACAACAGCAATAAACTTATCGTTGCATTTGGATTAAGCTCTTCGCTTGTTGTGACTACTTCAAAAGAGAGCAATGTTTTAACGGTTAATTATTCTGATATATCTGCCGAACGTGCTATTGATATTTTAAACGGATTAACCAAATTACATAGCGAAGCAATGACAAAAGATAAGTCACTTGGTTTTTTGCAAGCTATTAATTTTATTGAAAGAAGAATGATTCCTTTAAGAAATGAATTGGATTCAATTGAAAATTCGCTTGCTTCATTTAAATCAGAAAGAGGAATGATTGGGAATTCTACAAATGGAGATATTTATTTGAAAAATGCTCAGAATTATGATAATGAACTTATTAAAATAAGTATTTTAGAAAATACCATTAAAGCAGTAGAAACTTTCATTAATAACCCCCAAATAAAAGAAGCAGATTTGTCTTTTGTTGGAATAGAAAGTCCTGGATTACAAAGCTTGCTTTCGCAATTTCAACAAATGCGAATGCAGCGAGATAAATTGGCAATGAGTGCACAGGAAACCAATCCTGCTCTTGAATTGGTTGAAAAGAATTTGGCCGATTTAAAAAGTAATATGGAAAACCAATTGCTCAATTATAAAAGCAATTTGCAAATAGCCAAAAATACGTATGAAAATAAAATGCAAATGGCTAATCAGATGTTGAGCCAAATACCTCTAGTAGAAAAAGAATTGATGGACAAAACCCGTTTTCAAAACATCAAAGAAGCGCTTTATTTAACACTTTTACAAAAACGTGAGGAAGCACTCATCGCAAAGGCATCTATCACTGTAAATTCAAAAGTAATTTACCCGCCACTAAAAAATAAAGCAACCATAAAACCTTCCAAAATAACCATATTGTTTTCTTTTATTTTGGTAGCATTATTATTGCCGATTTTATTTGCCATCATCAAGGAAATAACCAACAAGAAAATCATATCCAAAAAACAACTCCAAAACCTAACCACTATTCCTGTAATTGCAGAATTAGAGTTGGTACAGTATGATGAATCAACTCCTTTTGTAATTGGCGGAAATAACCGATCTATGTTTGGCGAACAAATACGAACACTGAGAACAAACATGGATTTCTATTTAATTAATGAAAATAGAACCAGCTATATTTTACTTACTTCGAATGTCAGTGGGGAAGGTAAATCTTTCCTTTCAATGAACATAGCTAAAAGTTATTCATTACAAGGAAAAAAAGTGGCGCTTGTAGAGTTTGATTTAAGAAGACCAAAAATTTCTAAAGCATTGGGCATTACCGAAAATAAAATTGGAATTACATCAATGCTCACAGGTAGAAAATCTATTGAGGAAATTAGGGTTAAGGTTATTGATGAGGAAAAAGAAACACTTGATTTATTTCCTTCGGGATCTGTTCCGCCTAATCCACAAGAATTAATTTCAACAAAATATATGTTGGATTTCAAAAAATACCTTGATGAAAATTACGATGTTGTTGTATTGGATTCACCGCCTTATGGTATTGTTGCAGATGCGCAAATTTTAGGCAAATGGGCCGATTTAACGTTAATCGTTACCCGTTTTAATCAAACCATAAAAGAGCAGGTTTTAGAGATTAATGAATGGCGCGATTCTGGTATTTTTAAAAACGTTTCTATCTTGTTTAACGGGGTAAAAAACAGTGGATATTTCGGGTATAAATATGGCTATTATTATTACAAACGCAAATACGGGTATGGCTATTATTCAAGCTATATCAGCGATAGCGACAAAAAAGAAAAAAAATCAAATCAGGGAAATGAAGTTTCTTAAATATAAGGGGGTAAATAGAAGAAATTAGAAAAATGCAAAGCAAAATTAAACACATCATTGTTACTGGAGGCGCTGGATTTATTGGTAGTCATGTAGTAGAATATTTATTAAAAAATGAGTATCATATAACCGTAATTGACAATTATGATTCGTTTTATTCTAAAGAAACAAAGCAGAAAAATTTGTCCGCTGTTATAAATCACCCCAATTTGATTTTTCACGAGTTAGACATTGTAGATTCTAATGCTATTGACTTACATTTAACTGGAACTTATCAAGCCATCATACATTTGGCAGCCAAAGCCGGCGTTAGGCCTTCAATTGAAAACCCAATTGCATATCAACAAACCAATGTTGCAGGCACTCAAAATCTATTGGAGTTTGCTCGTAAGAAATCTATCAAGCAATTTGTATTTGCCTCCTCCAGTAGTGTTTATGGGATAAATAAAAACATCCCATGGCGTGAATCAGAAGGATTATTAAATCCGATTAGTCCTTATGCAAGTACCAAAATTTCTGGTGAATTATTAGGACATGTATATAGCCATTTATATGGTTTTCGTTTTATAGGGTTGCGTTTTTTTACTGTATTTGGTCCAAGACAGCGCCCGGATTTGGCCATACACACATTTAGCAAAAAGATATTGAATGGTGAAACAATTCCATTTTTTGGAGATGGAAATACCCAACGCGATTATACATTCGTAGACGATATTGTAAAAGGAGTTATCGGAGCTTTAAACTATGATAAAACCAATTATGAAATTATTAATTTAGGCAATAGTCATGCTGTTTCTCTTGCTGAACTGGTAAGTACTTTAGAAACGGTATTCGAAAAAAAAGCAATAATCAATAAATTACCTGAGCAGCCAGGAGATGTTCCGGTTACTTTTTCTGATATTAACAAAGCAAAAGAATTATTAAATTATACACCAACTACTTCATTAAAAGAAGGGATTATTAAATTTAAAGACTGGCTTTATAGTCAATAGAATTAATTTTTGCAGACGTTTTAAACGCTTTCTTGTTTAAACAATAATAAAAAATGCCTAAAATAAAAGTTTTACATATTGTTAAATCGTTAGGCAGGGGCGGAGCCGAAATGCTTTTGCAGGAAGTAATACTAGAGCATGATTTAAATGTTTTTGAGTTTCATTTCATTTATTTTTTGCCATGGAAAAATCAAATGGTCGCTGGTATTGAAGCCAATGGAGGGATTGTAAAAATATTTCCAGCAACCAATAATATCCGCATAATAACACAGGTTCCTAAAATAATCGACTACATAAAAAAGCATGACATTAAATTGGTGCATTGCCATCTTCCATGGGCAGGTTTTGCCGGTCGATTAATTTATAAGTTTCATAATGTTCCAGTTATGTATACAGAACATAATATTCAAGACCGGTATCATTTCATCACTAAATTTTTAAATAAATTCACGTTCAATTGGCAAACAAAAGTAATTGCCGTTTCTAATGATGTAGCGGAATCTATTCAAAAAAAAATATACCCAAAAATTCCGGTTCAAATTATTTTAAATGGTGTAAATACAAGAACATTTGTAAGGAATTCATCAGATAGAATTTCCAAAAGGAATGAACTTGGATTGAAAGAAGACGATATTCTTATAGGTGTAATTGCCGTTTTTCGTTTTCAAAAAAGATTAAAAGAATGGATTGAATTGTTTAAATCCGTTCGTGAAAAACATCCAAATATAAAAGGTTGTATTGTTGGTGATGGCATTTTAAAAAATGAAATCATGGCGCATTTAAAAGAAATGGGCATGGAAAATGACATTATTTTTCCGGGGTTACAGCCCAATGTAAAGCCATGGATTTCGGCATTTGATATTTTCATGATGACGTCCTCGTTCGAAGGGTTGCCGATTGCTTTGCTTGAAGCCATGAGCATGGAATGCGCCATTGTTTCCACAGATGCTGGAGGCATTAAAGAAGTGATTAGACCGGGTGTTGATGGATTTACTTCACCCGTAGCGGAATGGAATCAACTCGAAAATCATCTCGAATATTTGATAAATGATAAATCTGCTTTAAAGCAATTTTCAACCCAATCTAGACTTCGCGTACAAGAATCATTTAGTTTAAAGAAAATGGTTAAAGAAACAGAAACGGCCTATTACGAAATTTTAAAAAAATAGACATGCAGGTTGTTAAAGCTACATCATTAGATATAACAGAAATTATTACGGTTTTAAAATCAAGTTTAGGAGAAGGGTTGTTGCCAAAATCTGCTGAATATTTCATTTGGAAACATATTGAAAATCCATTTG
Source organism: Chitinophagaceae bacterium (assembly GCA_947483415.1). Lineage (GTDB taxonomy): Bacteria > Bacteroidota > Bacteroidia > Chitinophagales > Chitinophagaceae > Ferruginibacter. Next base: position 5,084 of record CANKLV010000007.1, read on the forward strand.
GGGAGTCAAAGATTTTACTGGCAAAAGAAAATAATCAAATCATTGGTGTGAGGGCGTTTATGTATTGGAATTGGGTTTGTGGAACGGAAAATGTTAAAACAGTTCGTGCGGTTGATACGGCAACATTACCATCGCATCAGGGTAAAGGAATTTTTAAAAAGCTAACGCTCCAAGCTGTAAATGAATGTACAAAAGAAGGTACCGAATTTGTGTTTAATTCACCCAATAAAATCAGCATCATTGGGTATTTGAAAATGGGTTGGTACGAAAATGGAAAATTACCTATTTATATTAAAGCCGGTAGTATTTTACCTCGGTTGTTTTCCGAAAAATCAGTAAATAATTTACTTTCTATTTATACAATGCAAGCATCATTGGATCAGCTTGATTCGAATTGGGAAATAAAAAATTCGATTACACATTTTCATACAGGCATAAATAAAGCTTTTTTGAAATGGAGATATCAAGATTGTCCGGTAGCAAACTACGGAGCGGTGATTGAGCCAGGTTTTTTTGGTTTCGTTTTTAGAATAAAAAAAGTGAATAAATTTATTGAACTTCGTATTTGTGAGTTGTGGACCGATACAGCTGATGGAGCAAAACAAGCGAAACAAGCGTACAAAAAATTGACTCGAAACATTCGTCCAGCTGTTGTAACATGTGGTATTTCGCCATTGTTTCAACATAAAAAAAACAACCCATTGGGATTGTTTGGTCCATTTAAAAAAGGGCCAACCATCACATTGAAAACATTGGCCAATCAACAATTAAATTCGTTTAATCATTTTAAACAATGGAATCCTTCAATGGGTTCAATAGAACTATTTTAACTAGATGGAAGTTGTATTTATCATATTGCTTATTTTATTGCTGAACACTTTTTTTGTAAAGGTATTGTACAACAATTTTAAGGTTAAATCCGAAGGATATCTTTGGCTATTATTTACAGTGCATTTTATTTTGACCATTGCTTATATTCTTTATACTTCATCATCAAGAAGTGATTCATTTAATTATTACAATAAAACACTGTACGAAGAAGATTGGTTTTCCTTTTTTAAATCCGGGACGAAATTTATCGGTTTTTTGGCTTGGCCGTTTACCCGAACGCTTGGTTTAGGATATTATTCAGTAATGCTAATTTTTTCTTACATCGGTTATTTTGGATCCGTATTCTTTTATTTAGTAGCTGTTGAAAATATAGAATTAAAGCCTGTCTGGAGAAACTACAGCCCTTTGGAATTGGTATTCCTATTGCCAAACGTACATTTTTGGACATCATCTTTGGGCAAAGGAAGCGTTATTACATTTGCAATAGGATTGTTTGCATTTGGATTGAGTAGAATAAATCGACGCATTTCAATTGCAATAATTGGTGCTTTATTAATTTATATGGTTCGCCCACATATTTTACTTGCTTTCGTATTAGCATCTGTTATAGGTTTGTTTTTAACCAGCCGCGGTTTGAAACCATTTTTCAAATGGTCTATTATAATTGTGGCTGTATTTTTATTTATTAATTTAAGTGGTAGTGTTTTAAAATTTACGGATACTGATACACTTGATTTTACATCATCATCCACATTAAGTCATCGTACCTCTGAACTTTCAAAATCTTCCTCGGGTATTGATATAAGTAATTACAACATCTTGTTTAAAGTTTTTACGTTTTTGTTTCGACCATTATTTTTTGACGGATTGGGCGCTTTGGGTTTTCTAGCGTCATTTGAAAATTTGGTTTGCTTAATTATGGCAGTTCAAATTATTAATTGGCTTATTAAAATTTGGTCTGGTTGGAATGGCTATTTTAAAATTTCATTTTTTGCCTTTTTATTGGGTTCAGTAATTTTGGCTCAGATTTCGGGCAATTTGGGCATCGCACTTCGTCAAAAAGCCCAGTTGATGCCTTTCTTTTTTATTTTGTATTGCAAAGCGATTTCACTTAATCCCAAAAACAAAAAAAATCAGTAAGTTGTAGTAAAAAAACAGTTATGGGTAATAACGGCATTTTTTCAATTTCATTAGATTTCGAACTCCATTGGGGCAGTTTCGAAACAATGAAAACATTAAACGAAAAAAATCATCGTTATTTTTCAAATACTAGAAAAGTAATTCCTGAAATGTTGTCGTTATTTGAAAAAAACGAACTGCATGTTACTTGGGCAATAGTAGGTATGTTGTATTCAACAAATGCGACTGCTTGGCAAAATCAATTGCCAAGTCAAATTCCCACTTTTAAAAACCCCGAAGTTTCGGCATACGAGTGGGTTAAAAAAAATGGATTTTCTTCAGAAAATGATTTGGCCCATTTTGCTCCGGAATTCATTGATTTGATAAAAAATACCCCTTATCAAGAAATTGGCACCCACACTTTTGCACATTATTTTTGTTTAGAAGAAGGACAAAATAAAGATCAGTTTAGAGAAGACATTAGAATGGCTTGCAAGGTTGCTATTGAAAAAGGAATAGAAATAAAATCCCTTGTTTTTCCAAGAAACCAATTCAATAAAGAATATCTGTCTATTTGCAAGGAGTTTGGTATTACATCCGTTAGAACAAATCCGGCAATATGGTATTGGTCGTATGCAGCCGATTCTAGTTTGTTAAAAAAAATATTTAGAACAGGCGATGCTTATTTGAAAATTCAACCCATTAAATCGGTAACATTAAATGAAATTGATAAGAATCGAAATCCATTGCAATTGCCTGCAGCTAGATTATACAGGCCATGGTGTGGAAGATTTAAATTTCAAAATAAGCTTAAACTAAAAAGAATATTAAATGAAATGACAATTGCTGCAAAAAACAACGCGTATTATCATTTATGGTGGCACCCAGAAAACTTTGGGACACATCCCATTGAATGTATGAATGAGTTACAACAAATAGCCAATCATTTCCATCAACTTAAAAGTAAATATGGGATGGAAAGTTTAACCATGGAAGAAACAACAAACAGAATTTTAGCTGTATAAACCCTGCTTCGTAAAAAAGAAATATCTCAATGCCAAAATTAGTTCGAATAACCACGGTTCCAGTTTCATTATTGGTTTTGTTGAAAGGCCAAATGAAATTCATGAATGAGCATGGTTTTGAGGTAACCATGATTAGCAGTGCCGGAGAGGAAGTGCCTAAATTAATAGAACAAGAAAAATGTGCGCATATACCGGTGATGCTTACCCGAAAAATAACGCCAATTCAAGATTTAAAAAGTTTAATTCATCTTACCCGTGTATTAAATAAAATAAAACCTGATATAGTACACACACATACTCCAAAAGCAGGATTAATTGGGATGTGGGCGGCGAAGTTTGCAGGTGTTCCGATTAGATTACACACTATAGCCGGATTACCTTGGGTTGAGTCTACAGGCCTGATGAGACAAGTATTAATTCTTGTAGAAAAACTCACGGCGTTTGCTGCAAATGCAATTTTCCCAAATTCATTTGTACAAAAAAAATTCATGGAATCACTCAAAATAGCAAATGGCAAAATGCAAGTTTTGGGAAAAGGCTCAAGCAATGGAATTAACACGGATTATTTTTCTATTAACGATAAAATTCAGCAATCTGCAAATCAATTGAAAAGCCAAGCCAAACTTCCAACAAACGCCTGGGTTTGGATTTTTGTAGGCCGAATTGTGAAAGATAAAGGCATTGCCGAATTGCTAGACGCGTTTAGTGAATTAAATCACCATTTTCCAGAAGATCAACTTTGGTTGGTTGGTGCTCCCGAACCAGATTTAGATCCATTAGAAGAAAAACATCAGTTGATGTTGAACAATCATCCGCAAATTCAATGTTGGGGTTTTCAGCAAGATATTAGGCCTTATTTAGCAGCATCAAAAGTATTGACATTTCCAAGTTATAGAGAAGGGTTTCCCAATGTGCCATTACAAGCCGGATCTATGGGATGTATGCTTTTACTCAGCGATATCAATGGTTGCAACGAAATTGTTGAAGATGGAATTGATGGCAAGCTTGTGCCAATAAAAAACACCAAATCATTATTAAATGCTATGATGGGAACAAGATCGAATTCTGAAGAAACCAATATTTTTGCAAAAAAAGTACAACAGAAAATAATTGATAATTATAATCAAAAAACATTTTGGCATATTTTGCTAAAAGAGTACGAAACACGATTGAAAAATGTATAGTTCTCCTCAAAAATCAAATGGTATTTATTCCAAACTTTTCAAAAGAGGAATGGATTTTACGGTTTCCTTAATTGCCTTAATCGTTTTGCTACCGATTATGTTGATATTGATATTATTGCTTTTAATTACGGGGCATAAAAAATTCTTTTTTGTTCAGCAGCGGGTTGGGTATAAAGAGAAACTGTTTTATGTAGTAAAATTTAGAAGTATGACTGAAGCTAAAGATGTAAACGGAATGCTTTTATCTGATAAAATAAGATTAACCAATTTTGGTAAATGGATGCGCAAAACCTCTTTAGATGAATTGCCTCAATTGTTTAATGTGTTAAAAGGAGATATGAGTATCATTGGCCCGAGACCTTTGTTGATTCAATATCTAGATTTGTATACAGACGAACAAAGAAAACGACATTGGGTTAGACCAGGGATTACCGGTTGGGCTCAAGTTAATGGAAGAAATGCCATCAATTGGAATAAAAAATTTGAACTTGATGTTTGGTATTTTAAAAACATAAACTTCCTTCTAGACATTAAAATCATTTTCATGACCATAAAAAAAATATTTATTTCGGAAGGGATTAATCAAAATGGGCAAGCGACAGTTGAAGCATTCAATGGAAAAAATTAAATTATTTTTTAAAGGGTATTAAGTCTCTATTTAATTTGAGGAAATGGCTTTCTCGTAAAATTCGAAATTCTCTAAAAAAGCTAGATTAACTTTCAATTAATTCTCATATTCAATCTGTTTATTTCAAATTTATAATTAACTTCGTAAGGAGTAGGGGATTTGTAAAATTGGGTAAAACATAATAAATCGTGTCTAGAATTTGGTTGTCTTCGCCTCATATGGGTGATAATGAAAAAAAATATGTAGAAGAAGCATTTTCTACCAATTGGATTGCGCCCTTAGGGCCAAATGTAGATTTTTTTGAAAAGCAATTGTCAGAATATGTCGGGGTAAATGCGGCGGTATCTTTAAATTCAGGCACTGCAGCTTTGCATCTTGCGCTTTCATTGATGGGCGTTAACCAAGGTGATGTGGTGCTTTGTCAGAGTTTTACCTTTGCAGCGTCGGCATTTCCGATTCTATATTGCGGAGCAGAGCCTGTTTTTGTAGATAGTGAATCAGATACATGGAACATAGATCCAATGTTATTAGAACATGCAATAGAAGACCAATTGCAAAAAGGAAAGAAAATTACAGCAATTGTGGTGGTTCATTTATACGGAATGCCAGCAAAAATGAATGAGTTATTAGTCATTTCTGAAAAATATGGAATTCCAATTATTGAAGATGCAGCCGAAGCATTGGGAAGCACATATAACAATAGAGCTTGTGGTAGTTTTGGAAAAGCAGGGATTTTAAGTTTTAATGGAAATAAAATCATAACAACAAGCGGCGGCGGAGCTTTATTGAGCAATGATAATTCGTTAATATCAAAAACAAGACATGTTTCAGCTCAAGCAAAAGATCCAGCTCCCTGTTATTTGCATACTCAAGTTGGGTATAATTATAGATTAAGCAATATTTCTGCAGGAATAGGAAGGGGTCAAATGGAAGTATTGCCAGAAAGGATCGAAAAAAGACGAGCGATTTTTGAACAATATAAACAAGGATTAGAAGGGCTTGATGGAATATCATTTTTAGAAGAACCCAATGGCTTTTTTTCAAATAGGTGGTTAACAACCATTGTTTTCGATGAAAATAAATTTAAATTGGGTACAATAGAAGATTTGAGACAATACTTAGAAACCCTAAATATTGAAACTAGACCATTGTGGAAACCATTGCATCAACAACCGGTTTTTATAAATTGTCAAATGTATAAAAACGGCATTTCTGATCGATTGTTTGCAACTGGGTTGTGTTTGCCAAGCGGCTCAAATTTATCTGAATCAATAATTGAATCTGTAATAACAGAGATAAAAAAATATTTTGTAACATAAAGCATACATGCGAGAATCAATAAAAAATATAATTAGACCTTCACAACTTGTTCTTATTGGAGATCAGTTGCTGGTTATGCTTGGTTTTTTATCGGCAGTTTTAGCCAATTATCGTATTTTATCTATTAATGAATTCCCTATCCACACCATATTATATCGATTGTTTTTTCATCTTGCTTTTGGCATTTTTGCTTGGGTAAGTTTTGGTATTTACAAAAAAGTAATTCGCTTTTTTAGCAGTAAAGATTTTCTAGTACTTACTTTTATCGTTTTTTTAATTCATGTTTTCAGCATCGGTATAGATATATTTTTTTCTGAAAAAAACCAATTAAAGCCTGAGATTTTTGTAATCAGCTTTTTCATTACAACCTTTTATATAATTGTAACACGTTTAATCATTAGTCATCTCTATTTTCACTATCGTAGAACAAAATCAATAAATCAGTCCAAACGATTATTGATATACGGGGCTGGCGAAATGGGTGTTTTTCTAAAAAAGTCAATTAAAAGTCAATATCAAGATGAATACCAAATTGTTGGTTTTTTAGATGATGACAAAAAAAAAATTGGTCGTTTTATAGGGGGCATTCAAGTATTTGATGCATCACATGAATTGGGCTTAATCATTAACAAATACAATGTTACTGATGTAATAATTGCCAATAAATCTATTTTGCCTGCAAGAAAAGCTACATTTATTGAAGATATTTTACCATATAATTTGAAATTAAAAGAATTATCTTCTGTACAATCCTTATTTGATAACAGTTTTAAATTTGAAAGGTTAGCATCAATAGAAATTGGGGATTTGATGAACAGAAAGCAAATTGAATTATATGATGAACATGTTGTTGAAAGCTTGAAAAATAAAACGATACTAGTAACAGGAGCTGCAGGCTCAATAGGCAGTGAGATTGTGCGTAAACTTTCAGAACATAATGCCACATTAATCATTTGTGTAGATTTTTCAGAAAGTGCGTTGTATGATTTGGAACAAGATCTAAAACGCAAACATCCATTGGTTGAATACAGATTTATTCTTACAGATATTCGCAATGAAGGCTTAATGGATAGGATTTTCGATCAGTACAGACCTAATTTTGTTTATCATGCAGCAGCGTATAAGCACGTTCCACTGATGGAGGCGTTTCCTTGGGAAGCGGTACAAACAAATGTATTTGGAACACAAAGTATTGTAAAGAAATCCATTTCATATAAAGTAGAAAAATTTGTTTTCATTTCGTCTGATAAAGCGGTAAACCCAACAAGCGTGATGGGTGCAACTAAGCGACTAGCTGAAATAATTGTTCAAGCCGCAGAAGGAGGAAATAACAAAACATCTTTTGTAGTAACCAGATTTGGAAATGTATTGGGCTCAAACGGATCCGTAGTTCCATTATTTAAAAAACAAATACAAGCAGGAGGCCCAGTTACTGTTACCCATCCAGAAATGATAAGATATTTCATGACCATTGCCGAAGCATGTCAATTGGTTTTGGAAGCATCAGTAATGGCGGAAGGAGGAGAGGTATTTGTATTTGATATGGGAGAGCCAGTTAAAATTGTAGACTTAGCAAAAAACATGATTCGTTTAGCTGGATTTATTCCGGATCAAGATATTAAGATTAGTTTTATCGGTCAAAGGCCAGGAGAGAAATTATACGAAGAGGTATTTGCAAAAGATGAAAAAATGAAAGAAACCCATCATGAAAAAATCATGATAAGTACCGAAAATAAAGTAAATCAATCTGATGCAGATACTATTATCGAAAAGTTAAAATCATTAGAAGGGTTTTACGAACCAGAACTATATAGGGATTTAATAAAAATGCTTTTACCAGAATTTCAATCCGTTAAAGGCAACATTCAAAACGAAAATTACATAGCAGGCAATAAAATAAATCAATACAATCTTCAAAACTAAAGAAAAATAAAAATTATGAAAAGTCAGAAAATTCTGATCGTGGTTCTTTTCCTGATCTCATTTAATGCAACTGGACAAAATGCACGATTCTCGCAAGTTTGGTCTGCACCAATTCAGTTTAATCCAGCACTAACCGGTAGGTTTGATGGACGTGTTCGCGCTTCTGCTTTATCAAGCTGGCAAAACGCAATTGCACAAGATTCTTTTATATCCAAAAAAACCGTTTACATGAATCATCAAAATGTGAGTATAGACATTAAACTTGGAAAATACAGAAGCAGCGGTGATGAAAATCCTCAAAATCAGATGGATAATGATAATGAAAATGTAGAAACTGGGAAAGACAAATCTAGCAATAAGAAAAAAATGACAGGATATTGGGGTACAGGTTTTAATTATTATTCTTATGGACATGAAACTTCACCTATAACGGCTAAGTTTTACTCTTTATCTATTGCTCGTCATTTTTACACAAAATCAAACAGAATCTTTGGTTTTGGAGTGCAGTTCACCAATGCAAATGGTGTACTTGATGAAAGCAAAGGAAAAGCATTTAACAAAGAAATTACTGGAGGTGCATTTCGTTATCCCTATAAATTTGGAAATGCAGCTGGAGATAGATTAGGATCTCAAACGTATACAGATGTGAACATAGGAGCATATTATGGAAGAGTTACAGAATCAGTGATGTTTGAGTTGGGTGGAGCGATGCACCATTTGTTTTATCCAAAATATGATGCAAGTGATGTAGAAGATGATGACAATCCATCATTAAGACATAGAGTAACGGCTCATTCAATCATACGTCTTCGATATAATGATAAATGGGGTATCATTCAAAAAAATATGTTCTGGAAAGAGGGTATGTACCTTCGCAGCAGAAATACTGATGATAACCTAGAAATTACTGCTTTTTGGGCTGGTTTAGAATTTTACAGAACAGATCCAAAAGGTAAAATCAACCCTAACTTTGGTTTTTATACACGTAATTTCCAAACGATGATGCCTTATTTAAATTTAACTTTCGGAAGTACTGTCAATGTAAGATATTCGTATGAGCACCCAATCAATTCTATCAAATTCCCAGCGTATAGTGCAAAAAGAAATGAAGTATCATTAATCATTACAGCTGGTCGTCAAACCAATCCAGGAACAAAATTTTATAAAAAATTGAATTTCTGGTAGTAGATGAAATTAAAAAAAATGACAAAATTCTAAGGTTACTCAAATAAATTTTTATGAAAAAATTACTTTTCTTTTTTACAATAGTTTTAGCAGGTGTAAATGTATATGCACAATCAAATGTAGAAATTCTTGGAACTAATATTAATTCTGCTTCTGCTGAATTAAGACCAACGATATCTTTTGACGGAAAAAAACTATATTATATTGTAGAAGGGACTACTGTAGATGAGTCTAAAACAAAGAAATTTGGTCAAAATGTTTGGTATTCTGAATTAGATGCTAATAAAAATTGGGGTAAGGCTGTAAAATGTACAACACCTATAAACGGGCAATTAGAAAATGCAGTTTTTTGGATTTCGCCAGATGGTAACACCGTTTTAATAAGAGGTGTTTATAAAAATCTGAAGTTATCAGGCAAAGGATTTTCGTTGTGCACAAAAACAAATGATGTTTGGGACGAACCTAAAAAATTAAACATTTCAGGGTATGCAGGAATGTCAATTGATATTTATTCTGGTGCATCAATGAGTAGCGATGGAAAAGTTTTATTCCTTTATTTTTCAGAAGAAAAAAATAACGACAATAATGATATCTATGTAAGTAAAAATATAGAAGGGGATAACTGGTCAGTACCCGTAAAAATAACTATGTTGAGTAATGATGATTACGATGAGATTTCACCATTTGTTGCAGCAGACAATACTACTTTATATTTTTCTAGTAATCGACCAGGAGGTCGAGGCGGACATGATATTTGGATGGCAAAAAGATTGGATGAATCATGGTTAAAATGGAGTGAGCCAATAAATTTAGGAGATTATGTAAATTCTGAGAAATGGGAAGCATATTTTTCTATTGATGCAGCAGGAGAGTACGGATATTTTTCAACAAGCAAAAATTCAATTGGTGAAACTGATATTGCAAAAGTGAAACTAAACAAATGGCAGCAAGCAAAATCTTTTGTTGAATTTAAAGGCAAAATGATAAATGCTAAAACAAATAATAATGTTGATGCCACTTTAACTTACGATGTAATTTCTGATGAAGGGGTAAAAACAGAAACCGTTCCTGTTACAAATGGCAGCTATAGTATTTCATTACCTTATGGTAAAAAGTACATAATCAAATCAAAAGCGGATAATTATTATGAAGTTAAAGACACAATAGATTTAACTATAGCGGATTTAAATAAGAATGTAAATCGTGATTTTTATTTGGTACCAGAAATTATAATCAATGATTATAACGACACTTTAAAACTTGATCAAGATGGTAATATTGTTGAACGTAAAAGAATCAATATTGATGAAAATTCAACTGATTTAAAACCAGGAGAAATATTGGTAACCAACAACATTCTATTTGATTTTGGCAAATCAGTCTTGCGCGAAGAATCATATGCTGAAATGGATAAAATTGTTAGGATGATGCGCGCAAATACAAACATGAAAATTGAATTATCAGCATATACAGATGCTATTGGAAGTGAAACAAGAAACCAAGAGGTATCAGAAGATAGAGCTGCTTCAGCAAAACAGTATTTAATGTCTAAAAATATTGAAGGGAATAGAATTACAGCTAAAGGTTTTGGGAAGAGCAACCCAATTGCATCAAACAATACTGAAGAAGGACGTCAAAAAAATAGAAGGGTAGAATTTAAAGTACTCGAAAAGTAAAAACTTAAATTTATTTCGATAAATAAAAAAGGCATTCAAGAAATTGGATGCCTTTTTTGATGCTAGAAGTTAGAAACTGATACGTGATGCAGGATACTAGATGTAAGATTCTGGATGAAAGCTCCAACAACAAACAACAAACTATAAACTATAAACAACGAACCACAAACTATAAACCACAAACCTATAGATCCTATTATGTGAAAGAAAATTCCCAACCTTTTGAAAGCATTGAACTTATTGAACCTCTTGAACACCATAATCTACCCCAATTTAACGGATACAGGTAATTCGAAAACAAATGTCGAACCCACATCAACAGTGCTCCTTACATGAATCGATTGGCCATGTGCTTCAACAATATGTTTACAAATAGAAAGACCCAATCCACTACCACCTACTTTTCTGGTGCGTGCAGAATCTGTACGATAAAACCTTTCGAAAATTCTAGATCGGTGTTCTTCCGCTATGCCATAGCCATCATCGGTTATTTCTATCAATATATTTTTGCCTTCTACTTTATAAAACCCAGCTTCTATTAACCCATTTGATTTTCCATATTTTATGGCGTTATCAACCAGATTAATCAATACCTGCCTAATCTTCTCTTTATCTGCATGTACATTTAATGGCAATTCGCAACCTCTTTTTATTGTTAATGAAATTTGTTTGTCTGAAGCCTTCAAATAAAGAGAATCATGTACTTCTTTAATTAAGTTTTGTATGGTAAAATTCTCTAAAGACAATTTGAGTTCGCCGCTTTCTAATTTTGATATCTCATCCAAATCGTCTACTAAATTCACCAAACGATCGATGTTTTTAGAGGTATTTTCTAAGAATTTTACATTTACATCAGGATTGTTTAATGCACCACTTAGTAAGGTCTCAACATATCCTTGAATGGAAAAAATAGGCGTTTTTAATTCATGACTTAGGTTTTGCAAAAACTCTCTTCTAAACGCTTCGTTTTCTTGAAGCTTTTCAATTTCTATTTTTCGCTGATCAGCCCAATTTTGTACATCAATTCTAACCTCTTCAATACTTTTTTGTGGCAGCAAATTTTTATAATAAAATTCTTCTCGTTTCGAAGCTTTCGTTTGAGAAATTAGTTTGTAAATCAGTTTAATTTGTCGGTAAATAAAAAGCTTTACAACATATCTAATTAATAAAAAACAAAAAATAAATATTGAAAGAAGTGAAACACCAAACACCAACCAAGTTGGTTTTAAAAAGAAAATAAATCCTGAAATTGGAAATGAAATCGAACAGCTACAAATTGCAGCCAGATTGTTTGGAGTGATATTTTTTTGAGGTGTCATCATTTATTATTCTTTTTATTTAATCCTTACGCAATAAATCGCAAAGTCCTCAATAAAAATACGAATATCAAAAGTATAACGCCAAATAATTAAAGTTCAAATTTGTAACCAACTCCCTTCACAGTTTTAATGCAATCTAAATTAAGCTTTTGACGAATTTTTCTGATGTGAACGTCTATCGTTCTGTCGCCAACAATCACCTCTGTTCCCCAAATTTGATTTAAAATCTCGTTTCTTAAAAATACTTTGCTCGGCTTTGATGCCAACAAAGACAATAATTCAAATTCTTTTCTGGCAAGATTTATGTCTTCATTTTTATAGCGTACACTAAAATTTTCTCTATTAATAACAAGTTCACCAAGATTAATATTGTGGTCTATTTCTTTTGAAAACCTTCTAAATAAAGAATTCACTTTACTCATAAGAACTTTCGTCCGAATTGGTTTTTTTAGATAATCATCTGCCCCGATTTCTAAACCCCTGACTTCCGCAGTGTCATCACTCATGGCAGTTAAAAAGATGATTAATGTGGATTTAAAACTTGGCAACAATCTTAGGGCGCTACAAACTTCAATGCCTGTTTTTCCAGGCATCATTACATCCAATATGATCAAGTCGGGCTGAAATAATTTTGCTTTTTCGATAGCTATAACACCATTGTTTGCTGTTTCAACTTTATATCCTTCTGCCTCTAGATTAAATTGTAGGATATCAAGAATATCCTGTTCATCATCTGCAATTAAAACTTTTTTCATGACACTTTTTTTGCGATTATTGTTTTTAGGATGTCTCTTTATTGAATAGCTAACTTCAATATCTATAATGGCAAATTTAACGTAACTAAATGACCATATATTATTTAATACATGCTAAATATATTATCAAATTGTTAATGCCACTTAATTTTATTAACATTATACTTGTATTTATTAAGGTCTAAGAAGTAAATTGCATTAATAGATTTAAATTATGAGTTTTAAAAACCTCACTTTTTTGGTTTTGTTCACATTGTCATCATTTGCCGCTTTGGCATTTGCAGATACTTCTGATATTCCAGTTTACCGTCAATATTTTCACGATAAAATAAATAACGAACAAAAGCTATGTGATCGTACTGATGGAACTTTGGACAATATGTTCAGGGTTGGGAATAATGAAGAAGTGAATTTAAGGATTTCTGATGTATTGTTTCGCAAAGTTGATGAATTACAAAACTGGGTAGAACAAAATAATTTCATTGAAAAAAACAACGATAAAATTCGTTATTTAGGGTATATCGAAACAGAATTAAAACTATTTAGGTTAGCTTGGAAAAAAAAGGAAATCACATCAGGTGAATTTCCAAAACTGATTGAAAACTTCACAAAAATTTTATTATCCGCTGAAACGGAAAACAGTTTACCATCGCTTTTAAAAGATATGCCTTATAATATAGCAAAAATAAATGCCAATGTTTTTGCTGATAACAAGTCATACAAAGAAGCACAAAAAATAGTTTATTTTAAATATTGCAATTTACATCCAGAAGTTATACTTACAACTATTCGTCCTTATGTAAACGAGCCATTCGCAGACAGTTTGATAAACATTGCTTGTACATTCAACCCTACACAATTATACACATACGCACAGTCATTAAATACACCCGAAGGGAATCTCATCCATCGCAATAACAATAAGTTGGTTAAAACGGTTGCAAGACTAAGTCTAACACCAAATGCGTTATACTATTTTCCTTTTTTAGACGACTTACTTTCTGAAAAAAAATCTACAGCGGATATTCAAAAATATATTGGTGAAGGGGATAATGATTTCGATAGTGTTGGCTATTATAAATTATTGGTAAAAACTGAAATCGAGTATTTTAAAAGAATGTCATCACCTTTGAAAGACACCCCCATTGCTATGTTTGGCCCAAATGGACTTAGGGAAGTTCTGCAAGACAGAGCCGTAAGACACTTTATAACGCCTATAAATACCCTGCACGAGCAGTCAAATTTAAATGTGCGGATGAAGGCAATTGACTCTTTAAATGCCGTAGACATTTACTATATGATTGTTATGGGTGAAAATGATATTTATACATCTAGCTTTAAACACAGTTTCAATAGAATGCTACAGCGTATGGGTACAACCCCTCGATGTGACTCTTTACTGCTTTCTTTAAAATTCGATTACTTTAAAAAGTTTATAAAAATCATTGCCAATTTTAACCGGCTAGATACTTTTTTGAAATGTATGCCTAAGCAAAGTTCTACATCCCTTATGAAAGCATTCGTTTCCAATTTGGATAAATCGGGAAGTTTAGAAGACGCCACTGATGTGGCCGATTCTTATAGCAGCATTAATAACAAAAATTTACGAAAAACCATTTTAGAAAATATTGAAGATAACGAAGCAGAATGTAAAAATGACAACAATGAAAACGGGGCTTTAATCTACTACCTGCTCAAAAATATTTTTTTATCGGAAGAAACAACCAATCACATCAATCTTACTGATATAGCCAATATTCCTTCCATTTACGAAATAAAGAAATCCGAATTACAAGATGATAGTTCCAGAATTGTACAACAGGTTTTCTTTTATGGGGATGAAGATGGGAAGACTTTTTTTCCGCCCTTCCTCAATTCGTTTCCTTTAAAAGATTGGAGAGTTGTTAAGAAAAAAGAATGGGTGGAAATTAAATCGATAAAAGGGAATGTATGGGTTTTTGCCAATTTACCCTTAGATTATGATGCAAATCTCGACGATAGTGCGCAAGTTCACCTAAATCAATATCTCGAAGAAAATGAAATCTATCCCAATGTCGTAATTCACCGCGGTCACAGTTATTGGCTGCCAGGAACAATTGCCAGAATGCCACTTAATGCAAAAATTATTTTGTTGGGTTCTTGCGGTGGATACAAAAATTTAAAAAAAATATTAGAAACTTCTCCCGATGCACATATTATTTCTACAAAAGAAATTGGAGCGGGCGACATCAACAGACCCATAATGTCCTACCTCAATCAATCGTTTTTAAATAATGATAAAATTGTATGGAAAGATATGTGGCGCTCATTATCTACTGCATTTAATCAAGATAAAAACAAAGCCATTCGAGAAAGCTGGGAAAGCTACATTCCACCATATAAAAACCTTGGTGCCATTTTTATTAAAGCGTATAATAAAAAAATGGAAAACTATTAATCCAATTATACCTAGGATTAATTCTACTTCTGTTTAACTTTGAAAAATGGACAATCAGCCTTCTCCCAAAAAGAATCTCAACATAGAACAACTTAAAAGGGTGCTTGTTTTTGCTATGCCTTATAAGCATATATTATTTGCAACAATGTTGATGTCTATTGTGCTTGCAATTTTAGCACCGCTTAGACCGATGCTTATTCAGCTTACGCTAAACAAAGGAATTAAATCTGGCAATGATGCATTTCTACTTTCTGGTCCGGGTGCTTTTATTTTAGAAATCACCATTATTCAGATGGTGATTTTGATTATTGAATCTGCGCTTCGATATTATTTTACATACACCAGCGCAAAAATTGGCCAGCATGTGGTAAAAGACTTGCGTATGACAACCTATTCAAAAATCATCCACTTCAATTTATCTCAATTTGATAAAACACCAATTGGCACTTTAACCACAAGAACAGTAAATGATATAGAAGCCGTAAATGAAATATTCAGTGACGGACTAATTCCAATAATTGCAGATATGCTTTCTATAATTGCAGTATTGTCGTACATGTTTTATACCGATTGGCAAATAACATTGGTTTGTTTGGCGCCATTTTTTTTGATGATTGTTTCCACTTATTATTTTAAAGAATCGGTAAACAAATCGTTTGTGATTGTTAGAAATTCGGTAGCACAGTTAAATGCTTTTGTGCAAGAACATATTTCTGGAATGTCGGTAATACAAGCATTTGCAGCGGAGGAAACAGAAAAAAGAAAGTTTAATAAAATAAATGCAACACATAGAAAAGCAAACATCAAAGCCATTTTCGCCTATTCCGTTTTTTTCCCTTTTGTAGAATTGATTTCAGCGGTTAGTATCGGCTTGTTGGTTTGGTGGGCTGCACATAAATCGCTTCACCTCGATATTCTAGAATCTCAAAAAACAGCTGGTATTGTAACCTCATTCATTTTGTGTTTGAATTTATTATTTCGTCCATTGCGTATGATTGCAGATAAATTCAATGTTTTACAAATGGGAATCATCGCAAGTGAAAGGGTGTTTAAAGTGATTGACAATGAAGATTACATGAAGATTGATGAAACAGGTTCGCAATTGTCAAAAGCTACATTTAATGGAGATGTTGAATTCGAAAAGGTTTGGTTTGCGTATAGCGATGACCAATACGTGCTTAAAGACATTAGCTTCAAATTGCCTGCAGGTAAAACCCTTGCCATTGTTGGACATACAGGAAGTGGAAAGACTTCCATTGTGAGTTTGATAAATCGTTTGTATCACATTAATCGAGGAAGTATAAAAATAGACGGCATTGAAATCGAAAAAATAAATCTCGAGAATTTGAGAAAGCAAATAGCGGTGGTGTTGCAAGATGTTTTTCTATTTAGCAGTTCTATTTTAGATAACATCACATTGATGAATCCAAACATTACGATTTCGGAAGTGGAGCATGCGGCCAAAATGATTGATTTGCATGATTTTATCATGAAGCTTCCTGGTGGATACGCATTCAATATCATGGAACGAGGTGCAACATTGTCTGTAGGTCAGCGGCAACTGCTTTCTTTTGTAAGGGCGATTTTGTATAATCCATCCATATTAATATTAGATGAAGCCACCGCATCGGTAGATACGGAAACGGAGCAATTAATTCAACATGCGATAGATAAAATTATAGCAGATAGAACTTCAATTATTATTGCACATCGATTAAGTACCATTCGCAAAGCAGATTATATTATGGTGCTTGATAATGGAGAAATAAAGGAGATGGGCAGTCATCAGGAGCTGTTGGATAAAAAAGGGGTGTATTTTGAGTTGATTGAGAAGGCGATGGTGTAGGTTTCAGATGTTCAAAAGGTTCAAAAGGTTCAATGAGTTCAATGTGACTCGTCCTAAAAAAAGTTTACAGTTTAATTGATTAATCCTGTTATTAGTTTACCTCTTGAACATATTGAACCTTTTGAACGCATTGAACCTTAGAAAAAAAATCCTCCCTTTTTTCACATTTAAAACCTATGGCCTTATCTTTGCACCAAAATTAAGAAAGATTATGGTAGTTAAATGCCTGAAACATATAATGGTGGTGCTTTTCGTCTTTTTTACCCTTGTAACACCATCGGCTACAAAAGCACAAGATTCTGCTCATACTGCAAAAGTTGAGCATAAGGAAATCAAAGAGGAAGGTCTTGATCCGGCTAAAATCATCATGGACCACATTCAAGATGCCCATGAGTTCCATTTTTTTACTATTGAAAACAAACAAAATAAGCACGAATCTTTTCATGCTACCATTCCATTACCAATCATATTATATGTACCTGGTAAAGGAATAAAAATGTTTTCATCGTCAAAATTTGGTCATGAAGGACAAGAGGAGTACGAGGGTTACCGATTGTATGATGGTAACATTTACCCAGAAATAGTACTTTCTGAAAAATTGAAATTTGATAGCATATCAAAAGTTGCAAATGTAAATAAGGATGAAATAAGTAAAGCTGAGGCAACATTTAAAGCCGCAGAATTGTCAAATGTATTATACGACTTCTCTATAACTAAAAATGTAGTTCAAATGATCATCGCACTTTTTGTACTAGTGCTTTTGATGACCAGTGTAGCTAAAAAATATAAAACTGGTGCGGGTGTAAAATCGGCTCCAAAAGGTTGGCAAAATGCGATCGAGCCTGTTGTAATGTTTATTAGAGATGAAGTAGCAAAGCCCAATTTGGGTGGTAAATTTCAAAAGTATTTGCCCTATTTATTAACGGTTTTCTTTTTCATACTTATTAATAATCTATTTGGGTTATTACCAGGTTCGGCTAACGTTACAGGCAATATCGCTTTTACCGTGGTATTAGGGGTTGTTTCGTTTGTGGTTATTTTATTCAGCAGCAACAGACATTTCTGGGGACACATTTTCTGGTTCCCTGGCGTTCCATTATTAGTACGTATTTTCATCATGTTGCCCGTTGAGCTTTTAGGCGTATTTACAAAACCTTTCGCCTTAATTATCCGTTTGTTTGCAAATATGGTTGCGGGGCACATTATTATTTTGAGTTTTATTTCATTGATTTTTATATTTGGTTCAATGACTGCTGTTGCAGGCTGGGGTTTTTCGCCGCTTTCTGTAGCATTCGCCGTATTCATTTACCTTATAGAAATTATGGTGGCGTTCATACAAGCATTTATTTTTACCAATTTAACAGCAGTGTTTATTGGTCAAGCTTTTGAAGGTTCACACGACGATCATCACGATGATGCACACGCGCATCATGATGTGGCAAAAGCGTAATTTTTTATTCACTAATAAATACAAGTATCATGACTTTGATGACTTTGTTAACAGAAGTTGGTTATTCTCACATGGGTGGTGCAATTGGTGCAGGTCTTGCCGCAATCGGTGCCGGAATTGGTATCGGACAAATCGGTAAAGGCGCTGTGGAAGCAATTGCCCGTCAACCGGAAGCATCCAATGACATTCGTGCAAACATGATTCTGACTGCTGCGTTCGTAGAGGGTGTTGCCCTTTTCGCAGTAATCGCAGGATTATTGGCTGTTTTGAAAGCCTAGTTTCACAAACACATTACTGCATTTAAAGCACAGGGCGGCGAATGCAGTAATTTTTTAAAACATTAATCAACCATAATATTTTTTACAATGGATTTATTATTACCACATTTTGGACTTATTTTTTGGACGTTGCTTTCGTTTCTTATCGTGTTTTTTATCCTAAAGAAATTTGCTTGGAAACAAATCATTGATGGACTTAACGAACGTGAATCTAATATCGCCAACTCAATTGCTTCTGCTGAAAAAGTAAAAGCAGAAATGGCACAGTTGAAATCGGAAAATGAATCTTTGTTGCAATCGGCAAGAGAAGAAAGAGCTACTATGCTTAAAGAAGCAAAAGAAATCAAAGATAAAATGATTAATGATGCCAAAGAAGATGCTAAAGTTCAAGCTACAAAAATCATTAATGATGCAAATAATTCTATTCAACAACAAAAAATGGCTGCACTTACCGATATCAAAAATCAAGTAGGTAAAATGGTGGTTGAAGTAAGCGAAAAAATATTAAGAAGAGAACTTTCTGATAAAGCACAACAAGAAATTTATATCAGCCAATTGGCTGAAGACATTAAATTGAACTAAGCAAATTTTTCATTATGACAAATCCAAGATTAGCCGGAAGATATGCAAAGAGTTTGCTTGATTTGGCAATTGAACAAAACCAACTCGAAGTTATTTATGCTGATATTAAATGGCTCAACGCTGTTTGCATTTCTAATCCTGATTTTGTGGCCATGCTTAAAAGCCCAGTTTTAAAATCTGATATAAAAACCAAGATTATCGATGCTATTTCAGCGGATAAATTAAATGTGTTAACCACCTCTTTTTTACGCCTTTTAGTAAATAAAACCAGAGAGTATAATTTACCAGAAATTGTTATTGCTTTTATACAACAATACAACAAGTTAAACGATATTCATTCAATAAAAATAACTACAGCTGTTCCAATAAGTGAAGCATTGAAATTGTCGATTATCGAAAAGATAAAGGCAACAACTCCTTTTCAAAAAATTGAATTAGAAGCAGTTGTAAAAGACGAACTAATTGGTGGATTTACTTTAGAAATGGATGGAACACTTGCAGATGCTAGTATTTTAAGAGATTTGAATGATGTGAAAAAACAATTCAAAACGAACGAATTTATCCATCAATTAAGATAATTTAACTTCTTATAGCTGCAGATATTTCCTTAATTAGATTAACGTCTTTTTCAATTGCATTTCCTACAACAATGACATCTGCGCCTGCATCACAATTTTGTTTTGCTTTTTCAGGGTTAGTAATGCCACCGCCCACAATTAATGGCACTTCTATACAAGAAGAAACTTGTTGAATCATTGAGGTAGAAATTGGTTTTTGCGCTCCGCTTCCGGCATCCATGTAAATTAATTTCATCCCTAGCATTTCACCTGCCATCGCCGTACACATCGCAATTTCATTTTTATTGGAAGGTAAAGGACTTGCGTTGCTTATATAAGAAACTGTTGTTGGCGCCCCACCATCAATCACCATATAACCTGTTGACATAATTTCCAATCCACTTTTCTTTACAAATGGCGCTGATACTACATGCTGACCAATTAACAATTCTGGGTTACGTCCGCTTATGAGCGATAAATAAAGAAGCGCGTCCGCATGCTTACTGATTTGTGAGGGACTTCCCGGAAATAAAATAACAGGAATATTTGTGTTTGCTTTTATCAGTTGAATACATTGGTCTAAATAATCAGATACCACCAAGCTTCCTCCAACCAATAGATAATCCACTTGTGCATCGTTGCACAATTCAATCAATTCAAGCACTTGCTTATCATTCACCTTGTCGGGATCCACCAATACAGCAAATGATTTTTGTTGATTTGATTTCCTGTCTAATAAAGACTGATAAATTCCATTGTTCATTATTGCAAAAATGTACCTTTTTTTGCGTAAACCGAAATAATAAACGTTTGTAAATGATAAAATCTGTTTATTGGTATGGATATATATTATTTTTGGTAAGAATTTTGAAATTTGAGATAAGAAATTAATGCATTTGGAACAATACTTTCAATACAATAATAAACTGAATATATTTGGTAGCACTACCGAGTATGATTTTCATGTTGACATCCAGCAAACTGAACTAAGCATAGTATTAGAACGAAATTCCCCTCCCATGGAGGGGTGCCCGCAGGGCGGGGTGGCCCAATCTTCCTATACTAAACGCAATGCCAAAAAAGGTACAATACTTACAACAATCAACAACAAAAACATTTATAGAAACTTCATTGAAAACCTCCCACGCAGTTCAAGATTAAATCAATTGGCAAAAGACAAAAGAAAAGAAGGCATTTTATCCGAAGTATTATTTTGGAAACAAGTTCATAAAGGCTGTTTTCATAAAATAGATTTTGATTGCCAGCGGATTATTGGCAATTACATTGTAGACTTCTATGTGAAAGCATTGGGGTTAGTTGTAGAAGTTGATGGAAGCAGCCACAACTATAAACAAGCATATGACGCTGCAAGAAAGGCTTATTTAGAAAGTTTTGGGTTGAAGGTATTTAGATGTACTGATTTTGATGTTAAAAATAATATTAACGAGGTTTTTATTTCGTTAGAAGATTTTATAATCAAAGAATGTGGTGGAAATTCCGCCGAGAATGTAAAGTTGGATTCCAGAGTAATTCAAAAATTCACAAATTGATAAACTTATTTTTTCATAATGATTGACATTTCAAAAGAGCTTAAATTTAAAACAGCTCGAAGTGGCGGAAAAGGCGGACAAAATGTAAACAAGGTAGAAACCATGGTTGCAGGTTATTGGCATGTGCAAAATTCTGAGTTGTTGGATGATGAACAAAAAATCAGGGTTGAATTAAAATTAAAAAATCACATCAACGATGACGGATTCTTATGGGTGAAAAGTCAAAACGAACGAAGCCAATTGGCCAATAAACAAGACGTGATTTCTAAAATAAATACATTGGTAAATAAAGCGTTAATTGTACCCAAAAAACGCAAGGCTACCAAACCTACAAAAGCATCGCAATTGAACAGACTAGAATCCAAAAAAATTACATCAGAAAAAAAACAAGTCAGAAAAAAAATCAAAAACGATTTCTAATTCATTTGAAAAAAAATATCACCATAGCATCCATAATCCTCAGCTTTGTTTTCATTGTTGTACTTAGTGCTATGTATGATCAAAAGAAACCAACCCCATTGAAATTTGTCATTCCAAAAGGCTGGCCAAAACCATCTAAAAATATCTTCGCTAAAAATAAACTTACAGAAGAAGGTTTCCAACTGGGTAGAAAATTATTTTACGACGGCAATCTCAGTAAAGACGGTCAAGTAAGTTGTGGCAGTTGTCATCAACCATTTGCCGCTTTTTCTAATTACGACCACGATTTTAGTCATGGTGTAAATAATA
>CANKLV010000008.1 GCA_947483415.1 Chitinophagaceae bacterium
AAATTAATAGGAATTTGTTTGATTTCTTTTCATTTATTTAATTGGCTCCTGATGGATATTTCTCCAATCGGACAATCGTCTGTTTTGTCGATTTTTTTTTTAATTCCTTTTAATAAAAAAACAATAATTTAATCGACAAATTATTATGATAGAAAAAAAATCAATACTATATTCGCAAATGAAATGATTTTATTTTTAAAAAGTTATTTTGTATTTGTCGTTATTTTATCAATCCTATATACCCATTTTAAAATCATTTTTCTTAAGTTTCTGTTTAAAATCTACAACATTTTAAACAAACATAAATTGGGATTATCCTTTATTTTAATCTTGAATGTGGTTCTTAGAAATGACATTTTTTTGTCTTGTTTATTTAAATAATGAGGTGTAAAAAAGTATGGTTGAATAAAATCTTTTTGATTAAAAATACAAATGAAAACTATTTTTCTTTTTTTTGCGATCTTCATTGTGATTCAAGCTTATGCTGGAGATTCTGATGTAGTTAATTGCAATAAATCTTTTAGACTTATAATTTTAGGGTCATCTACAGCATATGGAACTGGCGCAAGTACAACGGATAGTAGTTTTGTTGTTAAATATCGTGCATATATAAAAAGAAAAAATCCTTTAAATGATATTTTAAATTATGGAATTCCTGGTTATAGAACTTATCACAATTTAAGGCCAACGGGTTATGTACCGCCTGCAGATAGGCCTTATCCCAATACTCAGTTTAATATCACTAGCGCTTTATTGGATAATGCAGATGCTATAATTATTAATATGCCTTCTAATGACGCAACAAGTAATTATACGCTTGCTGAACAACAAGCCAATTTTGAAGCCACAATGCGCATTGCTGACTCCCTAAAAATTCCTGTTTGGGTAACCACAAGCCAGCCAAGGTTTTATTTAACCACAGAACAAATGACGAATCTCAGAGACTTTAGAACATGGGTACTTTCACGTTTTGAAAATAAGGCAGTTGATTTTTGGGATGGTATTGCAAACGAAGATGGCACAATTGCTAGCCAATATTATTATGATTATGTGCACGTTAATAATGCTGGTCATGAGGAATTTTACAAACGACTAAAAAAAGAATGCATTTTAGATACCCTTGCAAATAGATACCTTGGAAAATTAACTGTAGATGCCGGAAATGACGTTACTCTGAATTTACCTTCTACAAGTTATATTTTACAAGGAAGTGCAACAAGTACCAATGCTACGTTATCATCTATCAATTGGAATAAAATTTCGGGTCCTGCAAATTGCATTTTTTCATCACCAACTAGTTTAACAAACGAGGTAAGTAACTTAATTAGTGGGGAATATTTATTCGAACTCGTGGTGTTAGATAGCAAAAACAATATTGAAAGAGATACTGTTTCATTAAAAGTAAATTGTAGTTTATCATCAACTACATATAGCACAACCAATGTAAGTGTTTGTTCATATAGCTTCCCGTATTTATGGAACAATACCAATTACGATACAATAGGAACGTATACAAAAACACTTGTAAATTATTTGGGATGTGATTCTATTGCCACTTTAAATATTTCTTTAGCATCCTGTCCGGTATTTTTAATTACAGTAAAAGCAATTATAGAAGGTTATTATAATTACGAAAATTCGCAGATGAACCCAATTTTGTATAATTTAAATCAAACAACAGATTCAACAATTACAGATAGTATTTGCATTAAAATCTGGCACCCCGATGATTTGTTAGATTCAATGCCTTCTTTTTCGTGTTTTACATCTTTAAATAAGAATGGAAATGCAATTGTTTCAATACCAATTAATTTGTCTGGTGGGTTTTATTATATTTCAATAAACCATAAAAATAGTTTAGAAACATGGAGTGCAAATACTGTTAGGGTACTTTCAGGCTCAACGTACGATTTTACCAGCAACTTATCAAAAGCGTATAATAATGGTATTAATGTACCAATGAAATTTATATCATCGGGTAAATATGCGATTTTTTCAGGAGATGTAAACCAAGATGGCTCAATAAACCTTGTTGATTTACAACAAGCTGAGAATTCTGCTAAATTCATAGGGTTTGGATATTTAAATGATGATTTAAATGGTGACGGTGTCGTTGATATATTCGATTTACAAATCATTGATAATAATAAATATTTATTTATTAATAAGGCAAGACCTTAGTGTAAAAATTCATATTTTTTTACTATTTTGCATAACAAATCAATTCTAAAAAATAATTTTAAAATGAAAAAATTTATTACTCAATTGACTCGACTTATTTTAGTTACGTTGTTATTTTCTTTTTCTAGCTATTTATTGAAGGCTGAAAGTGGAATATTAACCGTAAATGCTGGTTCAGATGTTTCACTTGTTTTACCACAAAACAATATATCTATTTTTGCAGTTGCAAACTCGACTGGAAGTATTACAGGATATAATTGGGTAAAGTTAACTGGGCCGAGCATATACAGTATTTCAAATGAAAACACATCAACTGTTTCTGTTTCAAATTTGATTGAAGGAGCTTATTCATTTGAAGTAACCGTTACTGATGATTTATCTAACATTCAAAAAGATACGGTTGTTGTAATTGTAAGTACTAGAATCTTAATCGATTTTGGTAGCACAACATCAGCTTCCCCTGATGCAAACAATAACTATTGGAACAATGTTATTTCTGCAAATAATGGTGTGAAATTTACTAGCTCTGTTACTACAAATAATGTGTTAACATCTTTAGGATTTGAGGTTGTAAACAGAATTGATGGTACTTTTAACACCGCTGGTTTTGGTGTAAATACTGGAAATACTACAGGTACAGTTGGTGACTATCTAAGCTCTGCAACTACGGATTATGCTTTTTCACATAATTCTGCAACAAACGGTCAATGGAAATTGACCGGACTTGATTCAGGATGTGTTTATACTGTGAAATTTTGGGGTAGCAAAACAGGAGATTTGTCTACAAAAGAAATTGAAATCAAACAAGTAGACGAAATCGTTTATCAATCATACGAAGCACAAGGCAATACCAATTTCAACCAAGCTGCTGTTTTTGTTTTCGGTGGAAAAAGCGAAATGACTTTTGATATCCGTACAAAATCAGGTAGTACTTTTGGGTATATTGGTTTAATAGATATCTCTAAGTATGACAGTACCAATTCACCTAATATTTTACCAGTTGCAGTTGCAGGTGTTGATGTCACATTGATCTTGCCAACAAATTCAACTACAGTAAACGGGACAAGTTCTGTTGATGCTGATGGAACAATAATTGCATACAATTGGAGAAAAGTTAGTGGTCCACAAGCTTATAATATCGCTTCTCCAAATGCTGCAACTACTTTAATTAATAACCTTGTTGGAGGCGTTTATGAATTTGAATTATCAGTAACGGATAACAATGGTGCAATAGATTTGGATACGGTGATGATTCAAGTTGGGGAAAGAATATTAATCGATTTTGGTAAAGCGACTTCTGCAACATCATCTCCAGATGTAAATAGCAATTATTGGAATAATGTAACAAGTGGTACAAATGGGGTAAAAATAACAGATGCGATAAATACAAACAATGCTACAACTGGTATTACAATGGAAGTAGTAAGTAGAATAGATGGTACATTTAACCTTTCTGGCTTAGGTGTAAACACAAATACAGAACTTCCTTCAGGCGTTGGTGCTATTGGTGATTATCCTGCTTCAGCAACAGCAGATTATGCTTTTTCTCACCCAAGTGCCACAAACGGTCAATGGAAATTTTCAGGACTGGATTCATTAAAAACATACAGCATTAAATTCTGGGGTACAAAAGCAATCAGTGTTCCAAGAATAATTGAAATTAAAACATTAGAAACTTCAACTTGGAAATCATATGATGGTACTAATAACGCGGATTTTAATAACGCAGCAACTTTTTTAATTACTGGAAAAACAGAGCAAATTTTTGATATTAGGGTTCAAGCTGCAAGTAGTTTCGGATATATCAGTGTAATTGATATAAATTACACAAGTACTTGCGAACCTAGTAGCAGCACAACAAATATCACTTCTTGCAACGACTATACCTGGAATGAAACAACTTACACCGCAAGTGGAAGCTATGATTACGTTACAACAAACGCTGCAGGTTGTGATTCAACAGCAACGTTGAATTTAACCATCATCAATGCTCCTGTTGTAAATGCAGGACCAGACCAAGTTATCACAGATACTACTTCTGCAACTTTAGCAGGAAATGTAACTGGTGATTATACTACTGCGACTTGGACTGGAGGAACTGGAACATTTGCACCAGATAATTCAACTTTAAATGCAGTATATACCCCAAGTGCTAGTGAAATATCAGCTGGGTTTGCAGTTTTAGCACTAGAAGCGAATAGTACAACTTGTGGATTGGTTACAGATTCGGTGACGATTTATATTACTAATACAACTCCTGTAACTTTATTAAGTTTCAAAGGTTCTAAAACTAAAGTTGGCAACGAGTTAACTTGGAGCACATCTAGTGAAACAAATAACAATGGTTTTGAAGTATTACAATCTAATAATGGAAGATCGTTCACTAAAATTGGATATGTAAGTTCAAAATCAGTTAACGGAAACAGCAACGTTGTGCTTAATTACAACTTTTCAGATAACTCAACGCTAGGTCAAGCTAAATACTACAGATTGAATCAATTGGGATCAGACAATAGAAACCAATTAAGTTCTGTATTATTTATCAAAGGAGATAACACAAATACATACACGTTGAATGCTGTAAGTCCTAATCCTGCTCAAAATTTTGTAAACATAAACATTGCATCTACTGTAAAAGAAAATGTACGTTTAATGGTTTATGATGCAACAGGAAAAAATGTGTATGCTCAAAATGCATCTTTGATTAAAGGAAATAATAACATTAAGATTAACATAAACAAACTGTCTTTAGGAAATTATTTCATTAAAATATCTGGCACAAATCAAATTGTTGCTTCATTTATTAAAAATTAATAATTAATATTTTCATTAAAAAAGCCATCCCAATAGGGTGGCTTTTTTAATGATTGCTTTTTGAAACTACGTATAAAAAGCACTTATAATTTGCTAATTTTTCGTTGGATTAAATTTAGTTGTAAAAGGTAAATAATAAAATATACAATTGACCTGGTTAAATGGAATTTTCCATTTGAAATGACCTAATTTTGTATATTAAAATTGCAAAGTAGCCCATGAAGAAATTTAGAAATTTTTGTATCATTGCCCATATTGATCACGGAAAAAGTACCTTGGCCGATCGTTTATTACAAACTACCAACACGGTTGGAGAAAGACAAATGCAAGCGCAGGTTTTGGATGATATGGATTTAGAAAGAGAAAAAGGCATTACCATTAAAAGTCATGCCATTCAAATTAGCTATCCATATAAAAAATCAACCAATGCTAATTCTGTTGAAGAAGGTATTTATACATTGAATTTAATTGATACGCCAGGACACGTGGATTTTAGTTATGAGGTTAGTCGTGCATTAGCCGCATGCGAAGGTGCATTGCTTTTAGTAGATGCAACTCAAGGCATTCAAGCACAAACCATCAGTAATTTATATTTAGCCATAGAAAATGATTTAGAAATTATTCCCATCATTAACAAAATAGACATGGATGGTGCTATGATTCCAGAAGTGAGAGATCAAATCATTGAGTTAATTGGCTGTAAAGAGGAAGATATTTTATTGGCCAGTGGCAAATCGGGAATTGGAATCGAAGAAATATTACAAGCCATTTGTGAAAGAATACCAGCCCCAACAGGCGATCCAAACGCACCTCTGCAAGCGTTGATTTTTGATAGTGTTTTCAATAGTTTCAGGGGAATTATTGTATACTATAGAATTTTCAATGGTTCTATTAAAAAAGGAGATAAAGTTAAATTCTTTAGTACCGATAACGAATATTTTGCGGATGAAGTGGGTATTTTAAAAATGTCGTTAGACAAAAGAGATAAAGTTTTTTGTGGTGATGTGGGATATATCATCACCGGTATAAAAAATGCAAAAGAAGTAAAAGTAGGAGATACCTTAACGAATGTTATAAATCCAACGAATGCTCGTATTGATGGTTTTGAAGACGTAAAGCCAATGGTATTTGCGGGTATATTTCCGGTAGATACAGATAAGTTTGAAGAGCTCAGAGATTGTATGGAAAAATTACAACTTAATGATGCCTCACTTACTTTTGAATTGGAAACTTCACAAGCACTTGGATTTGGTTTTAGATGTGGATTTTTGGGCTTGTTGCACATGGAAATTATTCAGGAAAGATTAGAACGCGAATTCAATCAAACGGTAATTACAACAGTACCAAACGTTAGTTTTATTGCATACACCAACAAGGGCGAAAAAATAGATGTACACAACCCAATTACGCTTCCTGATCCTACAAGAACAGAACGAATTGAGGAGCCATTTATCAGAGCGCAAATTATTACCAAGCCAGATTATATTGGCAACATTATGACCCTTTGTATTAGTAAAAGAGGAATGCTCATCAGTCAAGGTTATTTAACACCAACAAGGGTTGAATTGATTTTTGAAATGCCATTAACTGAGATTGTATTTGATTTTTACGATAAACTAAAATCTCAAACTAGAGGTTACGCTTCTTTTGATTATCAACCCATAGGATTTAGAGACAGTGATATTGTGCGCATGGATATTCTATTGAATAATGAAAAAGTGGATGCATTAAGTGCGCTTATTCATAGAAGCAGATCACAAGAATTTGGTAGAAAACTTTGCGAAAAATTAAAAGAGTTATTAACTCGTCAACAATTCCAAATTGCCATACAAGCCGCTATTGGCGCTAAAGTAATTGCCAGAGAAAATATAAGTGCCATGCGTAAAGACGTTACCGCTAAATGTTATGGTGGTGACATTAGCCGTAAACGTAAACTCTTAGAAAAGCAAAAAGAAGGAAAGAAAAGAATGCGTCTAATTGGAAACGTAGAAATTCCACAAGAAGCATTTTTAGCGGTGTTGAAGCTGGATGATTAAAACTTTATTTTGGGATTGAAAATGATTTGGGCAATTGTAAAGATCAGGATTTAGTTGATTTTAGGATTAGCAGGATTAAAACGGTTATTTATTTGATCGTAAAATTAGTAAGGTCATCGTAGATAAATTTCCAAATCTTCAAAATCTTTTAATCCTGCAAATTTTGATACAGACAGTTTTTCCTAATTTACCTTCGCTTTCCTTTTAATGCTACAACCTACACTTTTTGTTTCAGGGGTAGAAACTGTTTTACCTTGTGATATTTCTGTCATGGCTTCTACTAAATGATTACGTTTTACCGCAGCAGCATCGTTTGCATTATCATCAATTGCGCCGTGATACACTAGTTTCATGTCCTTGTCAAATAAATAACATTCAGGCGTTCTATTCGCTCCAAACGCATCAGCTACTTGGTAATCTTTATCAACTACATAAGCGCAATTTAGTTTTTTTTCTATGGCAAATGCTTGCATTAACTTATAACTATCTTCATCTTTACGATAAGCTTCGTTGCTGTTTAACACAATCATACCAAAATCAAGCTTTGTAGTAAAATCAGATAAATTGGAAATGCGTTCTTCGTTTTTAATCACGTAAGGACAAGTATTGCAGCTAAACATTACTAAAACACCATTGCCTTTTACGGCATCTTTCATACTGATTTCTTTTCCGGAAACGTCAAGCATTTTATGATCTTGCATGGGCATATCGCCACCAATAGGGAGTAGTAAATTAGATTCCAATGCCATTAAACCAAAGCAAGCGATAAGGAAAAATAGTAAAGTGATTTTTTTCATAATTGTATTATTTGAGATTGATATAATTTTAAAAACCAAAAGTAAAATTAAAAAATTGAAATTATTGATTCTATTTTTTATCAATAACGTCAATGAAGGGTAAGTTTTTTACTTTGATGTAATTAATTCATTTTCTTTTCAATATCGGTTCTTTTATCCGATAATATTTTTATAGAATTGATGCTAACGTTTAATTCAAAACCAATTAAAATGGCTAGTGAATTAATGTAAATCAACGCCATTACCATCATTATCGTTCCAATAGATCCATAAAGCACATTGTATTTGCTAAAATTGGTTACAAAAACGGAGAATACAAATGAAGATAAAATGCTTAAAAAAGTAGTGGTAATGGTTCCGGGTGAGGTGAATTTCCATTGTTTTTCTACCGATGGCGCATACTTGAAAATAAAGCCAATGGCAAAGAAAATCAGAAGCAGTATTAAAATCCATCGGGTGCTTGCAAAAATATTTCGCCAAGTAGGATCAGATATCAACCATTCTAATAAAGCACCTTGTGATATGAGCAGGATAAAATAACCTAAAAAAAGACCAAAAATAATAACGGTTAATTTTATCGCCATCCATCTGGACAATAAACCCTTTCGCTTTTCAAACCCAAGATATTTTCTTTTATTAAATGAAATAATTAATCCCATCATCCCATTTGAAGCAAAAAATAAAGACATTAATAATCCAATGGATAAAATGCCAATTCTGTTTTCGTAAATAAATGAATCCACAAATTTGATCATTTCATGATTGTACACTTTTGAAGGAACGATATCGAAAATAATGGTGTGTAATTGTTTCTGAATAGATTTCTTTGAAATGAATGGGAGATTTGGAATTAATGTAAATAAAAACAATAATGAAGGCGGAATGGCCATAATGAAATTATAGGAAATGGCGGATGCTCTTTCGGATAGACCATTTGCCCTTAATTGTTTCAAAAAAAAACGGAGTACATCATATAGTGGAACGCCTTCAAAACCAGGAAGAATCAATGTTTTAGACCTGTTTACAATGATGGCTAATGGCGTTTTGGTAAGTAATATGCGTTCAAATTTCTTCAATTCGTTTTCGATTTTTTTCTTAAAATCAATGTGTCTAATGCTTTTTGATAAGCACGTGCAAATACAAGATGTTGTTGATAATTGCTTGCAAAATTTGAATATCCTTTAAAATCAGGTTTTGCCACGAAGAAAAGATAATCTGTTTTTGGCGCATTTAACACAGCATCGATGGTATTTATTGATGGGGTGCAAATAGGGCCGGGTGGTAAGCCTGTTTTATAGTAAGTGTTAAAAGGGGATGGGAATTCCAAATGTTTATTTAAAATTCGTCTTAATTCGAAATTTCGCATGGCATATTTTACGGTAGGGTCGGCTTCCAATTTCATGCCTTTATTTAATCGATTAAAATAAACACTGGCAATTAATCCTTTGTCTGATTCTTTTGTGGTTTCTTCCTCCACAATACTTGCAATGGTATAAATTTCTTCAGGAGAATATCCCAATGATTTGGCTTTGATTGTTCTTTTACCTTCCCAGAAATAATCATGTTGCTTTTTTAATCGATCTAATATTTTTTTGAATGAGCCATTCCACCAAAATAAATAAGAGTTGGGAATTAAAATCGACATTACGGTGTTGGTATCCAAATGATATTGCGCTAATGAATCATTACTCATTAAAAAACGAATCGCTTCTAATGAGTCTGCTTCAAAATTGGCACCGATTTTTTTTGCAAAATCTTCTTTGGTTCTAAGCTTGTTGATTACAAATCGAACATCATGTTGACTTCCTGATTTTAACATGCGAATCAATCTGAAAATACTCATCGTATTTGATATCTCGTATTTACCGGGTTTTACTTGTTTTTTATATCCAGTATATGATGCCAATAAATCAAATGTAAAATAGGTTGATAGGATTTTTTTTTCTTTTAGATTTGCAAATACCTCTTCATATTTATCTCCTGTATGAATATAAAAATATTTATTTTTTGTAGCGTTCACATTTGGCCCCATTATCATCCATAAGAATACAATTGCAAAAACAACCAATAATGCAGAAATAAAAACTATTGCTTTTTTCATCGAAAATAATTAGAATTCAATTTAAAATAAAAACCCCGCTTTTTATAGCGAGGTTGTATAAATTTCACAATTTTTTTAACAAATTATGGGTTTGTTTTCGGCATAGTTCCTGTATTTGCAGGAGTAGTACTTTGCTTTTGACCAGAAGTAGATATGTTATCAATTAAACCATTTTTCTTGTTTGCAGATTCTTTTGGAATAAATGCTGGCGACAATAAACACAATAAACCCACAACCGCTGCAAAAATCCAAGTCCCTTTTTCCAAAACATCAGTTGTTTGCTTTACACCCATTAATTGATTGCCTACACCACCGAATGATCCAGATAGACCGCCACCTTTAGGATTTTGAATCAATACAATCAAACCCAAAATAATCGAAGCGATAATAATTAAAATTCCAAATAGTATTAACATGTTATTTATCTTTTAAAGATTCAAATTTGTTTGCAAAGTAAATGCTTTTAGCAGGATAAAGCAAACTTAATTTTTTAAATATTTCTTCTGCTTGGTCATATTTCCCTTGTTGCATGTAAACTTCTCCCATAGATTCCGTTACAATTTCATCTTCTTCATTACTCTTTTCTGCAAGTTGCTCTACTTTTTTGTCTATGGTCGCGTTTTCTGGCAATCGATTTCCATTGGTACTTTTCATCGTTTTCAACCAAGCTGTAAACGTTTTTAGCTGATTTCCCAATTTGTCATTGGCTTTAATTTCTTCACTCAATTTAATGCCTTGTGATGCGAAATAATCTGTTGTAAATAATGGCTCAAATATAAGTTCGTCTTTTTCCGATAGTTTTTCTATGACTGGTTTTTTAAGCAACGTTTCGGATATTGTTTCCATGTTTACAATTTCTTCAGCTATTTCTACAGGCTTTTCAATAATTGATTCCGTATCGTTCTGATGTAATTTTAAATGTAAATGGTAAGGATTGTTGAAATGTAATGCCAGCTTTCCAGCAATTGATGCGTAACTGTCGTGTCTATTTCCAGTTTCTTTTAATAAGAAAAATTGTAAACACCCAAAATAAGGAAATGCGCTTGCCTCATTTTGCAGCATGGCGAGATTACCGGAATCCCGTTCATTTTCATTAAATAGTTGTTTAAATAAAACTTGTTGCTGCATATTCCAAATTTAAATAAAAAAAAACGACAACTTCTATTACCAGTTGGAAAATATTTTATTGAAAATCTCGTCTGATAAGTTTTTTACGATGTCTTCATTCAAATTCGATTCTGCTTGTGATAAACTGAGGTTGCCATTGTAATCAAAAGTTCTGGTCAAATCTGTTTCGAAATTCTTTTTATCGTTTTGTTTGTTTTTAAACTGCAAATGAAATCCAACGGTTAGCCTGTTCCCATTTGAATTGGTACCAGAAATACTGATGGTGCTGGTATAATATTGCGAAATGTATCCAGAAATATCATAATCTGCGTCATCATTGTTGGTTTGTTTTAATCTGGTTGTACCAATTATTTTTTGCTTTAATTTTTCTGTAAGCTTCGGACTAAGTTGCGTGTTTACAAACTGCGCTTTATTTTCAAAATAATTCACCCTGAAATTTTTCACTTCCGGCGGTATAGGCGATGTGTCATTAAACGAATACTTGCAAGTGGCATTACAGAAAATTGTAATCACCAACAGGCCAATAACGTATATAGAAAAAAGATTTCTCATTTTAAAAAACCAATTAAATTAAAGATGTTCAATATCGTATTCTTTTAACTTTCGGTAAAGTGTTCTTTCGCTTATGCCCAAATCAACGGATGCATCTCTTCTTTTTCCGCGATGCTTTTTCAATGCTTTTATAATCAGCTCTTTTTCTTTGTCAATTATGCTCAAAGATTCTTCCACATCTTCATGATGTTGAATTTGATCTTGTGGCTTATTCGTTATAATTAATGGTTGTTGATTTCCAGAATAATTATTGTTATTAATCGTCGATGTTGTGTTATATGGCTTTATTGAATTTTGATTACCCATTTCAGCATTGAAAACAGGAATTGACTGCGCCATCATTGGATTTTGAATCATATCAAAAACCATTTTCTTCAATTCATTTACATCATTTTTCATGTCGAAAAATAACTTGTAAAGAATTTCTCTTTCGTTGGCAAACTCTGCCTGACTAACCGCACCTGGTCCACCGCTTAATGCAGGCAATCTGCTATAATTGTTTTCAGGTAAAAAATCACGTAAGTTTTGTGCTGAAATTGATTTTTCTTTGCTTAAGACAGAAATTTGGTCTGCGATATTTTTTAATTCTCGAACATTTCCAGGCCACGAATAATTAATCAAAATCTCTTTTGCTTCCTCCGTTAATTGTACTGATGAGGTTTTATATCTTTCTGCAAAGTCAGTTGCAAATTTTCTGAAAAGTAGCAAAATGTCTTCTTTGCGGTCTCTTAAAGATGGGACCCTTATCGGCACTGTATTTAATCTATAATACAAGTCTTCGCGAAAACGTCCTTTTTGCGTAAATTCTAAAAGGTCTTTATTCGTGGCTGCAATCACTCGAACATCTGTTTTTTGAACTTTGCTGCTACCAACTCTAATATATTCGCCAGTTTCTAAAACACGAAGTAATCTGGCTTGTGTTCCAAGCGGCATTTCGCCAATCTCGTCCAAAAAGATAGTACCTCCATTTACCGTTTCGAAATAACCTTTTCGGCTATCAACAGCTCCGGTAAAAGACCCTTTTTCATGACCAAAAAGTTCGGAATCAATTGTGCCTTCTGGAATGGCACCACAGTTTACTGCTATAAAAGGATTGTGTTTCCTTGCAGATAAAGAATGTATTATTTGCGAAAACACTTCCTTCCCAACACCACTCTCTCCATTTATTAAAACACTTAAATCTGTATTGGCAACTTGTGTAGCTACATTCAATGCATGATTAAGTGCAATTGAATTACCAATGATGTTGAATCTATTTTTTATTAATTGTTGATCCATTACGTTTAATTATGCTTTTGTTTTTCCAATTAATGTGCCAGCCGTACAAGTATGTATATCAACGGTTACGTAATCCCCTTTTTTGTAATTTAATTTTGGGAAAACGACCACTTTATTCTGGTCGTTTCGGCCATAAAATTCATCTTCATCTTTTTTGGAAACGCCCTCAACCAATACTTTAAATGTTTTACCTACATCACGTTGCATGCTCTCAAGTGAGTGAATTCTATGCAAATCCACCATTTCCTGAAGCCTTCTTTTTTTAACTTCTAATGGAACATCATCTTTAAAACGTCTTGCTGCTAAAGTTCCAGGTCTTTCCGAATAAAAATACATATACGCTAAATCATATTTACAGTATTGCATCAAGCTTAAGGATTCCTGATGATCTTCTTCCGTTTCTGTACAAAATCCGGTAATCATATCCGTTGAAATGCCACAATCAGGAATAATCTCTTTTATCCGATTTATTTTAGCGATGTACCATTCTCTGCTGTATGTTCGGTTCATCATTTGCAACATTCGGCTACTTCCGCTTTGCACAGGTAAATGAATATAATTACAAATGTTTTCATACTTTTTTATGGTGAAAAGCACGTCATCGGTAATGTCTTTTGGATGAGATGTTGAAAAACGAACACGAAGCAGTGGCGAAATCAAGGCTACTTTTTCCATTAATTCTGCAAAACTTACGTTGCTTTTGGTTTCTTCATCTCGCCAATGATAACTATCTACGTTTTGTCCCAATAAGGTTACTTCGCGATAGCCATCATTAAACAACGCTTCCGCTTCAAGAACAATGCTTTGTGCATTTCTGCTTCTTTCTCTTCCTCTTGTAAAGGGAACCACACAAAACGAACACATATTATTACATCCACGCATGATGCTCACAAATGCATTTACTCCGTTGCTGTTTAAGCGAATAGGAGATATGTCGGCATAGGTTTCATCCCTGCTTAATAATACATTCACGGCTTTTTGTCCGGTTTCAGCATCTTCAATCAATTGAGGAAGGCTTCGATAAGCATCTGGACCAACCACGATATCTACAAGCTTTTCTTCTTCAATTAAATTCCCTTTTAAGCGTTCAGCCATACAACCCAAAACGCCAATCACCAATCCTGGCTTTTGCTTTTTCAATTGCTTAAATTCTGTAAGGCGTTTTCTGATTTTATCTTCCGCTTTTTCACGTATTGAGCAGGTGTTTATCAAAATGACATCTGCATCTTCTATGTTGGTAGTGGAGCCAATATTTTCTTTTTGAAGAATAGAAGCAACTACTTCGCTATCTGCAAAATTCATTGCGCATCCATAGCTTTCTATATAAAAATGTTTGTGAAAATGCTGATTCAGCGACTGTGTAGAAAAAGCCTCGCCTTGTCTTTCTTCATCATGTGATTTTGTTGAAATCAATTCCTGCATTTTTGACTAATTAAAATTTTGTCAAAGGTAATAGAATTTATTAGGAATGATGACAGTATGGCAGAAGAAGTTTTATAATTTTTTCGAATCGCAAATAGATGAAAAAGAAGGGTGGGGTGTTGATTTTTAAAGATGTGAAACTAAACAAGTTTATTTTTTAACCAACTGTTTTTCAATGGTATTATCCAGTTTTCTTCTAATTCCTTTTTATGTAAAACGATGTTGTTGAAATACAATGTTTCCGTATTTAATACTTCCGATTCAAATGATTTTTGTATTTCTTGTAGTGGAATGAGTTCTATTTTTTCATTTATAATGAAGCCAAGTAGCTGTCTGTTGAATAAATTTACCTGGTACGTTTCTTCGATATTTTTGATTACCCTAACCGAACTATCGGTGCTACATCCGCTTACTTCTGAAGCGGTTTCGTCGGCCATTAAAACTATAAATTGATTGAAAAACACCTGACCAAACCCTTTTACTCTAGCCCCATGGCTTGTCCAATTCTTAGTGAATTCATGTAAAAGCTCGTTTATTTGGGTTGTTTCTATTTCATTAAATGCCCGTTCACATTGATAAATCCACACCCTCGAATCAGCATGGAAATTTTCTGGAAGTAAATTTTTATAATCGGTAATCATTGGGTTCGATATTTGTTATAAACGAATTAAGATAAACAGCTCGCTACCAATTCAGCAATATCCAATACTTGAACCTCATCTTCTTTTTCGTTGTTCTTTACGCCATCTGTAAGCATGGTATTACAAAAAGGACAAGCAGCTGCAATAATGCTCGCGCCGGTTGCCAACGCTTCGTTGCTTCTTTCGATATTGATGCGCAGGTCTCCTTTTTCTTCTTCTTTAAACATTTGAGCGCCACCAGCTCCGCAACAAAGTCCGTTACTTTTGCAACGTTTCATTTCTACCAAAGCTACATCCATAGCTTCGAGTACTTTGCGTGGTGCCTCATAAATATCATTTGCCCTTCCCAAATAACAACTATCGTGGTAAGTGATTTTTTTCCCTTTGAAGGCACCGCCGTCCTTCATATTTATCTTCCCCGAATCAATCAACTGCTGTAAAAAAGTAGCATGATGGATTACTTCATAATTACCGCCTAAAACAGGGTATTCGTTTTTGAAAATATTAAAACAGTGCGGACAAGCCGTTACGATTTTTTTGATGTTATATCCATTCAAAATTTGGATGTTTTGATACGCCATCATTTGAAACATAAATTCGTTTCCAGCTCTACGTGCGGGATCGCCAGTGCACATTTCTTCTTTACCCAAAATCCCATATTTTATGCCCACTTTTTCCAAAATGGTTACAAATGCTTTGGTGATTTTTTGAGCGCGTTGATCAAAACTTCCAGCACATCCCACCCAAAACAATACCTCTGGAGTTTCTCCCTTTGCTAAAAATTCGGCCATTGTAGGTACTTGCATATTCTTCAAATTTTTATAAAAAACTAAAAATTAAATTTCTTTGGTCCAGGCATCTCTATCGTCAGGACTTAATTTCCAAGGTGCAAAATTGTTTTCAATATTACCAAACATTCCGTTCCATTCTTGCGGAGCGTTACTATCTTCCATTATCAAACTTCTGCGCAGTTCCATAATGATATCGAGCGGATTTATACTAACCGGGCATTCTTGAACACAAGCATTGCAAGTGGTGCAAGCCCTTAATTCTTCAACTGTAATATAATCATTCAACAATTTTTTTCCATCGTCTTTGAACGCGCCGTTTTGTTTGATGTTTAAACCCACTTCTTCCAATCTATCTCTGGTGTCCATCATGATTTTTCTTGGACTTAATAATTTCCCAGTTTGATTTGCTGGACAAGCATCTGAGCATCTGCCACATTCTGTGCAACTGTAGGCATCGAGTAAGTTTTTCCAGCTTAAATCCATTACATCTCTTGCGCCAAATATTGTTGGTTGAGCATCACCGGTTGGTGCTAATTCTGGTTCCATCATATACTTCACTTCATTCTGTACATTTGCCATGTTTTTTACCTCGCCCATTGGTTTTAATCGGGAATAATAAGCATTTGGAAAAGCTAGAATGATATGGAGATGTTTGCTGTATGGGAGGTAATTTAAAAAAGCTAGAATGCCAATAATATGCATCCACCAGCAAGTTCTTTCAATAAAAACCAATTGTGAAACTGAAAGAGAATCAAAAAGAGGAACTAAGAAACCTGAAAAAATGAAAGAACCTGTTGCGTGATAATGCTCGCTGCCTAACAATTGAATAGCCGAATCTGCTGCATTCATGGTTAGAAACAAACTCATCAAAATAATCTCTACAACCAAAATATAATTCGCATCCGATTTTGGCCAGCCGTTTAAATCCTTGCTCATAAAGCGTTTAAGCTTCATGATGTTTCTTCTGTATAAAAATATGATACAA
The DNA here is from genome assembly GCA_947483415.1 of Chitinophagaceae bacterium. Classification (GTDB taxonomy): domain Bacteria; phylum Bacteroidota; class Bacteroidia; order Chitinophagales; family Chitinophagaceae; genus Ferruginibacter. The sequence continues at coordinate 16,727 of CANKLV010000008.1, forward strand.
ACTGCGATTACCCCAACAGCAAGTATTTCAAAAAAATTGATCAGGAAAGAATACAGATTTCCGAGTGGCTCAAAAAACAAACGATGGGTTCCTAAAATACCATCTAAAATAATTTCTAAAACCTCCACATTGATAATGATAAAACCAGCATAGATAATTAAATGCATGATGGCAACTGTTTTGTTTCGAAACATTTTTTTCTGACCAAGCGCCAATAAAATAACATTCTTCCACCTTAAATTCGGACTGTCTGATAAATCCTCTGGCTTACCCAAAAATATATTTTTCTTTATTTGCAAAATGTTTTTGGAAAATAACCAAATTGCATAGGTTGCTAGCAGTAAAAATGCCACTTGTTGTATATATTGCATGCGATTACAATTATGGAATGCTAAGGTAAGACAATGATGTTTATGGAAGCAATTTAAACCCACAAAAAAATAAAGATGATACTAGATAAAGAAACCGCACAAAGAAAGCTTCGTCGAATGGCTTTGGAGATTTCTGAAAAAAATTACGATAAAAACGCATTACTGTTGATTGGTATTAAATCAAACGGGATTTTTATTGCAAAAAAAATTGCTGAGTTTTTAAAAGATAGTTTTGCAGGAAACATTGATTTATTGGAAATGACCGTAAATAAAAAAAATCCAATTGAAATAAGCTTGGATAAAAATGTAGATTTCAATGGTAAGTCAATCATATTAATTGATGATGTTGCCAATAGCGGACGTGTAATGTTATATGCATTAAAACCTTTGATTGAACAATTGCCTGCTCAAATAGAAACATTAGTTTTAGTTGAAAGAACACACAAGAAATTCCCGATTGATGTAAATTATGTTGGACTATCCATTGCAACTACAAATCAAGAAAATATCGTTGTGGATGTACAAGATGGAGAGGTGATGGGGGCTTCGCTGGTTTAACGCGCGATGATGGTTTAAGGGTTTAAGGTTAATTGATATTTTATAAGGGTTGAAAATATTCAACCCCTACCACTTTGATGATTGGTGAAAACACCAACATCGGCAGACGAAAATCCCAACCTCTTGAACTTATTGAACTCACCTTTTGAACATTGAACGTAATGCCTATTTTTGGAACAAACTGCCAACCATTAAACCCGCGCAGCAAATTAAACCGTTAAACTTTTAAACCCAACCTCTCAAACCTCATAAACCTCTCAAACCTCTCCTCCTAAAACCCCACCCATCTCATTCTAACTTTATTATTCGAAAATTCAATTGCTGGCATTGGAAACTTTAAAGAATTTAAAACAAAAAGCAATGTTTTAATGCTTTTCTTTTTTGTTTTTATTTTGGTTAAATCTACGTCTGGAGCTAAATACCATTTTCTAGTTCTACTGATGTTTGTTCGGTCAAATATGATGTTGCCAAAATTGTCTTTTGCCAAATTTGCTCTAGCACCAAACATACCCGAAGCACCAGTTCCCACTGAAACCATCGCCCATTTTGGGATCTTACTATTTGGGAAAAATGAACTGAGGTTTGCACTCAACCAATAAGTTTGACCATTATAATCTTTTAATGCCCGCTCGGCAAAAGATTTGCCAAAAATAATGTCGCTTCTTTTGTTTAATTCGGGATCACTATATTCCATTTTGTGAAAAGAAGTTTTAATTTGTATGCGTTGCTCTTTCCAGGTTAATTCTTGTGCGGTGAATAAGGCACTTCCCAATAAATTTCCACCTACATCGCCCCAACTCCAGCCCCATTGGGCACTGTAAGCATCTAAAAATTCAATGATTGTTTGATAAGCAGCACCAGTTATGCCTCCAATCCAAATGCTTTTATTTCTATCTATTCCGTTTCGCATCCAAAGTTCCATACCAAATTTACTCATCGTGTAGGCGCTATAAACATGACCAAGCTTGTCCATTTGTTGCCATTCGTCCCAATCATTAAACACACGAAAATTACTTTGCGGATAATTTTTGTACCATGCTTGATATAAGCCAATCATTGTGCTACCATATAATGCAGCATTTACAGATGCTAATTTTAATATCTTTTTGTTTTGACTTTTTTGAGCATCAATTATTGTGTCGATTTGTGCAAAACAATCAGCAGTATTCAAAATTACCAATAATAAAAAAATGAATTTCCCTTTTTTCAAAATCTGTTCTAAAAAGTTTAATGAAACAAAAATAGGGTTTACCGGAGTTTATCAAACTGAATAATTTATTTTTGCCTCGATAAAATAAAAAAATATGTATAATACTATTTTAGAAAAAGTAAATGTGTGGTTAAACGGAAATTATGATGAAGATACAAAAACAGGTATCCGAAATTTACAATCAGCAAATCCTGATGAATTGGCGGATGCTTTTTATAGAAATTTAGAGTTTGGAACAGGCGGTTTACGTGGCATTATGGGCATCGGTACCAATAGAATGAATCGTTACACCGTTGGAATGGCTACTCAGGGTTATGCCAATTATTTAAAAAAATGTTTTGAAGGCGAAATTTCCGTTGCGATAGCACATGATTGCAGAAACAATAGTCGATTATTTGCAGAAATTACCGCCAACGTTTTCGCAGCGAATGGCATCAAGGTTTTTTTATTTGAAAGCCTTCGTCCTACACCTGAATTGAGTTTTGCCATAAGATATTTGAAATGTAAAGGGGGCGTAGTTTGTACCGCTTCTCACAATCCAAAAGAATATAATGGATATAAAGCTTATTGGGATGATGGCGCACAAATGGTTTCGCCGCACGATAAAAATGTAATCATTGAGGTAGAAAAAATCGCATCAGTTGACGAAGTGAAATGGTCGGGTGGTGAATCTAACATTACAATTATAGGAAAGGAAATTGATGAAGCATATTTTCAAATGGTAAAAGGATTGAGTGTTTATCCAGAAGTTTGTGCAGCTCAACACGATTTAAAAATTGTATACACCCCAATACATGGCTCGGGTATAAAATTGGTTCCGGATGCGTTGGCTTTGTATGGTTTTACCAATGTGCATGTTGTAGCCGAACAAGCTATTCCTGACGGAAACTTCCCTACAGTAATTTATCCCAATCCCGAAGAAACAGAAACGATGAGCATTGGGCTAAAAAAAGCAAAAGAACTTGATGCCGATATTTTAATCGGAACCGATCCAGATGCAGATAGAGTAGGCGTTGGTGTGAAAAATAATAAAGGCGAATGGGTGTTGCTTAATGGCAATCAAACGGCATTATTGGCATTCAATTACATGATTGAATCTCGCAAAGAAAAAGGGTTATCGAAATCAAACGATATGGTGATAAAAACCATTGTAACTACTGATATGATTGATGTAATTGCAAAAGCAAGTGGAATCAATTGTTACAATGTACTTACTGGATTCAAATGGATTGCATCATTAATTAAACAAAAAGAAGGGGTTGAAAATTATGTAGTTGGCGGAGAAGAAAGTTTTGGTTTAATGATAGGAAATGAAGTGCGAGATAAAGATGCGGTAAGTGCTTCAGCAATTTTATGTGAAATGGCTGCGTATGAAAAAAACAAAGGCCGTAGCTTGTTTGAGAAGTTGATTGATTTATATGTTCAATATGGTTTGTATAAAGAAGATTTGTTGAGCATCACTAAAAAAGGAATGAATGGTGTTGCCGAAATTAACGCCATGATGGAATCATTTAGAACAAATCCACCTCAAACTATTATTGGTATTCAGGTTGAAAAACTACTTGATTATGAATTAAAAGTTGGCAAGAATTTATTAGATGGTTCAAGTTGGGAAATTGATTTGCCTAAAAGTAATGTGCTTCAATTTGAATTGACTGATGGAACAAAAATATCAGCAAGGCCAAGCGGTACAGAACCAAAAATAAAATTCTATTTCAGTGTGAATACTTCTTTATCTGAAGCTTCTGCTTTTGAAATAGAAGAAAAAAAATTAGATGAAAAAATAGCACAAATAATAAAAGCATTGGGTTTAAGATAATCAGTAAGCAATTAAAATAAATGAAAAAGGAGCGATTAGATACACCCAGAACGAAGGGATTGAGAATATCACTGGTAAAGGATTTGAGGCAAAAAGGAATTACAGATGAAAATGTGTTAAACGCCATTTCAGAAGTGCCCAGACATTTTTTCTTTGATGAGGAATTTGAAACTATTGCTTACGAAGACAGGGCGTTTCCTATTGCCGCCAATCAAACCATTTCACAACCATATACTGTGGCATTTCAATCGGAACTGCTTCAGGTGAAAAAGTTTGATAAAATTCTTGAAATAGGAACTGGTAGTATGTATCAGGCAACCATTTTAGCCGAAATGGGTGCAACGGTTATTACAATAGAAAGGCAAAAAGAGTTGTATAATCAAACAAACAACTTTTTACTCAAATCAAAATATCCTTCATCGAAATTAAAATTTATTTACGGTGATGGATTCGAGGGATTGCCTACGTTCGCACCGTTTGATAAAATAATCATCACCTGCGGAGCGCCATTCATTCCCCCTAAATTGATACAACAATTAAAAATTGGTGGCATAATGGTTATTCCGTTGGCATCAGATGAGCATCATAAAATGTGGAGAATTACTAAGGTTGACGATGAAAATTACAACGAAGAAGTATTTAGCGATTTCTCTTTCGTACCTATGCTTCCAGGGACTCAAAAATAATTGAATATGAAGTTGTTTAGTAAGTTTGTTTTTATCTGTAACCTTTGCTTTTTGGCTACAGCAATCCTTCGATATGTTGAAATAGGATACAACCATTTATCCAAGAACATTGATGCAATTTCATTTCAGCCTTTAAAAAGTAGCTTGATCGTTTTGGGGTACAGTGCGTTGTTGTTTAATTTGATATTTTTCCTAGTGTTTATTTTACTAAAAACGATTAGGAAAACGACAAAAGTAAGCAACTGGTTGATTATTGTTAATGCGGTGATGCTATTTGTAGAACTTGTTTATTTTTTATTTTGATCAAAAATGCATTAATAATAAATACTTTCTACCTTTATATTAGAAGAGATATTAGAAAAGTTTTCATCAACGTTTTCGTTTAACACAGCAAGGCCTTTATCGTTTAATTTAGGCACCAATTGTTTTAACTTTTTTATAAATGATTTTTTTTGAGCGCGATTTAGTTCCGTTAGTTTAAATCCTAAATGGTATTCGCCTTCTCTACCTAAGGGGCCAATTTTATACACTTTAATTTTTTTTATTTTATTGGTTCTTTTAAATTTTTTTAAAAAAGAAACCAGCGGTGCTTCTGAAGGAACGCCACAACAAACGCTTTGAAATTCAACCACAATCGGATAGTGAATTATTGAGTCTTTAGTTTGTGCCTTTGTTGCATTACCTATTAATACAAATGAAATGAAAAATAATATTCGTGTCATGAATATGAATGTAGTTTTAATTTTTCGAAGTTAATACCAATTTGAGTTAAAATTTATACGAATTTGTCTTTTAATTGATACCTATCTTTTCCCCTATTATGTCTGAGTTGACAAAAGGACAAATTGTGGAAGAAAATCAAATGAAAGAAAAAGTTTAAGTTTTTATTGTTGTTGGATAATTCAGCTCACTTGTTTTTAAAGTGGGCTGTTTTTTTATTCAAAAAAAAAGCCCTGAAATATTCAGAGCTTTTCGAGTAAAATATTTTTATTGACTACATTAAATCCATAGCCATTGCAAAGAATGTAACGTTGAACGGCAAAATCATAGAGCAATATCCACCGCCTATAGCATAAACACCAAAGAACGCTGCAATAGAGGCGAAAAATAGTACCCAAAAAATTGACCTAGATTTTTTCTTCATTTCCATGATAATTTATTTTTTTGCAAATATAGGGTAGAAACTAAAATTCTTAAAATATTTTGTCGGTTAGTTTTTAATTTAAAAAATCTATCTATTGAAATATGAATTTGAATAGAAATTAGGAATGATGTCAATGATTTTGAATTAAGTTTGTATTTTAATCAGTTTATAAATAGTATTACCATATAAAATATAGATTTATGGCTACTTAAAAATGTTGCAAAACGGAATTTTAAAATGTCAAACCAATCAGATATCGATCAATCGCTGAGCGAAGTAAATCAAAGTGTAGATACGACGCGCAATTCAAAAAGTTGGCGCAAGATGTTCTCATTTCTTGGTCCGGCGTATTTGGTTAGTGTGGGTTATATGGATCCGGGAAATTGGGCAACGGATTTAGCCGGGGGAAGTAAATATGGATTTTCATTACTTTGGGTTTTATTGGTAAGTAATTTAATGGCTTTGTTACTACAAAGTTTAAGTGCACGTTTGGGTATTGTTAGAGGAAGAGATTTAGCCCAAGCAAACCGAGAATCATTTCCGAAACATATCAATTTTATACTTTGGATTTTTGCAGAAATTGCCATTGCCGCTACCGATTTAGCTGAAGTACTCGGGATGGCAATTGGGATACAACTTCTTTTTGGTTTGCCCCTAATCGTTGGCGTTGGCATTACCGTTTTAGATACGTTTCTTTTACTTTATCTCCAAAGATTAGGCATTCGTAAAATTGAGGCATTCATTTTTGCGCTAATCGGCATAATTGGCGTTTGCTTTTTAATCAATATCATTCTTGCTCAACCACAATTGAATGAAGTTTTAAGTGGATTAATTCCTTCATTACCAGATCCTGAAACACTGTATAAAAGCAAAGGAATTACTTCAAAACTTCCACAAGAAACAGCATTGTATTTGGCCATAGGAATGATTGGTGCAACAGTTATGCCGCATAATTTGTACCTGCATTCTGCACTTATTCAAACCCGAAAAATCAAACAAACACAAGCTGGGATTAAACAAGCGATTAAGTGGAGTGTAATTGACAGCGCCATCGCATTAAACATTGCATTCTTTATAAATGCTGCCATTTTGATTTTGGCAGCTACGGTTTTTTTCAAAACAGGTAGAACAGAAGTAGCTCAAATTAAAGATGCGCATCAATTGCTTTCACCTGTTTTGGGCTCATCAATCGCATCAACATTATTTGCCATTGCATTGATTGCATCTGGACAAAGTTCAACCATTACGGGCACTTTAAGCGGACAAATTGTAATGGAAGGTTATTTACGCCTCCGAATTAATCCATTAATGCGCAGATTAATTACAAGGTTGCTAGCAATTGTTCCTGCAGTTATTTTTATTTTGATTTCTGGCGAATCCAATATCGATGGGTTATTGATTTTTAGTCAAGTTATACTAAGTGTTCAACTTGGGTTTGCCATTATTCCTTTGATTCATTTCGTTAGCGATAAAAAAACAATGAAAGGTTTTGCCATAAAATTGCCTGTTCAAATTTTAGCTTGGTTAATGGCGACGGTGCTCATTTTTTTAAATCTAAAAATGATATTGGGTGAAGTAAAACTTTTTTTTGAAAATGGTCATGGATTGGGATTAAATCTTCTTTTAATCATTTCGATAGTATTGTTTTTTGCATTATTGGTATATGTTTTATTTTTTCCTATTTTTAGAAATAAGCAGCAAGACGTGTCCATAAAAATGCATCCAGAAGCGTCAAGAATTTCTGAAATACAAATACCTGTATATCATAAAATAGGCATTGCGCTTGATTTTAGTGATAATGATTTTAAACTGATTTCTGCGGCAATAGGACAAGGAAAAAAAGATTGCAGTTTTACATTAATTCATATTGTTGAGAGCGCGTCTTCAAAATTGCATGGCGATCAATCTGCGGATTATGAAACCGAAAAAGACAAAGAAAGAATGGATGATTTGATTATGCAAATGACCGAAAAAGGATATAATGCAAAAGGTATTTTAGGGTTCAATGAAACATCAAAAGAAATCATTCGTATTGTGAAAGAGGAGCAAATAGACTTATTAATTATTGGTGCACATGGGCATACAGGAATAAAAGACTTTATTTACGGCACTACAATTAATGCTGTTCGCCATGAATTGAAAATTCCAGTGTTTATTGTGAACGTGTAGGATGAAAAATACTCCTCAACGAGATAAATATTTCTAGGTAATGATTGATTCTTCCATTTGTTTTCATGGCCCACGGTTTCAAACGTGGGTGAAGGAATGTAAATGAGTTATGTAATGGTTTCAACCATTTATATTTTTTTTCGAAAGGTTTAAATCAAAACTACTCTTCAATAAAATCTAAATCTTTATCAAAAGTTTCTTCGATGAAATATAAAGCGCAAGTAGCTAAAATCATAATAATTAATGAAGTAATCAATCCTGCTTGGTAAAAATCAGTAATGCCTCTGAAGAATTTAAATGTAGGTAAAATAAAAATGGCTAACATTCCCCTTACCATATTGGGTATTGTAGTAGTTGCTGTTGCCCTTAAATTGGTGCCAAATTGCTCAGCTGCAGTAGTTACAAAAATTGCCCAGAATCCAGTACCAAAGCCAAGTCCAGCACAAACGAAATACATCGTATTTGCATTGGAGTTCCATAAAATAGTAAAATATAAGGTTAGGAATATTATGGTTATGCCATAAAAAATATACATCGATTTCTTTCTACTTTTTAACCAATGGCTAATAAAACCAATTATAATATCGCCAATGGATATGGCAACGTAAGCATACATAATTGCTTTGCCCGGGTCGATGGGTTCTGATAATTTCATGTGTTCGCCAAACTCTTTAGAGAAGGTGACTAATATACCAATGATCAGCCAAGTGGGTAAACCAATCAATATATTTAATAGATATTTTTTTAGTCGAATTCTATTTGTAAACAACATGAAAAAATCGCCTCTTTTTATTTCACTGTTTTTTGATTTTGTAAATAGATTCGATTCAAAAACAGAAACCCTTAACAATAAAAGTAAAATTCCCATTCCGCCGCCAATGAAATAGCATGTTCTCCAATCAAAATGTTGTTTTATGTAAAAAGCAAATACGGCACCGCTCAATCCAATGCCAGCAACCATTGAAGTTGCTATTCCTCTTTTTTGTTGTGAAACGAGCTCTGCAACTAATGTAATGCCAGCGCCAAGTTCACCCGCCAATCCCAATCCTGCAATGAATCTTATGTATTTATATTGCTCTACTGTTTGTACAAATCCATTGGCAATATTGGCAAGAGAGTACAATAAAATTGAACCAAATAATACGCTCAATCTTCCTTTTTTGTCGCCCATTACACCCCAAATAATTCCTCCCAAAAGCAAGCCAATCATTTGCCAAGAAATAATGGATTCTCCCGCTATTAAAATATCGGCTTCCGATAAACCTAAGGCCTTTAAACTTGGAACGCGGATAATTCCAAATAGCAATAAATCATAGATATCTACAAAATAACCTAAAGCTGCAACCAAAATAGCAATGGTCACAAATGATTTGGAATTATTGCTTTTATTCATAGGGTAAAAAATTAGGTATTCTTTTTTTTACCAAACACCATTTTTACAATCACTGGCGCTGTAGTTACAAGTACAATTCCAATTACAATTACTTCTAAATGTGATTTCAAATCATATTGAAATTGTTTTAAAATAAATGTTTGCAAATAATGACCAGCAATCAACATCGAATATACCCAAGCAAAACAACCTATAATATTGAAAGACATGAATTTCTTTTTATCCATTTGAACAATGCCTGCAACGATGGGTGCAAAGGTTCTAACAATTGGTAAAAACCTCGCCATCACAATTGCGCCACCTCCATGTTTGTCGTAAAAATCTTTGGCTTGATAGAGGTATTTTTTTTTGAACAAGAAACTATCTTTTCGTTCAAATAAAAATGGCCCACTTTTTTTGCCAAACCAATAACCAAC
>CANKLV010000009.1 GCA_947483415.1 Chitinophagaceae bacterium
GTAGACATTTTTCTGTATGTTTCTTCGCTCCAATTTACAGATAGCACACCTGAAATTTTGGTTTCTGTTTCTAAAAGAGCATATACCGCATCTTCAACCTTATTTGAATAAATGGGTTTTAATAAACTGCCATGAACGGTGTCTATGGGGGCCACAATATGATTTAATAAATCAATGACGTGTGACGCATAATCCATTAAGCAACCGCCGCCTTCTTCAGGATCGGAGCGCCAGGTGTCTTGTTTCTTTTTCAACACAACAGGCCCATATGCTTCACCCAAAAAATGTTGAATGTTGCCTATATGACCACCAGATACAAGACGTTTAACTTCCTCAAAAGTGCCAATAAATTTATTGTGATAACCTACTTGATTGATTAACTTTTTTTGGATTGCAATTGCGGACAGCTTTTCACTTTGCTCAACCTTTAAACAAAAAGGTTTTTCCACAAACAAATGAATATTTCTATTTAATAATTCTTCAACAAAATCTGCATGAAATTTCGTGGGAATAGCTACAAAGACGGCATCGGGCTTTACACTGTCCAACATTTTTTTGTAGTCTGTAAATGTTTTAAATCCTGCGTATTTCTCTAAAACATCATTAACCATTTTAGACGTATCTGCAACACCTACGATTTCAACATCGGGATGTGCGCCTAAAATAGAAAGGTGCGAAATACCCATTTTCCCAGCACCAATTAGGGCTACTTTTATCATTTTGATTTAAATTTTATAATCTCTGTTTTAAATAATTGAAATGCTTTTTTACCTTTTTCCATTAATTCTAATGAAGGTGATTGATGATTGAGCTCTTTCAAAAATGATTCAACTTTTTCTGCTGTAAGATTTGGTTCGTGTCGCATTAATTTTTTTTCAAGTAAATATCCATCAACATCCAATAGTTCATCTTGATATACAGAAATGGTTGGGATTCCTAAAATCGCCAACTCTCTTGTCATTGAACCACCCGCTCCAATAAAAATGGTACATTCTGTGGCAATAGTATCAAAGTCTATCGGTTTTTCAGGCACGTTTACTTTGTCAAATTTGGCTTGTTTGTAATGCATATACTGTTGATTATCCCGCGTTAGAACGTATATTTTATATTTATGTTGCAAAGAAATTAAGATTTCATCTAAAAAGTTTTCTTTGCCTTTATAATATTGAGCCGTTTGAGGCTCAGGTCGTATGAAAATTTTAATTGTTTTATCTGTATTTAATGTTCTTTGTTGCTGAATGCTTTCTCCCTTACTCCACAAATAAATGCCTTCTTTTACACCTGGGTATTGTGTTATTTTTTTAGATGATACGCCAAATTTGGCAATTTTTTCTACGGCCAAATTATCTGGAATTAATATTTTAGTGGCAAAAATAAATGCAGGTTTGTTGCCCATGGCATGCTCATTATCATTGGTATAAATGGATGGGATGCCCAATAATTTGGCTACTATTGGCGAATGAAATGAACTTTGCGATATGGCTAAATCTGGTTTTAATGGCGCAAGAAACTTTCTTAATTGAAGCACTCGAATGGGATATCCAAAAACCTTCTTATAAATATTTTTACCATAATGTTCACCAATTATCGTATGTTTCAATCCACGTTGATCGAGTAACTGCAACGTATTGGCTAAAGGCCTTGATGTGATTATGATTTCGTGACCATCTGATTCAAGTTCCCTAATCAGGTCGTGAAACATGTTAATATGTGGAGAGTTTGATAAGTCGAACCAGATTTTCATTTTTATAATTTTAATATTAAATGGTCAAATTTTCTTTAGATTTTAGAAATCAAAAATCTTTAGTCAATTTAAAAAATTATGATTGATTCGATTTGTTTGGAAAATATGTTGAATAAATGGTTAGCGACAAAAACATCCATGCTTGTGACCAGCGCATATATGGGATTTTGGAGGTGATGTATTTATTTATTTGATAATAAAAATATCCTTTTTTAGACTGCATTTTATCTATTGTTCTGTTTAATACGTTATCTAATAACGCTTTGTGTTCGTTTAATTTATTTAGTTTCTCTAAAGTTATTACCAACTGTGATGGCGCATGAATGTCAATGGGATAAATACTGTTGTTGTAATACTTTGCGATACCGGTTTCTGTAAAGAAAGTTTGTATGTAATATTCAAATCCTAATGACAATCTTTCAGTATACGAATGGTCGTCAGTATACTTCATATAATCTGCTATACATTCTAAATTGTAACCTGTATGAAAATTATCGATCCATTGATGGAAGGGTAGTGCGCCATAACTCCAAGACCCATCTGCTTTTTGACAATTACAACAATAATTCATCACAGATTTAGCTTTGTCAAAAAGCATTTTTTCTTTAGTGAAAAAATAAACCCTGGCCAACAAACGTGCACCAAGTAAGGACGCATTATAAACAACGCTTTTGTCTATTGGAGAATAAGAAAATGCAAATGAATTTTCGCTTTCAACGCTGCGGTTCAAATCGTTTAAAATAAAATCACATGTTGATCTAGCAGATTGTAAAAGTTTTTCTTCTTTGGTGATTTCATAAACATCCAATAAAGCATTTGCTATAAATGTGGATGCCACAATTGTTGGTGTAAATTTAGGTTGAAAAAATGCCCTTGATTCCCAATCAAAATTGTATCCCCAACAATCGCCCGAATAGCCTTTAGATTTATATGCTTCTATTTTTTCGATAAAAAACTGAATTTGTTTTAATTTAGATGGTTGTTTGTTTTGCTTATATAAAATACAATATGCCGATAAAAATAACCCAAGTGCTTTTGGATTGTATTCATGTTTTATGCCCACAAATTTCCTCAAATTAATGGGAGAGCGTTTAAAAAATTGAATCCAAACCAACCGAATAAAACGACTCTTTGATGCAAATGGGATCGCATTAAACAATTTACTATTTAATCCATCATAAGGGTCGTATCCTTTAAAAGCATTGTCTTCGCAGTATTTTTTCAGTAAAGAGAACGATTTTTCTATTTTATCTTCCGTCATTATAAACTTCTTTTATTAATGATGAATAAAATTGTTCATGTTCTACGGGTACTTTTATGTATAGGTTATTGATGTCGTTTTTCTGCATGATAATAATTTTCATTTGTTCAAACAAATCCTCAATATTTCGGGTTTTAAATAGCTTAGTGCCTTCTGGCCTTTGTACCACATCTGAAGCCAATACGATTTTATTCAAATAAAGACCTTCGCGTATGGTTAAAGAATCGCCATCCGTATTGGTTGGACGAATTACTATATCCGATTGTTCAATCAATTTTACAAAAGAGGCCTTTTCATGTATTAAAAAAAAGCTCGATTGAATTTGGTATTGTTGAATTAAATGTTGAGCTTTTTTAAATTTCACTTCGCCAGCGTCTAATGATGATACAACAAATATTAAATCAACTTGAACGCCTGCATCTACAAGCATTTTCGTTGCTTCAATAGCAATATCCAATCCATATAAATCCTCGCCATTATAATTATCCAGTCGAGATGCATTTGCACATATAATGATTTTGTTTTTTTTTCTGGATTCAATCAATCTAGTTTCAATTGCATTCGACAAATTCGGTTCTTCAATTAAGATTGGTGGTAAAAAAGCATTTTGAATAACAATTTTTTTGTCATTCAAATTTAATTTTTGACGAATTTCAGGAGTTACTAAAATGATTTTATTGGCTAAGTTAAAAATCAATTGGTCATAAATTCGAAATAAAAAGGAACGTTTTTTACCATAACCATGAATCGTAATGATGACTTTTTTCCCAAATAGTTTTCCTGCTAAAATGTGCAGTTTTTTAAAAAGTCTATTTCCACTATGAATAAATATTATTTCGGCGCTTCGGATTTTTTTTAAATAAACTATTAGATTTAAGCTTTTAATATTAAAATACAATTTATTTTTCATCCTCGATTCATCAATAAAATCAAGGTTGAATTCATCGTTTAACAAATGCTGTAATCGTTGCAAATGAATACTGATGCCACCTGCAGGAGGTGGCATAGGACCAGTTATCAAAACGTTTATTTTAGTATTCATCAATTTGAAAAAAAATTATGCGGGCTTCTGTTTAATAATAAATTGATATTTCTTATTGGGATGAATGGTTAATTCAGATTTGTTACAATAAGTAAATTTCAACTCCATATCCGTTCCAACCATTCTTATCCAGTTTGCCCTCAATTGCGCTTCATCTGATTTGGAAAAAATTGGGCTTACCACCAATTTAACTTCAATGGGATCTTGTACATTATATTGATGAACTTGTGACATCTCAATGTTATTTACACCTTTAAATGCATGGTCGAGACATCCTACATGACTGCCATCCTTTAAAATGATATTTTCACTTTGTCTGCCTGATATGCTTTTTATTTCAGGGTTAATTTGATTTTGCAAAAAATCTTTTGATGATACTTCAATATGATCATCTACACAATAGCGAATTAGTGGAAACGACTTGTTGGTTAGATTTGTAGTAATGATATCATTTGCTCTAAATTCATTTATAGAATAAAGCGGCATTGGATAATATTCCATTTGTGCGTTTTGAGCCAATATTATCGATCTTTCCGCATTACCATACCAATCAAATAATTTTGTTTTTAAGAAAGGCTCTATTTTTTCACGCTGCCAACTTAATAACGTTTCTGAAGAAGTAAAAGAAACAGGAATGTCTAGCTTTAGACCTTTTTTTTCAAGTTCAAGACATAGTTTATGTAGATAACTTGGAAATGCTTCTACCGCAACAGGCTTAAATTTCTGTATCAAATCATAAAACATTTCAATGGTTGTTTCATTCACATTAGGACTTGAAACGTACAAAATATTCGCAGGTTTAAAATATTCATGTGTTACAGATTTGCCCAACATATTCCTTAAAGAAAGTAATGGTTGTCCAAAATTGAAACCATGTAGTTTTCTATAATGTCTAATGTATGCTTGTTCTTTAGCAATATCAAATGGAGTTCTATATAATTTTAAAGGAGAGCCCGACGTACCACTGGTTAATCCGGTTACTTTTAAAAAGTTGAAATTGGTATACAGTGAATCAATTTGGTCTTTAATTAAATGCTTATCAATTATAGGTAACTTTTGAATATCAGTAATGTCCTTGATGTCATTTATAGAGATGCCATGACTTTGATATAGATTTTTATAAAAAAGGGATGATTTAATCGCATGCTTGAAACTAGATAAAAATGAATCGTTGTATCGTTGCAGAAGTTCATCATTGCTGAGTTGATACAATTTATTAATGCGATTAATCTCAATTTTTGTTATAAGATTATTTTTGGCAAAATATTTTGACCATTGATTCATAAGGGGGTAGAGGTAATTGTTATAAAAAATAAAAACACTGTTGATTTCAAAGTACTAACAAAAATACTTAAAAACCAATTAGATTAAGTTTTAATGTTTTTTCAAAAAAATCCTAATCTGGGTAAATGGACTAAAAATTTTTCTCAGTCCATCGACTACAATAACGTCATTTGTAATATTTATTGTATGTATAGCAAAATTAAATTTATTGTTTTTTTGCAATTTTATTTCTGTTACGGCTGATTCTTCAAAATTTTCGTCATCTAGTTGTATGATTTTTTGCAGAATGATTGACTTGCCATAATAATCAGCAGAATTTTGAGTGGGGCGATATATGGTATTATTATTTATGATGAAATTGCCAGCAGGTCTTGTTCCCGAAAGAGAAGTTTTAAATGGGTTTCCTTTGTGTGCCACATAATCTCCGTCCCACTTATTGGAATGATAAATGTATAAATCGCTGTTGCTATTTAAACCGCGTTTGGTTGCAAATAGCCAATATTTATTATTGTAAAAAAGGATAGTTGAATCGAGAAGTGGTTCATTTTCGATTATGGTCCTTTTATTTATTAATTGTTTTGTTTCAAAATCAAATTCATAACAGTGCAATCCACCTTCTTTACTCGATTCTGGTATAATATATGTTTTGCCATCATGGATGAATAATGAAGGATAAGACAAATGAAATCCTGTATCCAACAAAGGCTTAATAGATAAGTTTGAAAATTGAGCATTTAAAGTTGCCAATGAAATTGTTCCGTATGTATGACTCGAGTAATCTTCAAAAATGATTTCGATATTTCCATCTGGATTTTTAAACACAAATGGATCAGCAAAAAAACGCGTATTGTCATTTATGGGCAACCAAGTAAATGATTTTTTAGAAATATTGTTATTGATTATATCCTCAATACTTGCATTTGAAACGCCAATGCTCCATTGTTTTAAAAACAGTTTGTCAATTAGTTTTTTCATTAGTACATGTTTAACTCAAAATTTAAAATTAAAAAATCATGTCTCACATAATAATTATTTTTTTGACTTTTAATTTTCGACTTTTTAATTTGTAAATCGCCTATCAAATTTTCGAGATATTTTTAATAAAAAACAGTAAAGTAAAGAATGATAGGATACGCATTTTTCTTTTTCTCCTCCAAAACCTGCTTTAAATTCGTTAATGCCTATCAAGCTTTTATTCGTAGTGTTTTCGGCATAACCTCCAAAGTCAAATTTATGTAGATTTAAATTTTTAAAATGGATTATAGATTTATACAGAAGAAACTTACTAGAAATACCAATTGTTTTTTTATCTAAAGCTGAATTTAGTCTTGAACTGCTTCCAAGAAACCATCGCACAAAGCCTAAGTCAATGTCGAAAATATATAAATTGGCACTTAAAATTTCCCCATTCAATTTTGAGAAACCAACTATAAAACGATCTTGAGGTAAAGCTTTTTTCATTTGCTCATTCATTTGGTAGATTTTCTTATGACCTGCGAACTTGTTATAGAAATCAATAAAAGTCGAAATGTCGTTATTGAAAACAATTTCAAATGGCAGTTTTTCACCCTGATTGATTTCATTTTTAAGACTAGCCTTAAACTTTGATTTTATATGTTCAATTTCTTGGTTAAGATCTATAGATAAAGTGTAGGAGAAATCTTCACATAATCCAATTGGTGTTTTACTTGGCGGATTTTGCACACAGAAATAACGAACAAGTCCCAAGTTTTTAAAAATGAAATCATTTAATCTAAACCAAGTTTCATTTAGCTGAAAAAAATAAAATTTCTTCTTAAACTGAATCATAAAAAATATAACTTAATTGTATCTACGGTCTAAAAACGTAAAAATTTTTAATAGAAAAAAATAAATAGGACTTAAATAGCTGATATTGGTAGTTATTTTTCCACCAAAGGACATTTTATATTCTGTAATGCCCTTTAAAGATTGGTTTTCTGTATTTAAAACAATGCCACCATAATCAAAAGTTTCAAAATTGAGTTCTTTGAAATGAATGGTGGCATTTATTTTCAGAAGTTTATTCGCCATGCCTAGTGTTCTCTTGTCGAATTTTTCATCCTCGTTTCGAGAGCCTGATAAAAAAGACCGAACCATTTTGAATTTTTTACTAACCAAATAAAAATGAGCGGCTAAGATTTCTCCATCTTTCATGGCATAAGCAATGGAATTGAAATCTTTATACTCCGAAATGAATTTTTTATTAAACTGATAAAGGTGTTTATTACCCGCAAACTTATTGTAGAATTCGATGAATTTTTCAACATCATTATCATATATGCAAGTAATACCCTCAGTCTCCGCTTTTTTAGATTCTTTCAAAACTGATTTACTAATCGCAGAGAGAATAGTCTCGGAATCTTGTGTAAGATCTGTAATTAAAGTGTGCGAAATTTCTTTAAAACAAAGTGAATTTTTAATTTGTTCGTGGTTTTGAACAAAGCTATACTTTCGGAATGAGAATAGATTATGAATTCCCTTTTCGAACCGAAACCATGTATCGGTTAATTTCCAGAAATAAAACTTTTTTTTGAAACTAATCATGAGAAAATTATTTTATTATTTTTTGTCTAATTTGATTGTTTATGAAGCAAATTGTTAAAATTAGATTACAACGTTAAAATATAAATTTTAATTTAAAATTTTAGTATAAAAATCAATTGTTTGTTTTGCAACATTTTTACAATGGAATTTTTCAAATGCTTGTTTACGCGCATTTTCAGAAATTGATTTAATCATTTCATTGTTGTTGTAAAGTTTGATTAAAATATCTAAAGGCAATTCAATATTATTCAAATCGAATAGAAAACCAGACACATGGTTTTCAAACATTTCAGGGATTCCACCAACATTTGATGCCATAACAACTTTCCCAGAAGCCATAGACTCTGCAATAGCCATTGGTAATGATTCGTGTTTTGATGAAACGATTAAAATGTCTGATTGCTCTAGCTGTCTTAAAACATAAGATTGATTTACCCAACCATGAAAATGAACATAATTGGTAAGATTTTTTTCTGCAATGAAATTTCTGATTTGTTTTTCATAAGCATCATTGCTAAATCCGCCTAAAACATCCAAATTATAAAACTGCTTTTGTTCAATTAATTTCGACAATAATGCTAATGTAAACAGTAAATTTTTATTGTTGTCGATAACGCCTAAATAAAGCAATCTGTTGTTTGTTTTTATCTTTTGAGGGATATCAAAAAAAATATTTTTTATAGCATTGGGAATAATAATCCCATGTGTAACTTTTTTTGAATTGAATTTAGTTGTTGAAAATTTTGATAAATGAATGATGTTTTTGGGCATTAAAGCTGGGTTCAACCAACCATTAACCAACCAGGTTATTTTGTCTTTTATTTTCTTTTTTCTTTTGGCTTCTTCTAACGCAAATCCATGTATGGTAAACAATGTTTTAGATGTTGGGAAAGAAAAAGGTTTGATTAAAAAGAAAGAATTACATTCTTGAAAATGAATTAAATCTGGTTTGAAATCTGCAATTTGTTTTTGCATGATTTTTTTTCCGTTTTTCAAATAATTAATCAAATGTGATCCGGAATTTCCTTCAGGGACATAATGAATATTGATTGAATTGGAAAATGAAACGATTTCTTCTTCTTTTACTTCAGTTGAAAATGAAACTACTCGAATTGAAATGGTAAGTTGAGCAAATCCATTTAATAAATTAATTAATGCAGAATGCACACCACCCTTTATGCTATCTAGATTTAATGGCAATTGAGGAACAGTTATGATGATTTTATGCATTTTAAACTTTTTGTTTTCCTTTCTTTAGCAATTTATTTTGAAAAATATAAAATGAATTGCAATTTTTTACTGATTGTTATCCTTTTAATACATTTTGATAAGTTGATAATATAGTATTCCCAAATTCTTCAAGCTTTTCAGCGGTGCAGGTTGGAATCACATTTGATTCTAATTTTTTGTAATAATCATGCTCAATTGCAGTAATGATTTTTTTTGCCAAATCACCTGCTTCTGGTTCAGAAATCAATCCATTTATTCCGTCTGTTATATACTCACCAAAAGAACCAACATTTGAGGCAATTGCCGTTTTGCCAAAAGCAAAAGTTGTACTTAATACACCGCTTTGTGTGGCATCTCTATAAGGACAAACTATAAATGCCGATTTGTCAATTAAAGTAGCGATTTCTTCAAGAGATAAATACTTGTTTATAATCGTGATGTTGTTTTTTAATTTTGAAATTAATTTCTCATCAAAATTAAAGTCGTAATTCGTACTACCTGCAATAACAAATTGTTGATTTGGATATTTTTCTAAAACCATTGGGATTGCATTTAAAAATAAATCAACGCCTTTATATGGCGATAGTCGCCCAAAAAAAAGAATGCTGTTGTCTGATATCCTTTCTTTTGGTAAATAATTTCTCATAAAAGAATAGGGTAGAAGTTGAATACAATTTATAGGAACATTTACTTTATGGAAAACTTTTTTTAACAAGGTTTTTGAATATTCTGAATATAAAATAAATGCTTTTGCTTTTGGAATATAAAGGTTGAATTTTAAAAATGTTTTCCAGCTATTTTCACCGGTATGAGGCTTTGGATCATGAAGGGTTATTATTAGTTTGGTTTTATTTAAAAATGGGTAAAGTCCAAAACTGCGTTGAGAAATATTGTCAAAATGCATGATGTCAAAATTCATTTTTTTAAAATATCTACCCAGCTTCATAGAATATAAAAAACTTTCAAGCGATAAACTTTTACTGTTTTTGTGAACAATAAATTTCACCATAGTTATGCCATCAAAGTAAGTCTTAAATTTCAGCCATTGTTCCGGCCCCAATACCTTTTCAGCATCTTCAATAAAGTCGAATGAATTTATATTGTCAATATTTAAAATGGTTGATTTTTTAGAAATCTCAGAAATCTCAATAAATAAATGCAATGAAACTTTGCTTTTAAACGATTGTATGGTTTCAATCGCTGAATCAATAAAATAAGCAGAGGTATAAAAAGCAACTTTCATAATATTTTTTAAAGAGATGAATATGCAATTTTTATTTTCTTGAATTGGCTCAATACAATGGTTATTATGATAGCCCAAAAAAGTAAAAAGTTTATTCCTGAATCCAAATAATTATCTGATAAAATGTACAATCCAATAGATATTATTGTAGAAATGTAAAACAATAATACGTGTTTTAAATTGGTGATTTTATGTTTGACAAGTATTATATCTTGAATAATATGGAATATGAAAAATGACGTAAAAATAGCAACGTTCACTACAGTGAGTGATTTGTAAAACTGAAAACCGATGATGCAAATGCCAACATTTACAATCACACTAACAATATTACAAATCATGTCAAACTTTTCCAGTTTCAAGGTTAAAATAACATTCGCTTGTAAAAAAATCGTTGGAAAAATTAGTATTACATAAAACATTTGTTTGCAATACAAAGCAGTGTCATTGTAGCTCTTGCCAAAAACAAATGGAACTAAAAAATCTGCAAAAGCATAAACAAATGTAAAAGAAAGAAAGCCATAAATACACAATGGTAAATATGCTTTATTGTACAGTGATTTTAATTTTTCTCGACTTTCTTTAAATGCATTGATAAGCATTGGATACAAAGAAGAAGTAACAATAATTGGAATTAAATAAGCTAGTGAAAAGAATTTGAATGCGATTTCATAATTAGCAACATCTTGAATGGTTAGTATTTTTGACACTAGGATATTTCCAATACGCCAATTGACAATAGATAAACTGCTTATAATGATAAATGACCAATTGGATAGTACAATTTTTTTTATTTCGGCCCAATCGATTTTAACCCTTATGATTTCTTTTAAACCAATTGAATTTGAACTACCCATTTTGATAAATAAATTCAATGTAATTAGTCTTAAGCCAATTAAGATTACGGATAAAATAATGATATCTAATTTATAAATCAATAGGATGCAGCCAACTGCAAATTTTAGAAATGCTTCAACAGTCAATAATGAAAATGTTTTTTTCTGTTCTTGATAAGCAATATTAAGCGACTTGATAACATTGATAACGTTGTCGAAAATGATGTTTATACCAATGATTACGGATAGTGTACGTATCATTGGATTATCATAAAGCGAGTAAGAAACTATTAAATTGATGAAGTAAAAAATGATGCCAATAATCAACTGAACTTTAAAGAATTTATTGGTTAGCGTGGTTTTGTTTTCATTATTTATAATTTCTCGAATAAACCAATGTCCAAGCCCTAAAGTAGAAAATCCAAGCATAAAAGAGTACAGGGTATTGGCAATTACATAATGTCCAAAATCTTCTTTGGTATAAATTCTGGCTATGATTACAAAGAAAACACTGAAAAGAATATTTTGAATAATATTAGAGACAACACCCCAAACACTATTTGTAAATAGCTTATTTTTAAATTTTGATTTTAGGTTTAAAATGTTGCTCAATTTATATGCTTTATTTTTCAAGAATTTGTAATGCGTTGATGTCTTCTTCTACATCAGCTTGTTCGTTTAAATTCCATATGGTTCTGTATGCAATCATAAATGAAATGATGGTTCCTACTAAAATTTTAATTCTTACATCTCCTAAAGAATACGTTGAATAAAAGCCAATTAACCAACACATAATACTTGAAATCATTAAAATGAAATTTAAATCTTTTGTTTTCAAATAATAATAAAATGATTGAATGATTGGAAAGAAGATGAAAATAAAAATAGTTGCAAATCCTACAGCCCCCAATTCGGTTAAAAACAAAAGGTAACCGCTTTCAGGTTGGTCAAAAGAAGAGATTTCGTTATTAATAACCCAAATTTGATCTGGATAATGAAGAAAAACATATTTGCCATAATTCCCTAACCCTACACCCCAATAAGGATTGTTTACAAAAATATCAATAGCATCAGCCCAAATGCTTGCTCTGAAATCATATGTTTCGTTCAAATCACTTCCTCTATTAAAAATCGAAAGTTTGTCTTGAAAATTAATTGCAATAATAAAAATGACTACTGCCGTTAAAATAATGGCAATTTTATACTTGGGTTTACTAAAAAACAATAGAAATAATAAACCAAGAACCCAACCCATTAAACCGGCTCTACCGCCTGCTGCCAAAATACTTATTACGGATAAACCAAAAAGCACAAAATTAATTTTAGGTAATTTTTGGTCATCAAATTTTATTAAACATAAAAAACTACACGCACCTAAAAACTGAGAAAATTGCTGGGGATCTGAAAAAATTCCAGGATACCTTATGCTGTTTTTTATGATAACATTGGGGTTTAATGTTTTAGCTAAAGAAACATTTAAACCCAATGACATTTGGAGAAATAGAAAAAATAAGGCAAATCCAAGCATGAATCTAAAGCAATTTAAAATCGAAACTAAAAATGCTGGATCAGAAATACATTCATCAATTAATATTTTACTAAAAATAAAAATAGGAAAAATGGAAACAAACTTGTTGAGATTTTCTGTATCAATATCTACCGTAGAAAAAATAAAACCAACAATAACAACCAAAACTAAAAAAGCCAATAAGAAGCCATATGCAATGGTTTCGTTGTTTTTGACTTTTTGTCTTTTATAAAATATAAAATAAAAAACAAAAACAATTACTTCAAAAACATGAAAATCAGAAATCAAAAGAATATGTTGAAATGGAAATGAGATTAATACAAACAATATAAATGCTTTATTCTTTTCCATTTTGCTAAATAGCATAATGCTCAAGAAAATAAATACATTTAAAAATGCCAATATCTTTAAAAAACTCATGCTTCTATATTATTTTTTGTTCCTTTCTGTGCAAACCAAACTCCAGTCATTCGAATAATATTTTCTGCAAAAGAAACATTTTCCAAAACATCGAATCTTGGAATTTCAAATGGTGTTTTAAAACTATTTAACGTAACATATTCTGGTTTTGTTGTGAATGCCATCCGAAAACCAGTTGATTTCAAGGTGTTTATTTCTCGTTCCGTGTAATTCCCATTGGGATATGCAAAAAACTCAATTGGTTTGCCAATCCAATTTTCAAGCGTTTTTTTCGATTCGAAAATTTCATGATGAGATTTTTCGTCGTTGCACATGGTCAAGATAGGGTGGGTAACGGTATGGCTTCCTATTGTAACGTAAGCAGATTGTGAAATGGTCTTTATATTTTCAATAGTTAAAGCATCTCTATTGTTCGATAAAATTGGTTTGATTCGCTCCAATTCTCGAATACGCGCTTCATTAGGGACTAATTTTAATGCCCCTACAGATAGATTGGTTAGCTTTTTGTCACAAGCTTTTTGTATGGTAGTCCACCAATAAGCATCCCCTTTTTCAACGGGAGAAGTGGTGACAAAAATGGTAACGGGTATTTTATACGTTTCTGCTACAGCTACAATATTGTCCTTATTTTCTTTCCATCCATCATCAACTGTAAACACCACAGCAGAAACAGGGAGCGGTTTATTGTTTTTAATGATTGAATGTAATTCTTCCGTTGAAATTATTGTAAATCCATTTTTTAAAAACCATTTTACACAACCTTCAAATAACTTTTTACTTGGATTGTGGAAATAAACGGATAGTAAAATCTCTCCATTTTTAGCCAGTTTTTTTACCGGTTTTATTTTTCCAATGAGCATATAATAATTAGACAATAGCCAGGCGGCTATGTTTCTTATGGATAATTCCATTTATTTCTTGTTATAGTAGGTAATGAGGTAAATTAATACAAATTCAATACACTTGAGGCAAGTTTTAAAATTTGCAAGAAGTGAATTTAACCTGCATTAAAATTATGTTGTTTTTTTTAAAATATGCATAGTTCAAATTGAATTAAAACAATCAATGATGAATTATGGAATGTATTTAAAAACACAACTCGATTTTTATCATTTTAAAAATCGAGTTGTGTTTTAATAAAATTATAAGATTACAAGATGCTTTTTTTGATGTGCAAGTAGTTACAAACACATACAAATTTCAATTATGAAACCATTTGAGGGATTCTGTATTCTTCTTCTGAAACTTCCACATTTTCGTAGCTAGTAAGCGCACAAAGCGTAAAGCCAAGAGTGGGTAAAGTTAATTTTATTATGGTGCGATTCATAACAATTACATCATCTTCAGTAGAAATCATGGGTTGTTTGGTAACCACACGAACCATTTTATTTAATGAAACGTCAGACTTTTCTATATATACGTTGTTGTAAACTGCTACAAATTCTTGTATGCTTTCAATTTCAATTCCTTTTAATTGTACTGGACGACCAAGCCAATAAACAAAGTTGATGATGTCATTTAATTGTTTGATATATTCTAACTGATCTGGAGTAATATAAATAAATACAAAATACGGGAAAAGTGGATTTAGTGTTGATTTCTCATTTCCACTATTATTTATTTTATTAATCGGGCAATAGTTTTCGATTTTCTTCTTTGTTAATAAAGAGGAAACTTTGCATTCGCATTTTGACTTTGTGTAAACTGCATACCAATTTTTATTCATAACGGGTGTTTTGGTGATTAAAGATGCAGTTAATCATCGGATTAGGTGTATTTTAGGTTGTTTCGGTTAGAATATTAAGATAAAATTGGTAATTATCTTTCTTATTATTTCAAATTTAAGTAAAATTACTTGGTAATCATAATTATTTGCAATGATATTTTTATTGTTTCTTATGACCTCGTTTCTTTTTTGTTGGATTTCTTTTTTTTATCATCGGAAGGTCCGTATTTTCCACCATACACATAATCATATCCGTACCCATAATTATTTTTGAAAAAACCTCTTTTTTTAACGCCATTAAATATTATGGCAACATTTTTTAAAGGGTTTATTTCAAATGTCTCATCTATTCTTTTAATGATCATCTTAGGCGTGTGTTTATGCCTAACTATGTATAAAGTTGCATCGCATAAATTGGTTAAATAATAAGCATCTGTAACTAAAACAGAAGGAGCAGTATCCAAAATAATTAAATCAAATTTAGTTTCTACATATCCAATAAATGTTTCGATTTTTCCATTTAAAAGTAATTCTGAAGGGCTCTCATTTAATGTGCCTGAGGATACAAAAAATAAATTTTCAAATTCAGGAACTTTTTTAATAATGTCTTCAGCTTGTTTTTCCCCGTTTAAGTAATCACTCATTCCGAAATCTTCAGTAGATTTCCCAAACATTTTCCCAAGACCGGGATTGTGTAAGTCAATGTCTATTAGACAAACCTTTTTTCCCGTTAGGGCATTACTTATCGCGAAGTTTCCCGAAACGAAACTTTTTCCCTCTCCAGGAATACTTGAGGTTACTAAAATCTTTTTATTGTTTTCGTTAATTCCAAGAAAATGTAGCGATGCACGTATTTTTCTAAATTCTTCTGCAATAAAACTTCGTTTCCCTGCTTCAATTACAATGCTTTCTTTGCTTTCGTTTTGAGCAATTTCCCCTAAAACAGGTATAGCTGTCATTTCTTCTAAATCTTTTCTATATAATATTTTACTACTTAAAAAATCTTTAGCAGTAATAAATAAAATACCGGTTAGTAAAGAAGCTAATATAGCCACAATGAAAATCAATTTTTTATTTGGACTAACTGGGAATTTGCTGGCTTGAGCGCTATTGATAACACGGCTATCGGAGAGTGTTGAAGCATAAGACAATTCACCTTCTTCCTTTTTTTGTAATAAAAAAGAATAGATGGCATTTTTTACATTTTGATCCCTACTGATTTCAAGAATATCACGTTCTTTTTGAGGAATTGAACTCAACATTGAATTGTACGAATTATTTGTACGCATAATGTTGCTTTGGTTAATTACTAAACTTTTGCGTTGATTAATTAGATTGTTTTGAATGTCTGGTTTTAATTTGTTAATCTGATCACGTATTGAAACTAACATTGGATTGTTTTCAGCTACCGTTTTTTTCAAACGTTCATATTCCAATTCTTTGTTATTGAGGTCGGAAATCATTTGTGTTAATCCCGCATCGCTTATTCCAATTGAAGATGGATTTATACCCAATAAACCACCATCACCAGAACCAACGGCATTTTCAACTTGATTTAAAATCGCTAACTGAGTATTTATTTTACCTAGTTCTTGGTCATTGTTGCTTACATTCTGCAGGTACAATTGCCCTTGTGTACTGATGTCTTGAACACCTTTTCCAGTTTTATATTTTTGTACATTTCGTTCAATAGAATCTAGATCTGTCGCAACTGCATTTAATCTTTCATTTACAAACTGAAGGGTGTTTTTTGCTAACGAATTTTTTTCATTTACTGCGGCTTGGTCATACATCGCTATTAACTCATTTAAAACATCTTCTGATCTTTTGGGCACCTCATCTTTATAACTCAATGAAATAATGGAGGATAATTTGTTTGATGATGTAATTTGTAAAGACTTCAATAACCTCATCGTCATCTCTTTAACCGAAATAAGAGAAAATTCGAATGGTTTTTGTAAATTGGAAGGGTGATAATTATTATTTTTTACAAACTTAATCTTTGCATATTCAGTCGAAATCCATTCGTTTAATTTCCCCGAAAAAGTACCATTTATAAATATTTTTTCTGTTTTTTTGTCATATTTAAAATTGACGTTTTTTGTTTCTATCAATTCATCAGGATTTTCAACGATAATAACAACAGGAGATAGTGTATAAGAAGAAATTGATCTGATTTTTCCTTCTTGAGAAATTGGTGCATAAAGATGTAAATTCTTCACAACATTCTCCATGATTGAACGCGATTGCAACACTTCTATTTCATTTTCAATAATTTTCTTACTGTTGATCATATTTAATTCATCAATCCCCTTTGAGTTTTCAGTTCCTTTTTTTTCATCCTTGATGATCATAGTTGCATTGGCCTCATAAAGTGGCGTAGTATATCTTAGATAAAAAAATGCGGCAGTGCCAAAAACTAATGTCAAAACTAAAAACAATGGCCAATAAAAAATATATCTGGAGAATAGTTGAATAAATAAGCTTTCTTCTTGCTTACTTACAATTTTTTTCTTTCTTGGTTGATTCATTTTGTTTATTTCAATTTTCTGATTAGGGGAGTTATCATAACAGCAAAAAACGTATGTCTATTTTCTAATTAAGGTAGTAATTACAACTGCTATAATTGACAAACCACTTAAAATGGTAGGCAACAATTGTTGATTTCTGTTAGCGTTTTTAACTTTTCTTTCGTTGGCTTCTACATAAACAACATCATTAGGCTGCAAGTAATAATATGGAGATGATAAAAAGCTTTTTGAGTTCAAGTCTATTCTGTTGATGATTCTTTTTCCTTGAAATTCTCTTATGAGTAAAACGTTTTCTTTTTTTCCATAAATGGTGATATCTCCGGCAATACCAAGTGCTTTTAATAACGATATTCTTTCGTTGGGCACATTAATTACGGTTGGTTTTCCTACTTCACCAATAATTGTTACTTCGTAATTCAAATGACGAATGGTCACCACTGGGTCTATCAATAATTTCTTTTCATTAATTAAATTAGTAAGGTTAGTTTTTAATTGTTTTTTGGTTAGTCCTTCTGCTTTTATATTGCCTAAAATAGGCAATTGAATCGTTCCTTCTGCGTTTACTAAATATCCACCAGCACTTGTTGACCCTGTTGTGGTGGAAGTACTTGTAGCTTGTGTATTAGTGGTGTTAAATACAGCAGAGGCCTCAGGACTTAAACTACTGATGTAAATGCTTAAAATGTCGTTCCTCTGTATAATCGGTTCTGTTTCATTTTCTCTTTCAATATCTATGATTGAATTTGCAACATTTGAAAAGTACGATGCTTTTTCTGTAGATACACAAGCACTTAATTGAAAGATAATTAATGTAGCTAAAATGACAAATTGAAATTTTTTTCTTTGTGGTTGCATGGAGGTTTATTTTAAATTCAACTTTATGTCGATGTTTGTTTTCTTGGGTTGTTTATATTTTCACTATTAAAATTAAAATACGAAACAATACAGTGTTGTATTTATAATTTTGATACAAATTAAATATTTAGTTGTAAAGGTGATTTCCAAGAATTATGGATAAAGATACCATTGAATTTCAATGGTTTGTTCAAAAATAATAAAGCCATTTTACAAATGCAAATAAAATGCCTTCTAATTTGTATGAGTTTCATCAAATACCCCCTTTTATTTAGTTGATTATTTTTCATTTTGAAGTATGATTATGCTTAATTTTGTTTTTTTAAAATCTAAAATAATTGATTTAAAAGATTGATTTTTTCTACTTTATCAATCATTCCTTTTAAAATAAAAACCAACTATAGTTATGAATGAAGTGTACATTTTATCAGCAGTTAGAACCCCAATTGGGAGTTTTGGCGGAACATTAAAAAGTTTTACAGCCACACAATTGGGCGCATTCGCCATTAAAGGAGCCATTGAAAAATCAGGCATTAATGCAGATCAAGTAAATGAAGTGATTATGGGTTCAGTAATACAAGCAAATCTTGGACAAGCACCAGCAAGACAAGCTGCAAAATTTGCTGGTTTATCTGATCAGGTTATTTGCACCACCGTCAATAAAGTTTGCGCAAGTGGCATGAAATCTATCGCAATTGCAGCACAGAGCATTATGCTTGGAGATGCAGATATTATTGTTGCTGGCGGTATGGAGAGTATGAGCAATGTTCCTTTTTATACTGAAAATATGAGATGGGGAAATAAATACGGCAACGTTTCGCTAATTGATGGTTTGGTAAAAGACGGTTTAACCGACGTGTATGATGGAAAAGCAATGGGTGTTGCTGCAGAAATGTGCGCCTCAACTTGTGGTATTTCTAGAGAAGATCAAGATGCTTACGCCATTGAAAGTTATAAAAGAAGTCAGGCTGCTACCCAAAATGGGAAATTCGACAATGAAATCATACCCGTTTCTATCCCACAAAAAAAAGGAGAGCCTATTCTTTTCTCTAAAGATGAAGAGCCGTTTAATGTGATGTTCGACAAGATTCCTGGGTTGAAAAGTGCTTTCCAAAAAGACGGATCAGTTACTGCTGCTAATGCATCTACCATGAATGATGGCGCTGCTGCCGTGGTTTTAATCAGCAAGAAAAAAGCGGAAGAGTTGGGCTTAACACCAATTGCAAAAATCAAATCTTTTGCGGATGCTGAACAAGCGCCTGAGTGGTTTACAACTGCTCCGGCTTTGGCTGTTCCAAAAGCGGTGGAAAAAGCAGGCTTAACGATGGAGCAAATTCAATATTGGGAACTAAACGAAGCATTTTCTGTTGTAGGAATAGAAAACACAAAACGAATGAATCTTGATCCACAAAAGGTTAACGTAAATGGTGGAGCGGTTTCTATCGGACATCCTTTAGGATGTAGCGGCGCTCGTATCATTGTTACCTTGATTAATGTACTTAAGCAAAACAATGCTCAATTTGGCGCTGCAGGTATTTGCAACGGAGGAGGAGGAGCGTCAGCTTTAGTTATCGAAAATTGTTAGTCGATTTTTAATACATTTTTATACAATTAAAGGTTGGCTTGTCGGCCAACCTTTTTTATTTTTTTTATGCAAAACATTGAACCCTTTTACAATTGGCGTCATTTATACATGGCTGAAGAAGATCGACTGTCGCCTTTTTATGGAAATGAATACAGTGAATTTGAATACACCAAAACACTGTATAACTATTATGTGCATCCGCAGTGGGATGAGTTCGGTTCTAAAACCATGTACATGAAAATTTTGTTTGTGGATTATGATTTACATTTTGCCATCATAGAATTAATTGGCGAATGGAACGACGCTATCGAAAACGACATCATGACCATCAGAAGAAATATTACGGATGTAGTGTTTGATCTAGGCATTACGAAATACATTTTAATTTCTGAAAACGTACTTAATTTCCACAGTAGCGATGATAGTTATTATGAAGAATGGCATGAGCAATTGGAGGATGATAATGGTTGGGTGGTTATTTTAAATATGCCCAGTGCCACACAACATGATTTTAAGAAAGCAAGAATAACCAATTATCTACACTTTTTTGAGCTCGACCAATGGCGAACACTAAAGCCGGAAATCATTTTTCAAACATTGGATAATGAATTGATGAAAAGATTGGATTAGCATAATTGTTTAACAATCAACACCAACTTTAATAAAAAGCTATAATAAAAATTCAATTTTGAATTTTCAACCCTTATTTTTGCAACACCATTTATCTTTCAAATTTCACTTATGACTTGGAAACATTTTTTTACTTCTTCGCTTGGTAAAAAGTACGTGATGGCTTTTACCGGACTTTTTTTAATTTTATTTTTAATCGTTCATGCGAGCATCAACGCTTGTATTTTCTTAAATGATGAAGGAAAAACCTTTAATGAAATGGCGCGTTTTATGAGCCACAATTGGATAATGAGATTTTTAGAATTGGGTTTATTTGCCGGTTTAATCACGCACATCATTCAAGGGTTAATGTTGTGGAGTCAAAATAAAAACGCGCGTCCTGTGCAATATGCTTACAGTCAACCCAATAAAAACAGCAAATGGTATAGCCGTTCAATGGCGATTTTAGGAACCTTGCTTTTGTTGTTTTTAGTTATGCATTTGTCTCATTTTTATGTAGATACTAAAGTAGCGTTGTATGTAAAAGGAGATGCTCCACACAATTTATTTGAAGAAATGAAAGAAGTGTTTAGTGTGAATTGGATAGTAGCTTTATACATTGCAGGTGTTGTTGCCTTGTTCTGGCATTTGTATCATGGTTTTCAAAGTGCGTTCCAATCATTGGGCGTCAATCACAAAAAATACACCCCATTAATAAAATCAATTGGATTTGGTTATGCAATAATCATTTGTTTGTTATTTGCATCAATGCCTATCGCAATGTTTTTTGATTGGATAAAATAATATTAGCTTTTTAATTTTAATTCTACGAATATGGCTTTAGACTCAAAGATTCCACATGGAGAAATGGATAAAAAGTGGACCGATTACAAAGGACATGTAAAGTTGGTTAATCCAGCCAATAAACGAAAATTAGAAGTAATTGTGGTGGGTACTGGTTTAGCTGGTGCTTCAGCTGCGGCCTCACTTGGAGAAATGGGATATAAGGTTAAGGCGTTTTGTTTTCAAGATAGTCCTCGTCGTGCACACAGTATCGCTGCTCAAGGTGGTATTAATGCCGCAAAGAATTATCAAAATGATGGGGATTCTGTTTTCCGTCTATTTTACGACACCGTTAAAGGAGGTGATTACCGCTCCAGAGAAGCCAACGTACATCGTTTGGCTGAAGTTAGCACTTCTATTATCGACCAATGCGTGGCGCAAGGTGTACCTTTTGCCCGTGAGTATGGTGGATTATTAAGTAACCGTTCTTTTGGCGGAACGCAGGTACAACGTACGTTCTACGCTGCAGGTCAAACAGGACAGCAATTGTTATTGGGTGCATATAGTGCTTTAGAAAGACAAGTAGCTTTAGGCAATGTGAAAATGTACACAAGACATGAAATGCTTGATGTAGTTAAAATAGACGATAAAGCAAGAGGAATTATAGCAAAAGATCTAATAAGTGGGGAATTGGAAAGTCATTTTGGACATGCAGTTTTATTATGTTCTGGTGGATATGGTAACGTGTTTTATTTAAGTACAAATGCAATGGGTAGCAATGTTACCGCAGCATGGAAAGCCCATAAAAGAGGGGCTTTCTTTGGAAATCCTTGCTTTACGCAAATTCACCCAACATGTATTCCCGTTAGTGGCGACCATCAAAGTAAATTGACTTTGATGAGTGAAAGTTTGAGAAATGATGGTAGAATTTGGGTGCCATTAAAAAAAGAAGACAGTAGAAATCCAAAAGATATTCCAGAAAACGAAAGAGATTATTATTTAGAAAGAAGATATCCAGCATTTGGAAACCTTGTACCACGCGACGTTGCATCAAGAGCGGCTAAAGAAAGGTGTGATGAGGGTTATGGCGTAGGAACCACAAAAATGGCTGTTTATTTAGATTATAAAGACGCGATTGTTCGTTTTGGTAAAATTGAAGCGGGTAAATCTGGAAATGATAATGTCAGCCATGAAGAAATTGTTGCATTAGGCAAGAAAGTTGTAGAAGAAAAATATGGCAACTTATTTAAAATGTATGAAAAAATAACTGGTGAAAATCCATACGAAACCCCAATGCGTATTTATCCAGCAGTGCATTATACCATGGGTGGATTATGGGTAGATTATGAATTACAAACAACAGTAAAAGGTTTGTACGCTTTAGGCGAAGCAAACTTCAGTGATCATGGTGCGAATCGTTTGGGTGCTTCTGCATTAATGCAAGGTTTAGCAGATGGTTATTTTGTAATTCCTTACACTTTAGGAAATTATTTAGCAGACGAAATTCATACGAATTCAATTTCAACCGATCATCCTGCATTCGCTGAAGCCCAAAAAGCAGTTTCAGATCGTTTGAATACACTTATCAATATTAAAGGAAAACAAACCGTTGAAAGTTTTCACAAAAGATTGGGTAAAATTATTTGGGATAAATGCGGAATGGCAAGAAGTGAAAAAGGATTAAATCAAGCCATTGAAGAGGTTCGTGCATTGAAAAAAGAGTTTTGGAGCGATGTGAGAATTCCTGGAGAAATCAATTCGTTTAATTTAGAATTAGACAAAGCCGGTAGGGTAGCAGATTTGATTGAATTGGGAGAATTGATGTGTTTAGATGCATTAGATAGAAATGAAAGTTGTGGCGGTCACTTTAGAGAAGAAAGTCAAACAGAAGATGGTGAAGCGAAAAGAGACGATGAAAATTATGCATACGTAGCCGCATGGGAAAATAAAGGAGATAGCAACTGGGAATTGCATAAAGAAGAATTAAGCTTTGACATTGTTAAACCAACACAAAGAAGTTATAAATAATCATTGATAAACGATTGTATGTTGTTTTACAAATAGACAATCATAAAAATATAGCATATGGAACATTATCACATGAATTTGACCTTAAAGGTTTGGCGTCAAAAAAACAGTAGGGAGCAAGGTAAATTAGAAACGTATCAATTAAAAGGCATTTCTTCTGAAATGAGTTTTTTGGAAATGTTTGATGTATTGAACGAACAACTTATTGTTGATGGAAAAGAACCCATTGCATTTGATCATGATTGCCGTGAAGGAATTTGTGGTATGTGTAGCATGTACATCAATGGACAAGCACACGGACCTTGGCAACAAAACACTACTTGTCAATTGCACATGCGTGCGTTTAAAGATGGGGATACCATTACGGTAGAACCATGGCGTAGTAAGGCTTTCCCCGTTTTGAAAGATTTAGTTGTGAATCGTTCTGCTTTTGATAGAATTATACAAGCTGGTGGATTTATAAGTGTAAATACTGGAAATGCAGTAGATGCAAACGCCATTGCAATTGATAAAAAAGATGCGGATGATGCGTTTATGGCAGCAGCCTGTATTGGTTGCGGTGCTTGCGTTGCCACATGTAAAAATGGAAGTGCCATGTTGTTTGTGGGCGCAAAAGTTTCTCAATTGGCATTACTGCCACAAGGAGGTCCAGAAAGAGAATCAAGGGTTTTAAATATGGTTGCTCAAATGGATAAAGAAGGATTTGGAAATTGTACAAACACCTATGCATGCGAGGCAGAATGTCCAAAAGGAATTTCAGTTTCAAACATTGCACGATTAAACAGCGAATATTTAAAAGCTGGTTTATCAACTGAATCAAAATAATTTCTTAATAATTTCTAAGAAAAGCCATTTCATTTTTTGAGATGGCTTTTTTTATGGAATTAAATGATTGTTTTCTTTGAGTTATTGTTTACAACTTTTCCTTATTTTTGATTATGGCAATATTAAAATTTAGGATTTATTGGGAAGAAGATGAAGTTGTTTACAGAGATATTGTAATCAAGCATCAACAAACATTTTACGATCTACATTTGGCTATTTTAAAGGCCTATGAATTTGATCAAAAACATGCAGCTACTTTTTATAAGAGCAACGATTTATGGCAGTATGGTAAAGAAATTTCACTTGAAAAATACGACAAAACTTATAAGTTAGAACCAATCATGATGCAAGAGGTTTTAATCGGTAGTCAAATTGCCGATCCCAATCAGAAATTTATTTATGAATACGATTTTGTGAAAAGTTGGAAGTTTATGCTGGAATTGATAAACGTAGATAAAGAAGCAAGTAATAAAATTGAATATCCGGCTTGTATACGCATTGAAGGCATTGGTCCTTCACAATACGGCACCAAAGGTATTATAGATACAAGATTGGCAGAAATGGAAGAGAAATACGATCTTCAGCCTGATGCACTTAGCGATGGATTTATGAACGAAGGCGA